>DAOOUZ010000009.1:0-22966 GCA_035369785.1 Candidatus Cryosericum sp. | reverse complement strand
TCTTCATTCTTTCAGGCGTCTGTTTGCTGTTCATGCGCCCGGGGGACAGACCGGCAGCTGGCGCGGCAACCTGAGACTCCGGCCTTACTGTCAGCATAGAAACAACCGCGCCCCACCGGAAGGTGGGGCGCGGTTCCCATTCCGTACTACGGCTACCGCCAACGGGGAGGCAACGTGATGCGACCGCTGTTCAGGCCCTTCCGCCTGCGACTTGCCGAACCAAGTTTCATTGTAAGGATACGGTCACTCGAGAAGATTCGCGCTGCAACCACCGCAAGCACCCCGAAGACGACCGACTCATAGACGATGCCCAGGACGACCGCTTGAAAGTTGCGGGCAAAAATCAACTGCGGGGCCAGGAACGGATGCGAAAACGGAATCGCATAGATCAGCCACCTGAGAACTGGCGAGGCTGTACTTAGGTCTACGAACATAGACAGAAGATACGGGAGCAGGACAAGCATCATGACCGGTGTGATGACGACCTGGGCGCTCTTGATGTCCTCGGCGGCTGCTCCAAGGATGACGGCCAGAGCCAGAGCTACCATGATGGCTGCAAAGACACTCAGACCCAGCAGCGCGTAGCCACGCGCATCCAGCACAAGCCCCAGGTTTCGAACGGCCGCCGACACTGCCGTCGAAACGTTGCCGTCCGTTCCGACCAGGCTGCTCATATAGCTTCTCATGCCGACCATGTATGCCGCGGCGGTCACCAGAGCGACCAGGCCCGACGCCGTCATCTTGGCCGTTACCAGCGCGCCCCTTCCGACCGGAGTCGACAGCAACGTCTCCAGGGTCTTGTTCTCCTTCTCGCCAGCGATCGAGGCCGCAATCATCTGCGCTGACATCATGATGACTATGAACAGCACGATAGGTATCAGCAGGGTCTGCTGTGTCACGACGTTTACGACTGCCTGGGGACTCACCTCGGCAGACGCAGTCCCTACTGTCACAAATGACTGTGAGCGGATGGCGTTGCGTACCATGGCCGGATCAAGGCCCGAGCTGTCTGCCCGCAGGTACGCGTCTCCAATCGACTCGTTCATTGCGCTGAGTGCAGCATCCATTCGGAACGTCCCCTGAATGCCTGACATGGAAAAGCTGCGAATAATCGTGTAAGTCTGCACGGTCTGTGGCTTCCGTGCACGAATGCCGGACTCAAAACCCTGGGGAATAACCATGACCGCAACTGCACTGCGATCCTGCACTGCCCTCGCAACAACTTGCTCGGCTGGCCCCTGATAGACCGGAGTGACGGCAAAATTGGCCTTGGCAAGGATTCCGCTCAACATGGCCGACGTCGCAGAGTGGTCGAGGTCCAGAACCGTGATGGGTTGAGGGGCACTCTGCTTCTGCTGTTCCTGGTTGATGACCCTTCCGAGGAACCCGTAGATGACCATGACGAGGAGAATCGGGATCAGCATCTGCCATGTGAGCATTTCCCGAAGCTCTTTCTTGAAGACAACGACAAATCTCCTCATTTCTGCACCACCTCGACAAAGACCTCTTCAAGGTTCGCCTTGCCATACCTATCCTTGAGTTCTGTCGGAGATCCCACCTCGTGAATCGTTCCCTTGTCGACAATCGCAACACGGTCCGAGAGATACTCGATTTCCAGCATGTTGTGACTCGACAGCAGAACCGCCATACCCGCCTGTGCGGCTTTCCGGATCGACTCGCGGATATCAATCGCCGCAACGACGTCCAGTCCGCTGGTTGGTTCATCGATGATCGCAAGCTTGGGGCTTGTCATGACAACGCGGGAGAGAAGGAGCTTGCGGGTCATTCCTTTGCTGTAGGTGCCAATCTTGTCGTGCAGACGTTCGCCAAGGCCCGATATGGCCGTAGCCGTGTCCACATATGTCCGTGCGGTGGCAGAATCTGCCGCGAAGAGGTCGGCCATGAAGTTCAGGTATCCCAGGCCGGTCAGGTTCTTGTAGGCACCTGCTTCCTCAGGCAGGTAGCTAATGATCTCCCGTACAGCGGCTGCCTGCCGTTGGACGTCCATCCCATAAACACTGGCCGACCCAGACGTAGGTTGAAGAATGGTGGCCACAATGCGCAAGGTCGTTGTCTTGCCAGCGCCATTCGGCCCGATGAGAGCGAAGATCTCCCCGGGGGCAACCTCAAAACTGATGCCATGCAGAGCTTCCAGCCCACCATAGCTTTTCCTGAGTTCACTGACCACAAGTGCCTGTCCCACTGGAGCGCCTCCCTTGTTTCACGTTGCAGCTATCTGTGCCCTATACAAGAACGTCCTCCAGAAACCGTATGACCGGCTCGGAGTGCCCGTCTGCAAGAACGCTGATTGCGTCCACATGGACGCCGCGGCAGGGTCTTGGCAACCCGTACAAGCCGGAGGCCAGCACAGCCGCGGTAGCGCGTCGGAGGTGTTCCTGTTTCCTGCGGTCGATCGCCTCGAGCGGGTCGCCAAAACCCGTACCGTGCCGCGTCTTGACTTCGATGATGTGAATCTCGCCTCGTCGCTCTGCGATGATGTCGAGCTCGCCGTAGGGCGTGCGCAGGTTACGCTGGACGATACGGAAGTCATGCTGCCCCAGCCACACGGCAGCAAGGTCCTCACCTGTGCTGCCGAGTTCCCTGTTGTGGTCGCGCCGCAAATGGAAGCTCCTCAATTGTTGCGAGTTCCCTGATGACAAAGCTGTGACGGTGCTCCGCGGACAGACCCCGGCCACGGATGGCACTGATGTGCTCACGCGTGCCATACCCGACGTTCGATTCAAAGCCATACCCGCGAACGCGTCGCGACAAGTCAAGCATGGTCCGGTCACGGGTCACTTTGGCTGCGATGCTTGCTGCTGCAACGGACAGGAGGAGTGCGTCCGCATCGACAATGGCTAGCGCAGTCACCTGCTGTGTTGCAAGAAAAGGGGGGAGGAGCGACCCGTCAACGACAACACCGATGCATGCGCTGCTGCCCCAGTGCTCCCGAACCCGTGGAAGCAAGTCCTGAAAGGCCATCTCCATCGCCTGATAGGTAGCCTGCAGGATTCCGCAGGCATCAATCTGCGCCGCGCTGGCATATCCGACAGCAACGAGGGCATGACCTGGCAACAGTTCAAACGCCTGGTCGCGTTGCCTTCTGCTGAGCACCTTCGAATCGTTGATAAACGCGGTGTTCCGTGCGTCCGTTACCGCGCACGCGCCCGCATAGACAGGCCCTGCCAATGCTCCCCGGCCGGCCTCGTCAATGCCGATGACAGCATCAAAACCGTAGCGCGTTCTGACCGCCTGCTCCATGAGCGCCAGAGCCTCATGCCGCATGATAGCCTCCCGGCGCAACCAGGACGCGCTGACGAAACGAGGGTTGCGCGAACCGGTTACTGTGCCACAACGGTCAGAGCCCGGAGCACGACCGCATGTTGCAGCGGCCAGTACGCAAACATGGCTCGACCGATAATCGAATCCAGAGGAATAGTCCCAAACGAACGGGAGTCCAGGCTGACAGCGCGATTGTCTCCCATGACAAAGAACTCGCCTTGTGGAACAGGTGTCGGACCGAAGTCAGGCATCACATAGCCATGAATGTATGGCTCTTCAACAGTGTCACCGTCGACGAGCACTTTGCCGTCCCTGGCTTCGACAGTCTCACCCGGGAGCCCGATCACTCTCTTGATGTATGGGTCCCCCCTAGTGACGCCCGGAGGCCAGAAGATGATGACATCCCCGCGACGCGGCTCGTGGAAGTGATACGACAACTTATCAACCATGACAAGGTCATCGGGAAAGACCGTCGTCTCCATCGAGGACATCTGAATCCTGTAGGGCAGTACAACCCAGTGCCGAAGACCATAGGACGCACCGAAGGCAACGGCAATGATGACGACCCAGTCAAGGACCTCACGCAAAACTTTGTTCAAGGATCAGACTTCTCGCTTCTCCTTGACATTGCGGGCTGTTCCGACCCGTTCTCTCAGGTAGTACAGCTTGGCGCGGTGTACGTCTCCATGACGCACAACCTCAAGCTTCGCAATCATAGGCGAATACAGGGGGAAAACCTTTTCGACCCCGACGCCGGATGAGATCTTGCGCACCGTAAACGTCTCACGGCTGCCGCCGCCCTTCTTTGCAATCACCAGACCCTCAAACACCTGAACCCTCTTCTTCCCACCCTCGATAATGTTGATGTGGACCCTCACAGTGTCCCCCACAAGAATGGTGGGCATGTCAGGCTTCACGTATCGGCTCTCTACTAGATCGATAGCGTTCATTTCGGAACTCCTTTCACTGAGCTGGCACATACACGTCAAAGTAGTATAGCAGAATGCCCTTCTTCATCAAGGCAACACAGGCGCAGAGCCTTATCACTCTCCACCAGCAGGAGTCATACAACCGATTGACAAGGGCACCCCCGCACAGGAGTGCCAAGCCGGCTCCGTCGTTTCGCATACACTATCATCTGGGCAGGGAGGAACATATGGTCATCATGCGTGCCAAGAGAAGCATCGGCACCATGCTGGGGCGGCCTCCGTCCGTCGTTCCGCTGTCGCTTGTCGCTGTGGGGCATCCGGCAGAGCACAAGGCTCCGCGCTGCGCGCGTTCACCCGAATCACTGGCAGCCGAGTGGCGCCGCTCCGTGAGGCTGCGGGCCAGATCACCAGGGAACTCACACACGCCCAAGCAGCCTGTCCAGGATGATGGCAGCGGCACTCCGCACCGACAGGTGGTTGAAAGCAGTGGGTCCCCAGATCGGATCAAGAATGTAGTCCATCTGTCCCATGATTTCGTCCGCGAGTCCGAATCCTGTCCCAAACGTCAGCAGGTACGGGTGGTCTCCAGACCGTATGTTCTCACCCATTGCCGGGTACCCGATCGAATTCGCGAAGGTTCGGGCGCTCGTCCCGATAAGGACTGGCTTTTCTCCTTCTGCCTGCTGTATGTCGGCGAGGGCCTCCTCGAAATGAGTTACAACGCGCAACAGAGACAGCGATTCTGAACGGTTCGGGTTGTACTCATGTCCGAATCCCTCATTCCAGAATCGTGCAATGCGCAGTGCCACCTGCTGTTCCTGAGGCAGCGGTTCCACTTCGTACATTGCCGTTGCTCCATAGGTCTTGCCTGCCCGGGCAATGTCGTGGATGTCATGGATAACGATAGACGTTGTAATGATCTCGCGGTGTTTGTTGTAGACAGGATAGTGCACGACCGCCATGTACAGTCTGATGTCAGCCAATGGTTCTCCTCAGCTCTTCCAGCAGTGCCTTCAGGTACCGGCGGTCCTGCTCTGTCAGATCGAAACTCTGCAGAAGGTCAGGCCTGCGAATGAGCGTTCGCTTCAAGGCCTCTTCCTTTCGCCACCGCGCAATGTTCGCATGATGCCCTGAAACGAGAACGTCCGGAACAACATCTCCTCCCAGTTCCCTCGGACGCGTGTACTGCGGGTATTCCAGCAGCCCTGAGGTGAAGCTCTCATCGCCCGTCGATGCCGCATTGCCCGTAGCTCCCGGCAACAGCCGCGTAATCGCGTCGATGATCTCGATGGTCGCTATCTCGCCGCCCGAGAGCACGACATCACCGACAGAAATGGTGAGGTCCAACCGCTCCATGACGCGCTCGTCGACCCCTTCATAGCGGCCCGCAAGGAAAACCAGCTGGTCTTCATGCGCAAGGTCTTCTACCATCCTCTGCGTCAGGCGGTCTCCCTGTGGAGCCACCCCAATCTTGATCCAGGACCCAGCAGGTCTGTCGATGGCGTCCAGGGCTTCCAGAACAGGGCCTGGCAGGAACACCATGCCCGCGCCGCCGCCAAAGGGCACGTCGTCGGTCGTGTGATGTCTGTCATGCGTGAACGCCCGGAGGTCGACCGCCTCGAATTGCAGGGCGCCCTTGTCGATCGCCATCTTCATGACGCCGACCTGCGTAAAGGGTTCGTACAACTGTGGGAATATGGACACGGCTTTGATTCTCATGACCGAAATTGTACAGCGGATGCGACCCTGCACCAAGTGACGACGACAGGAAGACTCTGCTGGAGCGGCCTTAAAGGAGGCGCCGCTTCAGCAGAGAACGATCTGAACCTACTTGGCTGCGGTTTCAGGTTTTCGACTCTTGGCTGGTCCCGGTTTCAGGTAGGTGTCCATCCATCTGCGTATGCTCTCAAGCCGCTCGATACGCCGGTCAGTCCGCCCCATGCGGGAGAGGCCATGCGGCTCCTCGGGAAAGACGACAAACTCAGTGGGAACATGGTGGTACTTGAGAGCAGCGAAGACCTGCTGCCCCTGCTCCAGCGCACAGCGGAAGTCCAATTCGTTGTGCAGGACCATCGTAGGCGTCTTTGCGTTTCCCAGATACTTGACAGGCGACCGGTCCCACAGGACATCGATGCTCTCCTGCGGCGGTTTGCCCCCATGGGGAAGTTGGAAAACCCAGTTCATATCGCTCGTGCCCCACATGCTGATGAGGTTGCTGACACTGCGCTGTGTGGCAGCCGCGGCGAAACGGTTGGTATGGCCGATGATCCAGTTGGTCATGTACCCCCCGTAACTACCGCCTGTCACGCCCATGCGCCGCACGTCGATGTAAGGCTTCTTCTGCACATAGTCGGTCCAGTCCATCAGGTCATCGAAGTCGACAGTCCCCCAGCGACCCCAGATGGCTCGCTCATGCTCCTCGCCGTACCCGGTTCCCCCACGCGGATTGCTGAAATATACCACATACCCTGCCGCGGCGAGGTAGTAGAACTCATGCATGAACAGATAGCCGTATTGGTCCTGCGGACCCCCGTGGATCTCCAGGATCGAGGGATACTTCTTTCGCGGGTCAAAGCCTGGAGGGGTCAGGATCCAGCCCTGCAACTCATGGCCATCACGTGCCTTGAACCAGACATCCTCAACGCTGCCAAGGTCGAGTTGTGCAAGAAGGTTCTCGTTGAGGTGCGTCAACTGAACCTGAGCCCCCGTGTCCATGTCGCGAACCCAGACCTGGCCGGGGTCTGTCATGGTTCCGAAAAAGTAGCTCATCTTCTGCTGGCGAGCATCCACGGTAAATGTCCCTACCGAGCCCTGCGCATCAATCAGGGTGTAGAGCGCCCCATCCTCGACGCTGATGGCCATCAACTTGGTGCAGCCGTGTTCTGAAATCTGGAAGTAGAGAACCTTGCCATCTGCCGACCATAGTGGCTTCATCTGCTCGCCACTCCCGACATCGTTCAGCGTCGAGGAGGTCAGCGAAATGTCGTAGACACGTGTCAAACTGCGCGCTGGGGTCCTGCCATCGGATGGGACTATCCACAGCTCCACATTCTGCCACCACTCATTCGGGTCACGTGGACCGATGTAGGCAATCCACTTGCCATCCGGCGAGAAAACCGGCATGCCCTTGGGGCCGGACGGCGTGTCGACACGACGCATTTCCCCACCGGACACCGGAATGGTGTACAGGTCGACGAGGTCCGGCTCAAGGTCCGGGTCCGGGCGTCGATTGCTGCAGAAGACAATCAAACTTCCATCCGGCGACCACGAGGCGTTGTATTCGTCATACATGTCTCCGGAAGTCAGCTGCTTTGGGGCCCCTGTCGTGCTGTCAACCAGCAGGAGGTGAGTCCGCTCGTGACCGAGCCATCCCTGACCGTCTGCCCGGTAGAACAGCCGAGTGTAGTGCCGCGACACGATCCCGAGCTTCTTCTTCTGCTCGTCGCTCTCGCGTTCAATCGCCTCCTGATCCTTCTTCGTGAACTCAACAAGGAGAGAGCCGCCGTCAGGTGACCACGTCATGTTTCCGACATCACCCTTAAGATCCGTGAGCCGTTGCGCCTCGCCACCGTCCACGTTTATCAGGTAGATCTGCGCACTTTCGCCCTCTTTTCTCGACGACAAGAACGCCAACCTCGTTCCGTCCGGGGACCATCTTGGCATGGCATCTGTCTGGTCGCCCTGCGTGAATTGTCGACAGGAGGAGCCATCCGTCCTGGCAAGCCACAGGTTGGCGTATTTCTTCTCCGACGTTCTGTCAACTCGCTGGACACCATAGACGACCTGCTGCCCATCGGGCGCAATCCGGACGTCGGTGATGAGATGCAGGGCATAGAGGTCCTGTGCTTCCACGGGTCGCCGCGCATGTTTTGGTCCTGTCATGACTTCCTCCTTGTTGACTCGTCAGCGGGAAACGCATGAATCATCCCGCCTACTCTTGTATTGTATCCAGAATGACGGCAAGGCGTAGCGGAAACCGAACTAAAGTCCAGCGCCCCCGCTGCTCGAGCCGGCCATCTCATGCAGCACATTCCAATATCCCGCCTCAGACTCTGTCAGGCGCTGCGTCCTACGGTGTTTCAGAACGTATCGTGATGCTTGTCAGTTCGGGGGGACAAAGGAAACGCGCGGGCATGTGGCTGGTTCCAATCCCTTCATTGACATAGAAGAGGGCACCACCAATCCTGAAGAGACCGTGGGCAAAACGCGTCCCGTACCGTGACGGAACTCTGACAGGGCCGACAAGCGGCAAACAGACCTGACCCCCATGTGTGTGGCCGGCGAGAACAAGGCGCGCCTGCTTCCACCGGGCAAGTTCCTCAAAGGCTTCAGGGGCGTGCGTCAGCACAAGTGCACATGCATTGTCTGGAACACCGTCAAAGCTGGCAGCCAGGTCCGCGTGTCCGAAGTATGGGTCGTCCGTCCCCACAAGCCAGAGCGACCCGTCACCACGGCGAAGACACACGCTCTCATTGGTGAGGACAGTGGCCCTGCCCTCGCCGCGTATGCGGTCATACCACTTCGCGATGTCTGCTTTGGTGGGAAAAATCCGATGTTCCCAGTTGCCCGGCACAGTCACGACGGGGGCCCGCGTTCTGGCATGCAGTTCGGCAAGGAATGAGAGACACGGTCCCATATCGGCTTCCCTGTCGATAAGGTCGCCCGTGATGACAACCAGGTCTGGAGCAGAACGAGACGCGAGAGCCAGAAGGCGCCCCTGCAGTCTCGGCCTCTGTCGAAAGTGCAGGTCGGAAAGCTGCAGGACCTTGAACCCGTCAAACTCCCGTGGGAGCCGAGGCAAGGTCACTTCCAGCTCGACCAGGGCAACGCGGAAGGGCTCAATCAGGAATCCTTGGACGAGACCTGCGGCACCGAGTCCGCCTGCCAGGACCGCCGCGAGTTCTGCAGCTTTTCTCCTATCCATCCACTACCTCCCGCCTCGAGTATAGCGGAAGGCACCCCTCAGGCAATTAGCGGAGCTCCTCCCCCGTGTCAGCACCGCGTGGACCAGCCAGGCAGCAAACAAAAAGGGCAGGACTGAGCGTCCTGCCCTCAATGCGCATACTATAGTCGGGGTTAGTCAATGGAGAGGATGACCCCGTCCTGCACAAGAATGGAGGTGGAACTGATCTTGTCGAACAGGTTGTCGCCCACCTTTACCTCTACCGTCCCTTCGAGCGCACCCTGCACGTAGACCGAACCAAGCTCCAGCTTGGCTACTTCGGCCTTCTTTGCCTCGAGGTCCATGACCATCTGCTCCTGCTTGGTTTTCTCTTCCTGCAGCTGAGCCTTGATAAGGTCGTCATACTGCCCTCCGACTCCACCCCGCAGGATGACCTGCGACAGGGACGACTTTATCTTCTCGACACTCTGCTTCGAAGCGGTCAAGGCTCCCTCAAGTTCCTTGAGATAACTGTCCTTGAACTGCTGCGTTACAACCGTCTTCACGAGTACATTCTGCTTCATCCAAACGCTGTTTGGCATCGACTCTATGACTCCTCTCCCACGCCACGGTCCACTTGTTCACCGTTCGCGCTGATTATTTCCACCGTGGCATTCTGTCCTGCCTTGACTGAGGCAGCCCTTACAATCGTACGAATCGCCTGTGCAGTGTGACCCTGCTTGCCGATGACGCGCCCTGCATCCCTCTCATCGACCCTGACCTGGTACGTGACCGACTGGTCGCCGCCGGCAACTTCGTCGACAAGAACGTCGTCCGGGTTGTCCACCAGCGCCCGCACAATGACTTCAACAAGCTCTTTCATGAGATGAGTGTCGTTGCAGACAGGGATGCCTATCCGGCCTTCGTGCCTGAAGTGAGCCTCTGCCAGAGGCCAGTGCGTTTCAGGAGATTCCGCACCGAGTCCGTGGGCTGGGCACCCAACCCCAGCCAATAGGCCACACGCTCCTCGTTGACCTCTATCGTCGGTTCCCTGGTCATAGGGTCGTAGTAGCCCAAAGTCTCGATCACGGCACCGTTCGTAGGTTTCTTTCGGTCGAGCACGACAAACCGATAATGTGCCTGGTGCTTGGTACCTGTCCTTGCCAGCTTGATGCTTACCATGTTTCCTCCTGTTGCCTGCGTGCGATTATCAGAACCTGGGCAGGCCAAAACTGCCAGCATGCTTGTTGCCGGCCATCTTTGCCATGCGACTGAACAACTCAAACTGCTTGAGCATCCGGTTGATCTCGCTTACGTCCACACCTGCGCCGCGAGCTACACGCCGTTTGCGGGAAGCATTGAGGATAGCAGGATTGCGCCGCTCTGCGTCAGTCATCGAATCGATGATGGCCATAAACCTCTTTGCCAGACCCTCGTCAACCACTGCCCCTGACGGAACCACGGCGCTGGGAAGGCTCTCAAGCATTTTATTTATACCACCAACTCGCCCTATTTCAAGCAGCTGTTCCCGCAGATCGTAAAGGTCAAATTTGCCACTCTGCACCTTCCTGGCAACGTCCGCAGCCTTTGCCTGTGTCTCCGCCTCGCTGTACCGCCTCAGGAGCCCGTCCATGTCGCCGTATCCCACGATGCGGGCAGCATGCCGCTCCGGGACGAAGTAGTCTAGGTCCTCGAGGTGCTCGCCGACGCCAATATAGCGGATAGGCGTCCCGATGGCCTCCTTGAACGACAGCACTGCGCCGCCCTGCGCAGGTGAGTCGAACTTTGTGAAGATTGCGCCAGTGAGAGGGGCAACCTTGTCAAAGCTCTGTGCAAGCGGAATGGCCTTTGAACCGATCATGGCATCCAGCACAATGAGCGTTTCGTCCGGGTGGTACAGCCTGCCGACCTTCTCCAGTTCCTCCATCAGCTCGGTATCAAACTCATGACGCCCCTGGGTATCGAGAAGCAACACGTCGAGACCCTTGTCGCGCGCCCAGCGGTCGGCTCCCTGAAGAAGATCCTCCACGGTGGCCGACGGCTCCCCATAGAAACTCACACCTGCATCGGCCGCCAGTTTCTGCAGCTGCTGATATGCGGCCGGTCGGCCAAAATCTCCAGGAATCAGGAGGGGGTAGTGCCCTTCCTTCTTGAGAAGCAGAGCAAGTTTCCCGAGCGTAGTCGTCTTCCCTGAGCCCTGAAGTCCGACCAGCATGACCCGGAACGGAATGTGCGATACGGCAATCCCTTTGCCACCCTGGCCGCCCAGCGTTTCTGTCAACTGGTCATAGAGGACCTTGACGACCTGGTCCCCGGGAGACATGCTCTTCAGGACCTTCTCATCAAGACACGCTTCGCGGGTTCTTGCGATGAAGGACTTGACGACCCGGTAGTCGACATCCGCCCCAAGCAGGGCGATCTTTACCTCGGCCAGAGCAGCGTCAATGTCACCCTGAGACAGGAGTCCCTTGCGGTGCAACCCGTCAAAGACGCCGCCGAGTGCCTTCTTGACTGATTCGAACACGTACCCTGCCTACAGTTCGTGGGAGAAGTCGCGCGTGTTCCGATTGACCAGCTTCTCGAACAGCTCTTTCAGCTCCTCGAGTGTCTGCTGTCCTTCTGGAGTATGGGGTTGGCCACAGCACTGGTCTATCTTGGCCATGATTTTGCGGAACATTGCAGCGTTCTTCTTGTAGTTGGCAATCAACTGCAGCTTTGCCTCACAACGCCTCATACGGCCAAGAGATCGCCGAATATGATCATGCACCGCCTGCCGGGAGATACGCAGCTTACGTGCCACCTCGGCCCCTGAGTAGTCCGGCTGGATGTACAGTTCCAGCACGCCGAGCTCTTTCTTGGTGAGCAACCCCGAATAGAACTCCAGCAGCTCGGCTATTTCTTCCTTGCGCTTGATCTTTTTCTCGTGGCCCGGAGTGATATGTGCTTTTTCTCTTGTCTTGTTCTGCATGCTTCAACTCCTATACGGAATGTTGTGGACGTACGTGTTTGCCTGTGTTCATGCTCAATCTGACAGCAACATCATGTTCACAAGTTCATCTTTGTCAAATGGTTTTATGCTCTCAAGACCTTCACCATTGCACACCAGTTTGATCGGGATGTGCAACTCTCTGGCGATGCTTACAATGCTGCCTCCCTTGGCACCCGAGTCGACCTTGGTGAGAATGATCCCGGAGACCGGTACAGCCTCACTGAAGGCGCGAGCCTGCATCAAGGCGTTTTCCCCCGTGGTTGCGTCGATCACGAGAAGGCACTCTGTGAGCAGCAGTCCGAACTTCGACTCAATGACGCGCACGACCTTCTGCAGTTCCGCCGTAAGGTTCTTCTTGTTTTCCAGACGCCCGGCGGTATCAATCAGCACCAGGTCCACGTGGTCGGCAATCGCCTTCTGAAGTCCGTTGAACACAACACTGGACGGGTCCTGACCCTCGACAGACCGCATGACAGGGACTCCCACCCGGTCCGCGAGAATGGCCAGCTGGTCGACTGCGCCGGCACGGAACGTATCTGCCGCAATGAGCAGCACGCTCAGACCTTGTGCCTTTAGCATATTCGCCAACTTCGCGATCGACGATGTCTTGCCAACGCCGTTCACCCCGGTTACCAGAATGACAGCCGGGCTGCCAGACGTGTGAAGTGTCGTGTCGAGATCGAGGACCGATGTCAGCTTCGTCCGGATCCGTTCGATGACCTGGTCGGCGGTTGGTCGCCCCAACAGACTCGTTCTGCGCACGTCCTGAAGGATCGCAAGGGTTGTCTCTATATCAATGCCGGCATCGACAAGAAGTTCTTCCAGTGCGTCCGAATTTGCCGCCTGTTCGCGCGGCACCCCTGTATCACGGCGTCCGCCAGCAGAGCCTGCAGCAGTCGGCACGTCCGCAGGGGTTGCCGAAGGCGACGGCTCGCTGGTACTTGCCTGATCCCCACCGAACAACTGCCTGATACGCGACAGGAAACTCACGGTACCGGCTCACCCTGGTGCGGATGTTCGGCGACGAACGCCTCATAGGCAGCCCTGGCCGCGTCTTCCTCAGCGCGTTTCTTCGACGAACCCCGGCCCTCTCCATACAGGACGCTCCCAACGTACACCCGCGACGTAAACACGTCCGTGCCATCGTCGGCATGAGTAACTTCGGTTGCATAGGTGGGAAGAAGACGAACCCCGCGCTGCGTTTCCTCCTGAAGGGCGGTCTTGTGGTCCAGAATCGCCCCGCTGTGGAGGTCGGCAATCGCCTGATGGAATGCCATGCTGACGAATCGTTCTGCCGCATGCATGCCCTTGTCAAAGTAGAGTGCTGCGACGAGCGCTTCAAACCCATCAGCAAGGATTGCAGGCTTGCGCTCATCGCGCAGCTTGTCCTCGCCCTTGCCAAGCAGGAGGTACCGGTCCAGTCCGAGCTCCAGTGCGCGGTCGTTCATCCCCTGTTCCTTGACCAGCGCGGCACGCATCTTCGACAGGTCCCCCTCATTCGCGTCCGGGAACTCGAGAAACAACAGTTTGGCAACGATGAAGTTGACGATGCCATCCCCCACGAACTCCAGTTTTTCGTTGGACGTATAGCTGTGATGCTCACTGGCAAAGGAACTGTGGGTCAAGGCAACGACGAGGTACCGGATGTTGCGGAATTGGACAGGCAACGTCTTGTTGAACTCCTCCGCCCGCTCCATCACAAACGTACTGGTATTTTCCTCCCTCGGAATCACGATTCGGTGAACCGCCGTTCTGCGAGCCTGTCCAGGGTTCTTTGTCATTTCCACAGCCCCGTCAGCTCTCCGATGAGACCCTGGTCGCTGACATCCTTGGCAACGCGGATAGCATGATAGATGGCAGTTGCGTCTGACCTTCCGTGACAGACAATGCTGATACCTTTGACGCCAAGCAATGGGACGCCGCCGTACTGGCTGTAGTCCAGCCGGTCTTTGACAAGGTGCATGCTGTCATGAGCAATCGCTCCGCCCACCTTGCCCTTGAAGGAACTGTTCAGCGAACTCTTCATCATGGCGAACAACGCCTCGGCGGTGCCCTCAATGGTCTTGAGGAACACGTTGCCCGTAAAGCCGTCACAGACCACCACATCGGCGGCGTGCCGAAAAACGTCCTTGGGCTCGACATTCCCGACAAACCCCGTCAACTTGGCCCTCAGCACCTTGTGCGCCTCTATCACTCGTGCAGAGCCTTTTTCCTGTTCCTCGCCGATATTCAGCAGGCCCACTGACGGCAGCTGCTTCCCTGTAAGCACTCGACAGTACACCTGCCCCATGCGGGCAAACTGCAGGATATTCTCCGAGGTACAGTCGGCAACAGCTCCTGTGTCAATCACATAGCACGGGTCTCCGGACAACGTTGGAACAGCCGTGACCAAGCCCGGGCGAAGGACCCCGCGAATCCGCCCGAGGACGACCAGCGATATTGCCATCTGTGCGCCGGTACTACCGGCCGACACGACCGCTTGGCACTTGCCATCAGCAACAAGTTTGATGGACTGGTACAGCGAAGAATCTCTATGGGTCCGGAGCACCTGCGACGGGTGATCGTGAAAGGTGATGACTTGCGTCGTGGGGACCACTTCACAGTCAAATGTCTGGCCCCGATACTGGGTCAGTTCCTGCGTGATAGCTGGCTCGTTTCCGACAAAGACAGCGGTAACCCCGAGCTTGCGGGCAGCCTCAACGCCACCCTTGACAATCTCATGGGGGGCATAGTCGCCCCCCATGGCATCGATCGCTACCTTCATATACTAGGCAGCAGGTTTCTCCTTCTTCTGCTCCTGCTTGACCACGAGTTTGCCGTCATAGTACCCGCAGTATGGACATACGTGATGCGCTCGGATCAACCGATTGCAGTGTCCACAGTGGATAAGCTCACCCTGACTGTTGCGAAAGCGCATCTTGATCTTGCTGTACCGATTGCCCTTTCTGCTGCGGGTGATTTTCTTTTTCGGATTAGCCATTCAACTTCCTCCTGAACAGAGTCACTGGACAACAATATTAACGATTTTCCCCTTGATTGCAACGACACGCTTGACAATGTGCCCTTCGGTGTACCTGCGCACGAAGTCCTGAGCAAGCGCGCTGGCCTTGAGCTCATCGTCCGAAGAACCGAAGGAAACCAGCATGGTCCCGCGCACCTTTCCGTTCACCTGTACAGCAACCTCGGCTTCACTCTCTATCAGCTTGCTCTCATCCCACGATGGCCAGGGCTGTCTGTGAATGCTGTCCGTGTGTCCGTAGTCCATCCAGAGCTCCTCCGTGATATGGGGCGCGAACGGCGCGAGCACGACCAGCATGGTGTGCATTGCCTCCTGCCATTCCCGGCTCGACAGCACCCCCTCGTCGTTGCGGACAGTCTCCGACAGGAAGTTGAAGTACTCCATGAACGCCGCGACCGCTGTGTTGAACTTGAACCTCTCAATATCCTCAGTAATGCGTTTGACCAGCTTGTTCACCTGGAGCGCCAGTTTGGGGACAGGCGCATCTGTAAGTATGCCATGGGAAGCAGCGATGGTTCGCTGGGCCAATTCCCATACCCTCTTGATGAAGCGATGGGCCCCCGAAATCCCCTCCTTGGACCAGCTGACCTCCTGCTCAAACGGAGCCATGAACAACTCATAGAGCCGCAGCGTATCGGCACCGTACTGGTCCACGACTTCGTCTGGCGTAATCACGTTGTGTCTGCTCTTGCTCATCTTCTGGCCGTCGTAGGAAAGCAGCATGCCCTGATTCATGAGGCGCGCAAACGGCTCCTTGAATCCCACCAGTCCGGCGTCGTACATCACCTTCGTCCAGAAGCGCGAGTACAGCAGATGCATCACCGCGTGCTCGGCGCCCCCAACGTACAGGTCCACCGGCAGCCAGTAGTCCACGGCACCGCGATCAAACGGCGCCGTGGCCAGGTGCGGACTTGTGTAGCGAAGTTCATACCATGACGAACAGGCAAAGCCGTCCATGGTATCGGTCTCGCGGGTCGCAGGACCACCACAGACGGGACACGTTGTTTCAACCCAGTCTTTGATGCGTGCAAGCGGCGACTCTCCAGTGCCGCTCGGTTCGTAACTGTCCACCTCAGGCAACAGGACGGGCAGCTGGTCCTCGGGAACGGGTACCGTCCCGCACACAGGGCAGTGGACCATTGGGATGGGCGCCCCCCAGTAGCGCTGGCGGCTGATGAGCCAGTCGCGCATGTGGTAGTTGGTCCTCGACTCGGCGAATCCGCGCTTCTTCCCCATCTCGACCATCGCGGCATAGGCAGCGTCACTCGTCAGACCGTCGAACGGGCCAGAGTGAACAAGTGTTCCACGATCGGCATATCTGTCCTGCCAAGCCGAAGCATCATAGGTGATCTCCGGCCAGGTGATGACTTGCCGTATCTCAAGCCCGTACTTTTGCGCGAAGGCGAAGTCCCGCCCGTCATGTCCCGGCACTGCCATGATCGCGCCTGTGCCGTAGCCCATGAGAACGTAGTCTGCGATCCAGACGGGGACCTTCTCGCCCGAATACGGGTTGACTGCAAACGCCCCCGTGAAGACGCCAGTCTTCTCCTTTTCTGTGGAGAGGCGGTCAATTTCGGTCTTGCCTCTGCTGACCGCGACGTACGCGTCTACGTCGGCTCGTTGGGCCTCCGTAGTGATTTCGCCAACAAGAGGGTGCTCGGGGGCAAGCACGAGGAAGGTGGCCCCCATGATTGTGTCCAGACGTGTCGTAAAGACGGTCACGGGGTATGTTGAGCCGTCCCGCCCCGAAACGACCTCAAAGACAACATCAGCTCCAACAGATTTGCCTATCCAGTTCCGTTGCATGGTCTTTATACGCTCTGGCCAGTCGACAGTGTCCAGGTCGTCGGCCAGCCGGTCAGCATAGTCGGTTATCTTGAAGAACCACTGTTTCAGCTTCTTCTTCTCAACAGGCGTTCCACACCGCCAGCAGCGGCCCTCGATGACCTGTTCGTTCGCCAGAACGGTCTTGCAGTTCGGACACCACCATTGTTCAGACTCCTTCTGGTAGGCAAGACCCCTGTTGTACAGCAGTAGGAAGAACCATTGAGTCCACCGGTAGTACTCCGGCTCTGACGAGTTGATCTCCCGGTCCCAGTCATACGAGGTTCCCAGCAGTTTGAGCTGGCGCTTGAAGTTGGCAGTGTTCTTCTGCGTGATTTCGCGGGGATTCTTCTTGAGGCGGATCGCCTCGTTCTCGGCTGGTAGGCCAAATGCATCCCATCCCATGGGATGAAGCACATTGTACCCCTTCATGCGATAGTAGCGGCTTATCACATCCGTTGGGATGTAGTTCCGACAATGGCCCACGTGCAGGCCGTCCCCAGAAGGATAGGGGAAGTAGTCCAGGCAATAGAGCTTCGGCTTTTCGGAGGTGTCCTCCGTGCGGTAGGCCTTATCAGCCTCCCAACGGTCCTGCCACCTCGGTTCAATCTCGTGGAAATCGTACTCTCTCATTGTCCACCCCAAGTGTGAAGACCTTTGGTGCCAGGCACCAACGCATTCACAATGTGCGCGATGCCGTCCCTCACGGCTGCAGTCGCTCCATATCGCGCGGGAACAACGCTGCCTCGCGCAGATTCGAGAGACCAACCAGCTGCATCACGAAACGTTCCAGACCTATGGCGAATCCACCATGGGGCGGCATGCCAAACCGGAATGTCTCGAGGTAGCCAGCGACAGCATCCTGCGTCATTCCACGTGCCTCAAGTGCCCGTGCGTAGTCCTCGAAGCGGTTGAGCCGCTGCCCTCCCGTGACAAGCTCGGTCCCGCGGAAGAGGAGATCGAAGGAGTTCGAGTACCGCGGGTCCTCCGGATTGGGAGCTGTATAGAACGGACGCTTGACCATGGGATACCCGGTAACAAACACGAAGTCCGAATGGTACGTCTCCTTCGCCCACTCCCCGATCCACTTTTCATGCTGTGGCGCAAGGTCAGGTTCGCCGCGGCAGTCTTCACCCTTGTGTTCGTAGATCCACTGCTGTGCCTCGGGAAAGTAAACATGTGGAAACACTTCGGGGGCAAGCGGCATGTCGACGTTCAGCGCTTCCAGTTCCCTGGAACAATGGCCGGCCATGTACGACAGCATGCCCCGTATGACATCCGTCAGCACTGCCATGACCGTAGTATGGTCCTTGATGAACCCCATCTCTGCATCAAGACTGACGTATTCGTTGAGGTGACGGACGGTCTGATGAGGCTCGGCCCGGAACACGGGGCCGATTTCGTAGACGCGCTCAAAGACTCCAACCATGATTTGCTTGTAGAACTGAGGGCTCTGCGCCAGGTACGCCTGCCTGCCAAAATAGTCGATGGCAAACACATTCGCCCCGGACTCGGAAGCCGTTCCGATAATCTTGGGCGTCGTGACCTCTGTGAAACCCTGAGCGTCAAGGACCTCGCGGAATCCGTGCGCTGCAGCCGCGCTGAGTTTGAACACGGCCTGTTTGGAAGGCGCGCGCAGTCCGACCATCGCGTGGTCGAGAAAGGTATCCAGGTGTGCATTGATGACCGGTTTGTTGATGGGAAACGGCAGCGCTTCCGTGACGGGCGACAGCACGGTGAAGGTCGGATCATGGATCTCAAAGCCACCTGCAGCCTGGGGCTCGACAACGACCGTGCCCTCGACCTCGATGACGCTCTCAGCCAGCAGTCCATCTATGGAGGCTACCGCCTCTGGCGCTTCGACGACAATCTGACAAATGCCCGAACGGTCACGCAGGTGGACAAACACCATGCCACTTCCCAGCCTTCGAATACGGTGCATCCAGCCTGCCAGCCGCACCCGCTCACCTGGGTGAAGCGCAAGTTCGCTGCTCAACACACGATCCATCTCGACCTCCACATATGACAATGGCCGCTCGCAGGACTACCGCCCAGGACCGGCCCTCGAAGACTACGTAAGGTTACTTCGTGAGAGGTCCCCTGTCAACAGGAACCTGTCTCCCCGCTCATACTGCGGGCACGTGGCTACGTGCACCTGGACCACTCACATTCTGAACGCCGCTACGCGGCACGTTCCACTTCAGCCACATTGAACGACCGGAAGCCGATGGTACACTCTTCTCGACATCGCGCAGGGGCACACCCCGCTCAAGTGAGGTAGCAATGATATCGACGGACCAGACAATGAAGCTTGTTGACGGTCGAACTCTAGGTTTTGCAGAGCTGGGTGACCCCTCCGGGGCGTTGTTGATCTTCTTCGCCGGTCTTGCCGGTTCCCGCCTCGAAGCAACCATCCTTGACAGTGCAGCACACGCTGCCGGAGTACGTCTTGTCGCGCCCGACCTTCCAGGCTGTGGCCTGTCCGACCCGAAGCCTTCACGGTCGTTTTCGCACTGGCCAGACGACGTTGTTCAGCTGGCCTCGCATCTTCGCGCCTACGAATTTGCCGTCCTAGGCGTCTCGGCTGCTAGTCCGCTGGTCATTGCATGCGCTGACCGCATCGCAGATCGATTGACCGCTGCAGGCATTGTATCGCCGGTAGCTCCTCTTGTCAGTCCTTCTGTCCGAGCATCCCTGTCGCCGGACATGGCCAGGCTGATGGTTTCCAGCTCGCGGACGGCCTGGACCGCCCGACACGCAATGGAGCGTGTCGAAGCGCAGGTACGCACCGATGTTGCTGCACTCCTGGACCACGTTGCTGCCCAGTGTCCAGACGTCGATAGAGCAATCCTTGGCATGCCAGCCGTCAGGACAGCGTTGCAGGACAGCCTGGCCGAGGCATTTCGCCAAGGACCGGCAGGACCAGCCCAGGAATTGCTCCTGCTCCGGCACGCTTGGCACATTGTATGGAAACAGGTGGTCTTCCCGGTGCAGCTCTGGCACGGGCGAAAGGATACGCTGACGCCACCCTCCATGGCCGAGGAATTGGCTGCCATGCTCCCTCGCACCCTCACGCGGTGGTATCCCGGTGAGGGCCACGGGATCTTGGTCACGCACGCACAGGATATCCTGCACCAGCTCCTGGACGCGAGCAGCGTGAAACAAGCCGGCGTGGACACTGTAGGGCGAGGCCATGCCCTCGGATAGGGCGACCGCGAGACGGGCTGTCCTCAGGCTCGCCGCCTTGGACAGTGTGTTTCTTGCCGTTGCCATCGCGGCCTGGCTCCTTGTGCCTGGTATTGCCTTCCCCACAGGCACCGGCAGCCCGCCCGCTGCAGTCGTTGACCAGCTGCCGCTTCTGCGCAGCACGGATTCGGTCCTTGTGGTCGCACCGCATCCCGACGATGAATGCATTGCCACCTGCGGCGTCATCAAGCACGCCGTCGCCACGGGAGCAAAGGTCCACGTCGTTTACCTGACCTATGGCGACAACCACGAGCTGGCCTATTGGGCCACACACCTCGTGCCGGCACTCACCGCGAGTCAGTTCAGGTCGCTTGCGGAAACGCGCCGGGCGGAAGGGATAGCCGGCATGACCTCCCTTGGTCTTTCGAGTGACGCGCTTACCTTCCTCGGCTATCCGGATTCTGGCACCCTGCGTATCTGGTCGACCACCTGGCAGCCGGGAACAAGCCTGCTGCATGAGGCCACAGAAGCCCGATCTGTGCCATACCCGGATGCTCTGGACCCGGGCGCTCCCTACAATGCGGCTTCCATGCTCCAGGACATGGAAACGGTCATCAAGGCCGCTCGACCGACAGTTATCTTCGTTCCTTCTCCGCTTGACCTCAATGTGGACCACCAAGCAGCGTACCTGATCGTAACGGCCGCCCTGCATGACCTTGCATTGAGCCCTGCCCGCTACACGTACCTGGTTCACGAGGTCAGGTTTCCTGCGCCGCGCGGCTATTACCCTGCCATGACTCTGGACGCACCGCCCTTTGTTGCTGCTCTGCCCTTGCGCGAGTGGACGAGCGCCCTGGCGCCAGCGGAAGTTTCGCAGAAGCATGCAACAACTCTGCTGTACCGCACTCAGGTGGAGGTGAGTTCGGCCCTCCTCGAGAGCTTTTCTCGCCGCAATGAACTGTTTGTTGAAGACGATTCCTCCCTCCTCACGGCGGCCCCTGTCCCGTTCCTTCTTATTCCCGCGGAGGATGCCCTCGAGCGATCGGGGGAGCAACGTGCACCCCACTCCGTTTCTGCGAGCAGGCCCAACTCAACCACCTTGCGGTTGTTGCTCTCCTTTGCAAGCCCCCCGACCGAGGACACGGTGGCCGAGGTTTCACTCTTTCCGATGACCCCGGGACTGCCCTTCGCACAGGAGCCCAAGCTGGTCATCACACTTCGACATGGACAGGAAGCGACCGCAGTGGACCTGGCCACCGGCCAGCCCGTCACTCGCTCTGTTGCCGTTACAGACGTCGGGTCGGACACAACGATTGACATCCAGCTGCCAGAGGCTGTCGCAGCAACCCAACTGATGATCCATGTCCGTACCGGGTTCCAAGGGCTGACACTGTACAGCAGTCCGTGGCAAGTATTCAGTCTCTTCACTCCTTGAGGGGTGGTGTTGTCAGAAGAAAGCACAACGGCTCTGGGCACCCAGAGCCGTTTCTATTACCAGTCTGGTCCAAGCCCATGCAGGGAAGGGCGGGCTGGCAGAGTCTTGGAGTGCTACCTACCCGGCGCAGTGTGTAAGCACCTCGTCGATGTCGGGCAACTCCGATATGGGGTAGACTTTGACCCAGCGGACTGTCCCGGAAGGATCCAGCAGGACATTGGCACGTTCGGAGTAGCCCTCCACGTCGCGGAAGAGGCCGTACTGAAGTGCCACGCCGCCATGTGGCCAGAAGTCCGACAACAACATGGTCTGTGAAATGAGCAACTGCTTGGCCCAAGCGTTCTTGGAGGGCACTGCATCGATACTGATTCCCAGCGCGATCGTGTTTAGCCGTTCAAAGTCGGCGATGTGAGCCTCCAGTGACTTCATCTGCTCGGCGCACACCTTCGTCCATGCAAGAGGATGCCACGAGAGCAACACATTCTTGCCACGATAGTCAGCGAGATGAATAGGATGATTCCGGTTATCGTTCAGTGTGAAATCGGGGGCCATGTCGCCCGCCGCTATACGTCGTGTCTGTTCCATCTGGACCTCCTTTGTCCGCGCCCACTGTGTCAGCAGCGGTGCTTGTTCCAAGTATGTACTGCACCGTCTGCCGTGTCAATCTGCAACCATGGACAGATTGCCATGTCCTGGGCGCCACTCAATGGCCGCAGCCAGACGTTGGCTGGCTGGCCGACTTGCCCAGGCCGGGACGCTTTGCTTCTGAAACTCGGTGCCAAGACGCGGCGCCTTGCTATACTGACAGCGTGAACTCCTTGAACCGCATTCGACATGCACGTGAGGCGCCGGGTCGTACGAATGCCGTCGACCTGACAACTGTGGAACGGATCCAGGCCATGGTCCTGGGATGGTATGCGAAGCATGGCCGTCGCTTTGTCTGGCGCGTTCCAAGTCCTGACCCGTATGTTGTGCTGGTCTCAGAGATCATGCTGCAGCAGACGCAGACGGCACGAGTACAGCAGAGGCTCCCGGAGTTCCTGAGCCAGTTCCCTGACTTCGCCGCACTGGCCGCGGCGGACAACGCAACCGTGATTCGTGCGTGGCGAGGCATGGGCTACAACAACAGGGCACTTCGACTGCGTGATTGCGCAAGGATTGTCGTCCAGCAGTTTCAGGGTTCACTGCCGGACCGGCGTACCGACCTGGAACAGTTGCCCGGACTTGGACCATACACCGTTGGGGCCATCCTCTCCTTTGCCTTTCACCAGGACACCGTCGTGCTGGATGTCAACATCCGGCGGCTGTACAGCAGACTGTTCTTGCCCCTCGCAACGACTGCGGACACGATGTCAGAGCCTCTGCTTCGCCATGTTGCAGAACAGACGTACCCCCGCGGCAGAAGCTCCGAGTGGCATCA
>DAOOUZ010000008.1:0-25903 GCA_035369785.1 Candidatus Cryosericum sp. | reverse complement strand
GTCGCGGTGCTTGACTGGGTGCCGGCGGAGTTGGCGCATGCGGTCATTGGCGGCGGGTCATCGGGAGAGCAGGTTCTCTGTGTGGTTGTCTACCCAGATGGGGGCAGCGAGGGGCATTTCGTGTGTCATGTGCCCGCGCAGTCTCCTGGCGTTGCAGATCGCCTGGGAGCATGCATGCGTGAACAATTCGGGGCGAGGTGCGGCGGATCCGGCCATGTCATCCAGGGAAAACTCAGTCGGCGGATCTCTGTGGAGGATATGTCCCGTGTGCTGCAGATGGCCGTGTCGTACCCGGGTGCCGAACATGGTTGATTGAACGTCTGTTCGTTCTAGACTTGATAGTGTAGCGGAAGATGCGCCCGCAGCGCCGCGGGAAAGCCTGGTGCAATGTTTTGTTGAGCTCTGGGGTGCCGCCACTGTCGGGTTGAAAAGGAGATGGGTATGGGGTCGCTCATGGAAGCATCGCTGTTCACGCGCAAGATCGAAGGGGAAATTGTCAAAGAGGTCGAACGCCTGAAAGGGGAGGGACACAGTCCCTCGTTGAGCGTCATTGTTGTTGGAAACAATCCGTCTACCATGGTCTACTTCAAGAACATGTCTCACAAGGGCGTCGAGCTCGGATTCTACGTTGAGCTCCGCAAGATAGATGAGACTGTGGTGCAAGCCGAGGTGCTTGACCTGATTCAGAAACTCAATCAATCTCCAGAGGTAGACGGAATCCTTGTAGGCTTGCCGCTTCCAAAGGAGTATGACGTTGATGCCGTGCTGCATGCCATCAGTCCGGACAAGGATGTCGATGCCTTCCACCCCTTTAACATGGGGCAGCTCATGACAGGAAGACCACGCTTTATTCCGGCGACAGCTCGGTCGATTATTGCGCTCCTGGAGAACTACGGCGTTCGCATTCAGGGGGCGCACGCAGTTGTCGTGGGTCGGAGCAACATTGTTGGAAAACCGGTCGCCTCGCTGCTTCTTCAGCGTGATGCCACGGTGACCATTTGCCATTCAAAGTCGGTCGATCTTGCCAAGTATACCAGGGACGCCGACATCCTTGTGGTGTCGATGGGCAGGCCCAAGGCCATCACGGCGGACTATGTCAAGGAAGGGGCTGTGGTCGTTGACGTCGGAATAAACGACGTGGGCGGAAAGATTGTTGGCGATGTTGACTTTGACGCAGTGCGGCCCAAGGCCTCGCTCGTCACCCCCGTCCCGGGCGGCGTCGGCGTCTTGACGACACTCATGCTGTTTGACAATGTGCTCAAGGCGGCACGCATCAACGCCGCGAAACGCTGACTGCCCGTCACCACTCGTAGATACTCCCGGCGTCTATTGCCCTGGCAGGCTCCGGGCCGTCCTTGAGAAGCAGGGAACCGGTCGGTGATATGCCGACAAGAATTCCTTTGTCGCGTTGACCATTGAAATCGACGCCAACCTCTTGGCCTCGCAGCGCAAGGTGGTCCATGGTCCACCTGTAGAATGGACCGAAACCGTGCCGTGCCAACTCCAGAATATCGGTGAAGAGCAGGTCAGGCAACAGCGCGGTCAGCCGCTCCAGACTGACAGAATGGCCGAGCTCGTCCCGCAGGGAGGTCATCCGGGGCAATTGCTCCGGAAGTTTTGGGTTGTTGACGTTGAGCCCGACGCCGATGAGCAGGATGTTGGTGTCTGGGAGCAGAAGAGATTCGGCGAGAATCCCGCACACCTTCCGGTCGTCACAGAGAAGGTCATTGGGCCACTTGACCAGCGTGGCAAGCGACGTTTCCCTTTCAATGGCAATGGACACGGCGTGTGCTGCCACCATGGCTGCCTGGCGGACAACCTCGATCTCTGGCACGGCAAGAGCCAGCGTAAGCCAGAGGCCTCCTCGTGGAGATACCCAGGGCCGTCCGCCGCGCCCCCGGCCTGCAACCTGCTTCTCGGCAACCACGGCAAAGGGGAGACGTTCGCCGTTGCTGGTCGCCTGCCATGCAGCATCCTGCGTTGAGGTCAGCTCTTTGTAGGCAAAGACCTTCATAAGCCAGCAGTCAGGACCTCGTCCAGGACCTTGGTGATGACTTCGGGCCGTTCGGTGATGAACACGCGAGTACCTCTCTCGAACAGGCGGGCCATTGTTCCCGCAAGGACGGCAGGCTGGATGCCAGACAGCCACCCGGGGCCAAGAACGGCTGCGTCCAGTCGCGGCAGGCCGCTCGGCCACTTCCAGACGCCCCCCGAGATGCCTGCCAGCACCGCAGGTACTTCTGCCGTAACCAGGACCCTCCTGGCGTCTGCACGAGCATGCACAAGCGCTGTCATGAGCTCGCCGGGAGAATGGGGCCGCCACATCGCGAACGCGACGCTGCGGTCTGCAGGAATACCGCCCGGACTGCCGATCACGGGAGGCGTTGGCATGGTGGAAAAGATAGTGTCGCCGTTCTGGAGCCACACCGATACAGGGCATGTAGAGACCGCGGTCAGTGAACCTGCCAGCTTCTGCAGAGCTACCGGACTCGAGAGACTGGTTAGGACGAGAAAGTCAGAACCGTTCTCCAGGAGATTCCAGGCGTGGCCCGTCGCGTTCCCCGGACAGTCCTGTACACCTGGAGGTTTCACATCGCAGTCGATGAGCCCACCAATAGCGAAAGGACGCTTGCTGCCGATGGCATCCAATGGGGTGTATGACAGGGCCAGCTCGGCAAACAGCCTGAGTTCTGCGATGCTTGTTGAACAATCAGGCGACTGCACAAACATGGCAGCCTCGGCTGCTGCAAACTGTGCGCGTGTCCCCGTGACAAGGAGGCAGCCCTGCCGTAGCCCTTCGCTGATGATACTCCCGGGGACCAGGACACGGGCGCCTTGATGCTCAAGTGCTGCAGCAATGGCAGGTACGCAGGAGAGGGGCAGTTCACTCACGAGCACCGTCGTTGCAGCTGCCTCGCGTACCTGGCAATACGCCTCAGGAACCCAGCCACCCAGGTTCTCCAGGGTGCCCCTTGTCACTGATGTGCTTGAACTGTCTATCCGCGTGACCACCGTCCAGACTCCTCTCCCCGACATGCGGCTTGCAGTCAACGGGAACAAAAATTGTATTCGGTCTGCGCGAAGCTACAATATGCGTGGAAGTGCGGGTTACTACCAACACAAGGAGGTACGGAGTGAAGAGACGCCTGTCAGTAGTGCTCAGCGTCGTCATGATTCTGAGCCTGGTCTTGCCAGCCTTCCCGTTCGGCGCGGCCATGGCTGCTACCACGGTGAAGATCACACTGCTGGAAACAAGTGACGTTCATGGAGCGATTTATCCGTATGACTACTTCAAGGATGCTGCGTCCAACGGAGGTCTCGCCCAGCTGTCGACCATCGTCAAGGGCGTGCGGGCGGAGAACCCCAACACGCTGCTACTGGATGATGGAGACAATCAGCAGGGAACACCGCTGACATACTACTTCAACAAGGTGGAAACCACTGCACCCAACCCCATGATGGCTGCAATGAATCTCATGGGCTACGATGCTATGACAGTGGGCAACCATGAGTTCAACTATGGACTCGGCGTGATCGACAAGGCCCGGTCAGAGGCGAAGTTCCCGTGGCTGTCCGCGAACATCTACAAGGACGATGGCACCAACTACTTCACTCCCTACATTGTCAAGACAGTTGCTGGCGTGAAGGTTGGCATCCTTGGTCTGACAACCAAGAACATCCCCAACTGGGAAGTTCCAGGCAACATCAAGGGGTTGGTCTTCAAGGACACGGTGAGCGAAGCGGAAAAGTGGGTCAAGGTACTGAAGGAGACCGAGAAGGTCGACCTGGTCGTTGTCCTTGCACACGAAGGATTTGAGAAGGACATCGATACAGGCAAGGACCTTGGTACTGCTATCGAGAACGAATGCTATGCCATAGCAACAACCGTTCCTGGTATCGATGTCCTCCTCACAGGACACACGCACCTCTCGATTCCGGGCAAGACGCTCAACGGCGTTCTGGTCATGCAGCCCAAGAACGGCGGCGCGGAGCTCTGCCGGGCCGACATTACGATGGAGCAGACTGCTACAGGCTGGAAGGTCGCGAGCAAGACAGGGACCAATGTTCCCGTGACCAGCTCCGTGGTCGCCGACCAGGCTATCCTTGACGCTACCAAGTCTGCACATGAAGCTGCCGTCAACTACATGAAACAGCCTATTGGCGAAGCGACAGGAGATTTCCCGGGTGCGACCTCGCGCACGGCAGACAGCGCCATCATGGACCTCATTCAGAAGGTTCAGATGAAGTATGCTGGCACGGACCTGTCCCTGGCCGCAATGCTGCCAGGTACGCCTCCGAGTTTCAAGAAGGGCCCTTTGACTGTTCGTGACATGTATTCTCTGTATATCTACGAGAATACCCTGTATGCCATCAAGGTGACCGGACAGCAGATCAAGGATGCTTTGGAGTGGTCTGCCAACTACTTCAACACGTACGACTACAACAAGACAGCCACTCCCCTCGTGAATCCCAAGGTCGCAGGCTACAACTACGACATGGTCCAGGGCGCAGAGTACGTTATCGACATTACCAAACCGGTCGGCCAGCGTATTTCGGGTCTGACATACCATGGCAAGCCGATGGACATGACTGCAACGTACACGTTGGCTCTGAACAACTACCGTGCCGGTGGCGGTGGCTTCCTCGGATTCAAGGGTGCCCCGATTGTCTATCAGTCGAGCGATGAGATCCGTAACTTGATGATTCAGTACGTCAAAGAGACGGGGAGCATTGAACCCACGGTTGACAATAACTGGCACTTGGTACCGGACTATCTGGGTTCCCCATATCAACCTTCACTTGATACACTGAACAGGCAAAATGCACTTGGTGAGTTCCCTGCAGGTGGGTTCAACGCTGACGCGCTTGCTGTGCGCAGTGACCTCGCAGCAATCATCGCTGGATCGTATGCCACAGAGGGTGAACGCAACTTCACGAGCACCTTCAGCGACGTGGCTGGCGACAGCTGGTATGCTCGTTCGGTTGGCACCGTCCAGGCTATGCAGCTCATGTTCGGTACGTCTTCTACGACATTTGCACCAACAGCTCCAGCCACGACGGAGCAGGTGGTGACCGTGCTGATGAGAGCGAACGCCTATCCTGCGGCAGACCTGCAGACAGCTGCGGCCCAGCAGACCAATACGTCTGGTGTTTCCAGCTGGGCATGGCCTTCCGTTGCCTTTGCAAAGTCCAAGGGGTTCATCACGGCCGACCAGGCGGCATCTCCGAAGCATCAGATGACACGCGGCGACCTGGCTGACGTTATCGCAAAGATGCGGTTCCCCACTGTCGTCATCCTCCACACGAACGATTTCCACGGAAATCTTGTGCCGACTACCGATGCGAACAAGAACAGCGTTGCTGGTGCTGCTCGTGAGGCCACGATCATTGGCAATGTCCGGAAGGCATTCGGCACGGATCGTGTGCTGCTGGTCGACGCTGGCGATGCAATTCAGGGTGCAACCGTGGCCAACATGTTCCAGGGAAAGAGTGTCGTAGATACATACAATGCCATGGGATACGACATCGCCACGCTGGGCAACCACGAGTGGGACTATGGCCAGGACGTTCTCAAGCAACGCATCTCCGAAGCGAAGTACGTGTATGTGAATGCCAACGTTACTGGCGTGAACCTGGGGTGGAAGTCGAACGTCGTCAAGAATGTGGCTGGTATCAACATCGGCTTCTTTGGCGTGTTGACGACCGACCTGCCTATCATTGTTGCTCCATCGAGCTTGACGGGCGTTGGCATAGCGGATCCCATCAGCACGGCGAAGGAGCAGATTGCTGCTTTGAAGGCTGATGGCGCTCAGTACATCGTTGCGTTGAGCCACTGCGGGTACGAAAACGGCGGTGCTCCTCTTGACCCAGCCATTGCTGAGGGTGCCCCCGGCATCAACCTCATCATCGGAGGCCATTCGCACACTGTGCTTGCAACTGCGCAGAAGGTTGGCAGCACGCTCATTACCCAGACAGGGACCGCCGGTGCGTTCGTGGGCAAGGAGGTCATCGATTTCACGACCTACCAAGGCGCTGTGACCAGCCAGGACGTCTACTATGAACTGGTTCCAACGGCCACCTCTGTTGCCGAGGACCCTGCCATTAAGGCAATCGTCGATGGCTACAACAACCAGCTGGCCGCCCAGATGAACGTTGTTATTGGCAAGGCGCTGGTGAACCTCAACGGCGAGCGGGCAGACGTTCGCACGAAAGAAACCAACCTGGGCAACTACGTTGCCGATTGGATGCGCCTGTCGACTGGCGCCGACATTGCGTTCGAAAACGGTGGCAGTATCCGCACGAGCATTCCCGCTGGCGACGTCACCGTTGGGAACATTGTGGCAGTGCTTCCGTTTGACAATCTGCTGGTTGTCCTTGAAGTGAAGGGATCTACAGTCAAGGCGGCTCTTGAGAACTCGGTGAGCGCCTATCCAGCACAACTCGGTGGATTCTTGCAGATCTCTGGCTTCAGCTTCACGTTCGACCCCTCCAAGCCAGTAGGTTCCCGCGTGGTGAGTATCACAAAGGACGGCAAGCCCATGGACATGGACGCAACATACAAGCTGTGTACTGCGGACTTCACGGCTTCAGGGGGAGATGGGTACTCTATGCTCAAGGACGCCAAGGTTGTGTACAAGTCCGGTGAGTGGATGCGCGATGGCCTGATTGCATTTGTGAAAGCGCATCCGGAAATCAACCCCTCGGTTGAGGGAAGGATTACGGTCGTTCAACCATAGCAAGCAGGCTGGCAGTTGTTGCAAATGGGGGCCGGCATTCGCCGGCCCCCATAGCTTGTCCGGTAAGTACTGGACTGCCGATAGGAGAGACATTGTGAATGCAGTACGAACCATGACCCCTGAGCAGCAGGAGGCGTTGCTCAGAGCCCTGCTGGCGGCAGGCGCCCGTGAGCAGAGGGCAGTGCCTTCCGTGGCAGCATTTGTCGTCCGAACCGACAGTGCAATTGTGACGGCGTATCGCAGTGGAAAGGTTCTGATCCAGGGGCGGGAACCTGACGCCACAGTCCACATGGCAGACCGTATCCTTGGCCAGAGTGAGGTGATGCACATCACTGCGGTTGGCTTTCCTGTCGTTGGAGCAGACGAATCTGGAAAAGGCGACCTGTTTGGTCCTCTTGTGCTGGCGGCGTGTGCAGCGCGGGACGAGGGAGAACGGCGTGCGCTTGTCCAAGCAGGGGCGCGCGACTGCAAACTGATGTCCGACGAAGCTGTACGCTTGGTGGCTGTCCGGCTCCGGGAAGTCGCTCTATGGCAGGTGCGTGTTGTAATGCCGGAAGAATACAATGTCCGCTACCAGCACGTTCGCAACGTCAATGCCCTCCTCAGTGAGCTGTACGTTGAACTGTTGAGCGAGATGGCCCAAAGGACGTCCGCCCGGACGGTCATACTGGACAAGTATGGGGGGCGGGCAGCAAGACTCTGGCGCCAACCACCCATGTTTCAGTTCCTGGTTGAAACGCACGCGGAACGCTATCCAGAGGTGGCCGCAGCCTCTGTGCTTGCGAGGGACGCGTTTCTCGAGGGACTAGCAACGCTGGCGCAGCAGTACGGATTGGGTATCTTGCCGAAGGGCGCCTCGGTTGACACCCAGTCGCTGCTCGGCAAGGTTGTCGCTGACCATGGAACCGAGATCCTTTGGAAGATTGCGAAGGTCAACTTCGCTCCGGTGAAACCGTATCTTGGGAGCCTCTTCCATGGAGCATGATCTCACCATCTTCTGATTGACAACGTCCGCCGGGGACCTAGTATATATGCTGATTCCGACATCAAGACCTTCGACGAGGAGAAATCTCATGTTTAAGCCCGTACAGCCTGCCGACAAGATTGTCGAGCAGGAGGCAGCTACAATCGAATTCTGGAAAGCCAACCACGTGTTCGAGCGCTCGCTGCAGCTAAGCAGCGACAAGGAGCGATTCGTCTTCTTCGAAGGCCCTCCCACGGCTAATGGACGTCCCGGCGTACACCATGGGCTGGCACGTGTCTTCAAGGACACGGTGCTGCGGTACAAGGCGGGAACAGGCTACTACGTTCCCCGCAAGGGAGGGTGGGACTGCCAGGGTCTGCCCGTCGAAATCGAGGTAGAAAAGCGTCTGCATATCAGCGGCAAACAGCAGATTGAGGACTATGGCGTCGAGGCGTTTGTGCAGGAGTGCAAGAATAGCGTGTTCACGTACAAGGAGGAGTGGGAACGTCTGACGAACCGCATTGGGTTCTGGCTCGATACGGAACACGCATACGCGACGGACACAAATGACTACATCGAATCAGAGTGGCACATTCTGAAGACATTCAAGGAACAGGGCTTGCTGTATCAGGGGCATAAGGTTGTCCCCTACTGCCCCCGCTGTGGAACCGCGCTCTCGATGCATGAAGTGGCGCAGGGTTACCGCAAGGTACAGGAAGACACTGTCTATGTGAAGTTCCTGCTCACAAGCGGAGGCCTTGCGGGCGTGAAGGCGCTCGTCTGGACGACGACACCGTGGACTCTGCCAAGCAACGTAGGTCTGGCGGTCAACCCAGGTGTCGAGTACTCGGTGGTCGAACTGGATGGGGAACAGTACCTGATTGCTTCTGCACGCCTGTCGGCCGTATTCGGACACGACGCGCCGCGCGTTGAGCTCATCCGGACCTACCGCGGAGCCGAACTGCTGGGTGTGCGGTATGAGCCTTTGTTTGACTTTGCCCGCGTGGGAGCAGACGAAGCTGCTCGCGGCTGGCGCATAGTAGCAGGGGACTTCGTTACTACGACCGACGGCACCGGAATTGTGCACTTGGCCCCCGCTTTTGGTGAGGATGACCTTGAAGTTGGACACAAGGAGGGCCTTCCATTTGTGCAGCTCGTGGACCTTGCCGGAAAGTTCACTTCGGAGGTGCTTCCTTGGGCGGGCAGGGACGCCAAGGGCAGCGACCCTGACATCCGCAAACAGCTGAAGGCGGACGGCAAGTTGTTCAAGATTGAACGTATCGAGCATGAGTACCCATTCTGCTGGCGCTGTGACACTCCCCTGTTGTACTACGCCAAGGATTCCTGGTTTATTCGTACGACGGCGTTCAAGGATCAGATGATTGCCAACAATCAGCAGATCACCTGGTACCCGGACCATATCAAGAACGGTCGCTTTGGAAACTGGCTGGAGAACGTCAAGGACTGGGCTCTGTCGCGTGAGAGATACTGGGGAACACCCCTGCCCATCTGGGTGTGTGACTCCTGCGGGCACCAGCATGCTGTTGGCTCAATTGCGGAGCTCAACGCAATGGCGCTAAATCCCGACCCTACGGTCGAGTTACATCGCCCGTACGTCGACAGGATCGAGCTGCGATGCCCGCAGTGCGGCGGAGTGATGCACCGCGTCTCCGAGGTAATCGACGTTTGGTTTGACTCTGGCTCCATGCCATATGCACAATGGCACTATCCTTTCGAGAACCAGGACGAGTTTGCCAGGATGTACCCGGCGGATTTCATCTCCGAAGGCATCGACCAGACACGCGGATGGTTCTACACGCTGCACGCCATCTCCACGGCGCTCAACAATCGTCCGGCGTTTAAGCGGTGCATGGTGCTGGAACTCGTGCTTGATGAACAAGGGCACAAGATGAGCAAGCACGTCGGCAATGTCATTGACCCTTGGTCGATTCTTGACAGCCAGGGGGCGGATGCGTTCCGATGGTCTTTGTATACCAGTACGCCGCCATGGTACCCCAGGCGTTTTGGTCCCAACGTTGTCGCAGACGCGCTCAAGAACTTTATCATTCCGCTGCGAAACGTGTATGGCTTCTTCGTGCTCTACGCCAACATTGACGCCTTTGACCCGCACGGTGAGCCGGTGCCCGTTGCGGGCAGGCCGGAACTTGACCGCTGGCTGTTGAGCAGATTTCAGCTCCTTGTAGAGGAAGTCCGCGCCAATATGGAGGACTACGAGATTACGCCAGCAGCGAGGGCTGTTCAGGCATTCGTGGAAGATCTCAGCAACTGGTATGTTCGCCTCAGCAGGCGTCGTTTCTGGCGAAGTGAGAATGACGAGGACAAGCTGTCTGCCTATCAGACGCTGTATGCTGTGCTTGTCGGCCTTGCGCGTTTGTTGACGCCATTCACGCCGTTCCTCTCCGAGGAGATGTACCAGAATCTAGTGCGCGCCGCGGACGAGAGCGCTCCCCTGTCCGTACACTTTCTCGACTTGCCCTCGGTCGACAAGTCGCTCTGCGACACTGCGCTGACAGGCGAGATGCAGATCGTCATGGACGTTGTTTCGCTTGGCCGATCCGCTCGCAAGCAGGCGGGAGTCAAGACAAGACAACCCCTCGGGCGTGCGACAGTCTTTGTGGCGGGGCCGGAAGGCCGAGAGGCATTGGCGTCGCACAGGGAAATCATTGCTGATGAGTTGAACGTGAAAGAGGTTGAAGTCGCTGCTCAAGCGACAGATATCGCCGAGTTTTCGCTGCGCCCGAATCTTCCGGTTCTCGGGAAGCGTGCAGGCAAGGCCATCCCTGCTATCCAGCGGGCTCTGGCAGCAGATTCTGCAAGAGTATATGCCGACTTGCAGCAGGCCGGTAGCGCAGTCCTCGCGATCGACGGCGCGGAGTTCACTCTGACGGATGAGGATGTTATAGCGTCAGTAGCCGGCAAAGGAGGGCTGTTTGCAGCATCCTCAGGGAGCGTCGTTGTTGCTATCGACCCGAAGGTGACGCCACTTCTTCGAGAGGAGTGGTACGTTCGAGAAGTGGCGCACTTTGTCCAGGGTTGCCGCAAGGATCAGGGACTGGCTGTCAGCGACCACATCCGGCTCAGGCTGACATGTACCGATCAGGGAACTGCTGCAGCCCTTTCGCATGCCTCGGCCGATCTGGCACGCGAGGTGCTCGCCGACACCATCGAAATGGTCACCGGTATTATCCCGGGCGGGGCAGCAACGCTCGATCTGGACGGCGGACAGGTGGGGTGTCAGATCCTGCGGTAGGCAGGAGAACGTGCGCTCAGCACGACGTTTGGCCTGAACGCTGTCGGAGCGGGACTAGTTCAGTGATGGTGGGGTGGTCGCCGCATGCCGGACATGCGGCATTACGGTCCAGGGGAACGGTATCGAAACGGTTCCCCTCCCCATCCATGAGCAGGAGTTTTCCGGCCATCCAGTCACCCGTCTGCACGATGTACTTGATGACATTCTGAGCAACAATGGACCCTATGACGGCGGGGGTGGTCCCGACGATGCCGCGTGCCCGTTCTTGGCGTTCCATGGACGCAGACGGGGGCTCCGGATAGAGGCAGCGGAAGCAGGCGGTCTTCCGCGGCAGGACGGTCAGAGCCATCCCATGGAATCCGCTGACGGCACCTATGAACAAGGGTTTCCCAAACAACACACAGGCGTCGGAAATCAGATACCGGGTTTCGTAGTTGTCGGACGCGTCCACGACCAGGCTGTACGCGCTCATCAATTCGTACGCTATGTCTGCGTTCAGACGAGTGGGATACGCTTCGATGCGAATCTCAGGGTTCAGGCTGACCAGCCTGTCGCGGGCAGCGAGTGCTTTCGGCTGCCCAATGTCTGCCGTTGTATATAGGAATTGCCTGTTGAGATTGGTCAGGTCCACTATGTCGCCATCGATCACTCCAATGGTGCCAACACCCGCGCCGGCAAGGCATGACAGGATGGGCGAGCCGAGCCCGCCTGCGCCCACAACCAGAGCAGACGTTTGTTGGAGCCGGCGCTGGCCTGACTCCCCGATCTGCTTCATCCATACTTGCCGCTCGTATCGATGCGATACCGGGTCGCCCGAGGTCGTTGCATGTCGCCGTGGTGACGCTGTCATAGTGTTGCCTCCCCTGGAACAAACAGTGCATGTGAGCCAAAAGGCAGGCTGCATGGTAGCCACGCCCGGGCCTGCTCGGTCATGGTCGCGGCGTCGAGAATCAGAAGGAACGAGCGCCGGGCTGCAGCGTCCAATACTACATCCAGGAGCCAGCCGGTTCCTTCTTCACTGGTGCTGGACGCAGGAACAAAGACCGGCGCGCCGGGATAGCAATTGTCAGAATACCATTCCAAGCGTTCACCAGAGCTGGGCGTGGACCGGCACAGTGTCATGCAGGGTTCCCCAGGTTTTCTTGGAACGACGTTGTATAGCAGCGTATGTCGCGACATGGACCTGCGGGGGTCGATCGCAGAGAAGTCGCCTGCAGGAGACTTGAGAGGGGCGCACAGTACGCCTCCGTGCACCGTGTCGACGGCAAGACGCGTTGGTTGTGGTGCAGGGAAAGGGCCGCGAGGCAGCCCGTCCTGACCGAAGGACAGTGACCCGAGAATCGTGGGATCCCCAAATGCTGCGAGGTCAACGAACACACTGTCCCGGTCTTCCCACGCGTTGACATGGTGCAAGACGAAAAGGGGACGCGTGTTCATGACTCTGACGAGTTCGCCTGTGGCACGGTTGACCAGCAGAGTGCGCGTTCCCCTGCTCGCGTCCCAGGTGTAGTCTTTCAGCTCCGGACGACGTTTGGACCTGAACGAGGTGGATCGGACCGTAAACGGTCCTTCGACGAGTACAATCCAATGTGGAGTCATGCTGAACGAATGCATCCATGCGGGGTGAGCGCACGGAATGCTGCACAGGAGCCGCGAAGTGCCAGAAAGGTCTGTCGCCCTGGCGACATATCCAGCCTCGTCCCCCTTGCACAGGAAGACGTCCACGCGTTCGCCAGTGGTGGAGTCAGTCACCGGGTGTGGGGATGCCGCATAGCAGGACCTGACAGGTGGCTGAGTCGCTGCGCCCACAGTGGCGAGCGTTGCCGGGTCCACAATGGTGCCTTGCCCCGAACCGTCGAGGACCTCGAGGCCTCTGTTTGTCGACACAACACTGAAACCAAAGCCGTGGCCAGGCGTGTGCCTCGTCCAGGCAGGACCGCGCTGGCTCATGAGGGCCTGCGTGTAGGTGTCGGTCGCAACGTACCGGTTGTTGAACTGTACGCCGTCGGAGCAGAACCGTACCGCCGTCAGCATCGGAAAGCCATCCAGCCAGTGCCGAGCAGATGCTGCTTCGGCACCAAATCGTCCTGGGCCTATTCCGTAGAGGGTTCCTCTGAGGGCAGGGGGAATTGTCCCCTCGGCACGAAGAGCAATACCCGAAAACTCTTCGAGAAGTGAGGAGAATCCGGCGGCGTAGGCAGGCGGACGTGAGGAATTCACGGTAGTGGAACGCGGGCGACGCTGAAGGAAGGCACAGTGGCGGAGAGGGTGGGATTTGAACCCACGAACGAGGGAACCCCGTTTCTTGCTTTCGAGGCAAGCGCTTTCAACCGCTCAGCCACCTCTCCGTTTTGTCCGGGCGCCAGCAAAGAACTCACGTAGTATACCCTCAGACTCCTCTCGCATCAAGCCAGAGGTCACCTGAGGCCTCCAACCGAACATCGGTCGGGCAAGCACATTGCCATTGCTCCCGACGGCGCCGTTGTCGTAATCGTAGGCCGCAAACACAAGTCTGTCGATCCTGGCGAGCGCTACTGCAGCAGCGCACATCGGGCACGGTTCCAGCGTCACATACAGGACGCACCCATCAAGGCGCCAATCGCCCAGCGCTTCTGCAGAAGCTCGAATAGCCAGGATTTCAGCATGCGCCGTTGGATCGTTCGACTGCTCGCGGGTATTATGCGCAAGCGCCACCAACTCGCCGCGCCGGGCTACGACACAGCCAACTGGGACTTCTCCTTCATCACAGGCACGCCTGGCCTCGTCAAGCGCAAGGCGCATGCATTCAATGTCGCCAAGAAGCATCGTCAGAGTGGTGCGCCCGACAGGAATCGAACCTGTAACCTACGGTTCCGTAGACCGTCACTCTATCCAGTTGAGCTACGGGCGCACAACCTTGATTGTATTGCATTTTCTCCTGCACGCAAGCGCAAGGCGCGTGAGGAAGGCAGGTCAGGCGACTCGGGTCGATTCGGGTATAATCTGGAGTGAGATGACTGCGGATGTCGATGTGTGCGTGATAGGGGCGGGAGCAGCAGGTGCGATGGCGGCGCTGTCGGCTTCGAAGGCCGCTCATGAATCCGGTCGAAAGGGGATGTCGGTCGTGCTCCTCGAAAGAAATCAGGTACTGGGCAAAAAACTTGGCATCACGGGCAAGGGGCGCGCCAACCTCACGCATGACAGCTCCCGCAACGAACTTGTCGAAGCTTTCGGCCAGGATGGCAGGTTCTTGTATCCAGCCTTTTCTGCGTTTTCGCCCGATGACCTGGTGGGCGTCCTTCAGCAAGCCGGCCTGGACGTGAAAAGGGAGCGCGGCGGCCGGGTCTTCCCAGTTACCGACCGTGCCGCCGATGTCGTCCAGGCGTTTGGCTTTCTTCTGGCGAAGGCGGGCGTGCGCATGTGCTATTCCTCACGGGTCACGGGGGTCCTTCCCGGGGAGGACGGCTTCCAGGTGGTGGTCGAGAACGGCGACCTTCTCAGGGCAGATGCAGTGGTGCTGGCTACTGGCGGCAAGTCGTACCCCGGTACGGGCTCAACCGGCGATGGCTATCGCATGCTCGCCGACCTGGGGCACCACATCAGTCCTTTGCTCCCAGGTCTGGTTCCCCTATACTGCGATGACTGGTGGCTTGCCGGCCTGGAGGGCGTTTCCCTGGAGGGGGTGGCGCTCGAGGCGCGCACCGGGGGTCATACCATTGGCCGAGTCGCTGGGGAGATCATGATTACACCCCGTGGCGTTGGGGGGCCGGCTGCACTCTCACTGAGCCTGGCGGTGGTGCCGCTGATTGCGCAGCGAAGAGAGGTTACCCTTGCACTTGACCTCCGGCCTGGCAGGTCGGTGGAAGAAGTTGGCAGGGAAGTTGCCGCATGTCGGACTGGCCAGGGTGTCCGGAGGTACCTGGACGCGTTTCTTCCAAGGAGGTTCGCCGGGGTCCTGCTGGATCACTGGCGTATCGATGGGTCATCTGCCATGCCGCTTCGTGCCAAGACTCTCGGCATGGCAGCTGCGTTGGTGAAGAACACAGAGTGGACGTGCTCTGGCAGCGAACCGCTGGCGTCGGCCATCGTGACGGTCGGCGGGGTCTCGCTGAAAGACATTGACCCGCGGTCCATGCAGTCTCGCATTGTGCCGGGGCTGTTTGTAGCGGGCGAGGTGCTTGATCTTCAGGCGAGGACCGGGGGCTTCAATCTGCAGGCCGCATTCTCGACCGGATTCCTCGCTGGCAAAAGTGCAGGAGAATACGTTGCCAAATGGGGAAAACGCGATAAACTCTAGGGGTTGAAGAGGAGACAGACATGGCCGAAACTGGAACGACAAATGTAAAACGTGGACTCGCCGAGATGTTCAAGGGTGGCGTCATCATGGATGTCACGACTGTGGAACAGGCGAAAATCGCAGAGCAGGCGGGCGCTGTATCCGTCATGGCCCTTGAGCGTATTCCTGCGGACATCCGCAAGGAGGGAGGGGTCGCGCGTGCGGCCGACCCGGGCCTCGTTGAGCAGATCATGAACGCAGTATCTATCCCCGTCATGGCAAAGGTTCGCATCGGCCACATTGCCGAGGCACGCATACTGGAATACCTTGGGGTTGACTTTATTGATGAGAGCGAAGTTCTCACTCCTGCGGACGCGACCTACCACATTGATAAGTGGCAATTCGGCATACCATTTGTCTGCGGGGCAAGAGACCTCGGCGAAGCTCTTCGTCGTGTCAGCGAGGGTGCTGCCATGATCAGAACGAAGGGTGAGCCAGGCACTGGCGATGTGTCAGAAGCTGTTACACACATGCGTTCTGTCATGAATGAGATCCGCAAGGTCCAATCGCTGCTCGAGGACGAGCTTGTCGTGGAAGCCAAGAACCTTGGGGTCAACGTCGAATTGCTTCGGGAAGTGAAGACACTGGGACGGCTCCCGGTCGTCAATTTTGCTGCCGGGGGCATTGCGACGCCTGCGGATGCTGCCCTGATGATGATGCTTGGAGCCGACGGTGTGTTTGTGGGCTCCGGGATCTTCAAGAGCTCGGACCCGTTGCCCAGGGCAAAGGCCATCGTCGCCGCCACGACCTACTGGAACGATGCGAAAGTTCTGGCAGAGGTCAGCAAGGGGCTGAAAGAGGGCATGCCTGGCATAGACGCCCGGACCCTTGTGGAAGTTGACAAGATGCAGGTACGGGACAGCTAGACGTGACGATTGGTGTGCTAGCGTTGCAGGGGGACTTCCGGGAGCACGCGAACATGACGTCGGCTCTTGGCGTGGACGTGCGGCTCATCCGGCTGCCAGAAGACCTTACAGGAGTGGACGGATTGATTGTTCCTGGGGGCGAGAGCACGACGATGGGGAAACTCATGCAGAGCTTCGGGCTGGACCAGGCAATTACGGAGCGCTTCAACAGCGGGACACTAGCCATCTATGGAACGTGTGCGGGCATGATTCTGCTTGCGAGCGAAATCCAGGACAGGAGCGAGCAGCCACGTTTGGGGTTCTTGGACGTGACTGTCCGGCGGAACGCCTTCGGTCGCCAGAAGGAATCAAGCGAAGAGGACTTGGCCATCGAGGGCCTCGATTCTCCATTTCACGCGATTTTCATCCGGGCGCCGGTCATCATCCGTACCGGCCCGCAGGTGAAGGTCCTGGCGGCTGTCTCGGAGGGGCCCGTATGCGTTCAACAGGGGAGAATTCTTGCCTCGTCCTTCCATCCCGAACTTGGGACAGACACGAGGATACATGAGCATTTCTTACGCTTAGCAGAGCAGAGTCATAATCAGGAGGTCTAGATGTCTGGGCATTCCAAGTGGCACAATATTCAGGCCAAGAAGGGCGCCGAGGACGCCAAGCGCGGGCGCGCGTTCACCAAGATTACACGCGAGATTATCATCGCTGCAAAAGCCGGCGGCGGAAACCCGGAAACCAATTCTCGACTGAGAGCTGCTGTGGAAAAGGCCAAGGCTGCCGGGATGCCCAATGACAACGTGAAAAAAGCCATAATGCGGGGTACCGGTGAGATGGAGGGCGTCACCTACGAGGAAACGACCTACGAAGGGTACGGCCCGAATGGTACTGCGTTCATCATCATGGCATCGACGGACAACAAGAATCGCACTACCTCGGAAATCAGGCGGATTCTCTCGCAGCACGGGGGCGCGCTGGGAGAGAACGGGTCCGTGAGTTGGGGATTTGAGCGGAAAGGTTCTCTCGACATTGACGCTGGCGGCAGGTCCTATGATGACCTTTTCATGATTGCCGTGGACAGCGGAGCTGAGGATCTCAAGCAGGACGAGGAGAGCACGACGGTCATCACAGGACCGGAAGACGTCTACAAGGTGCGCCAGGCTCTGGAGGCCGCCGGCATACCGGTCAAATCTGCGTCCCTTGTAATGATTCCCAAGACTCTTGTGCCCGTTGCATTGGAAGACGCGCGCAAGATTGCCCGCCTTGAAGAGGCTCTCGATGAGCACGACGACGTCAGCGATTACTTCTCCAACTATGAGATGAGTGACGAGATTATCCAGCAGCTGGAGCAGGAAAGCTGAGCAGCAATGCTGACTCTGGGCATTGATCCCGGACTGGCGCGAGTTGGTTATGGCGTCGTTTCATCCGAAGGCGATGCCGTGGCGCTGCTGGCGTATGGGTGCCTCGAGACCAGCAGTTCCAGCCCGTACGCCGAGCGCCTCAAGTACATCTATGACGGAGTCCGGCGCCTGATACGCAGGTACACCCCGGATGCAGTGGCGCTGGAGTCGCTGTTCTTCTTCCGGAATGCCCGGACGGTCATGAAAGTCAGCGAAGCTCGCGGGGTCATCGTCCTCGCGGTTGGCACATACCACGTTCCTACCTTCGAGTACACGCCGCAGCAGGTCAAGCTGGCGGTGGCATCCTATGGGCTTGAGAGCAAGAAGAATGTCGAGGCCGCGGTGCGCCAGATTCTGGGGGTGGAGGAACACATAACTCCCGATGATACGGCTGACGCCGTTGCCATTGCACTGTGCCACACGTTCACCGGATCGTACCGCGAAGCCCTTCTTGCCGAGGCTTCAGATGATTGCGCTGATTAGGGGCAACGTCTATCGCAAGACTGAGTCGGCGCTCGTTGTTCTCGCTGGCGACATCGGTTACGAAGTGCACGTTGTCGATGTTTCTGCGTTCGAGGTCGGGGAGGACGTCGAGCTGCAAACCTATCACGTAGTCAAAGAGGACCGGCAGGAGCTCTATGGGTTTGTTGACGAGCTGGACTACCTGGTCTTTGTGGACCTGGTTGAACACGTTCCTGGCGTCGGTGCCAAGACGGCGCTGAATCTGCTTCGGGCGACGACCGCCTCACGCCTCATTGAGGCAGTCCGTGAGCAGAATGCGGCGTTGCTGACATCTGCACCTGGCATCGGAAAGAAGAATGCCGAGCGCATCCTGGTTGAGCTTCGTCCCATCGTGAATCGAAAGTATGCTGACCTTGTTGCGGCGGAGGGGACTCCTGTGGAATCGAGCATGCTGACGGACGTTGAAATGGCCCTGAGGTCGCTCGGGTACTCGCAGCGAGAGATCAGCAATGCCATCCGTCAACTGGGGGCTCCCAATGACCGTGGCGTGGAAGAGCTGGTGCGCGACGCACTGCAGCTGCTTTCGGAGAAGTAGCTGATGGCGGCAGGAACGGACAAGCACGTACGGCGGAAGCAGCCATCTGCGCCCAATGTGGCCAGTATTCCTCCGGAGGCTGATGCAGCAGGAGCCACAGTCCGACCGCGACGGCTGGACGACTTTGTCGGCCAGGAGCAGATCCGGCGTAACCTTGCAGTCTTCGTGAAGGCCGCCATCAGCCGCAACGAACCGCTGGACCACTGTCTGCTGTACGGCCCTCCTGGTCTTGGCAAGACGACGCTGTCGCAGATCATCGCGACAGAGCTGGGCGTGCGATTCAAGTACACGAGTGGAGCAGCGTTGACGCGGGCGGGCGACCTGGCGAGCATTCTGGCTTCGCTGCACGAGCGCGACGTTCTGTTTGTTGACGAGATCCATCGATTGCCTGCTGCAGTGGAGGAGAGCCTGTACTCCGCCATGGAGGATTTTCGACTGCCCATCATCCTGGGCAAGGGGCCGAGTGCCAAGACACTGACCATCCGGCTCAAGCCTTTCACACTGATTGGAGCCACGACGCGCTTTGGCATGCTCTCTGCACCGCTTCGTGACCGTTTTGGCATAGTCATGCGCCTTGACCCTTACAACGAGGAAGAACTTGCGCTGATTATTACACATGCTTCCGAGCGACTCGGGACGGTTGTGGAGGCATCGGCGGCACGGCGTATTGCCGCCCGGTCCCGAGGGATTCCCCGCATTGCCCTCCGGAATCTCAAACGGATTCGCGACTACATGGCCTATGCCGGGGCTGAGGCAATTGATGTCAAGCTTGTCGACGAAGCCTTCTCACGTCTGGCCATCGACCAATACGGTCTGCTGGATATCGACCGTCGGCTGCTGCGTGCCATTGATGAAAAGTTCAGGGGTGGTCCCGTAGGGCTCGACAGTCTTGCTTCGGCTATTAATGAGGACCCGGAGACAGTATCGGTCGTTATCGAGCCGTACCTGGTGCAATTGAACTTCATTGCCCGTACCGCCCAGGGACGGGTCATGACGGATCTCGGCCGGAAGTACCTGGGGGACTCCGACCGTTCTGCCGGGGGTCGTGAGGAACTTCTGTTCTAACCGGTGAAGATCAGTCAGGACTTGATAATGTGCTCGAAGCCGGTATACTGACAGCAGTTATAGGTATTGCTCAGGTTTGCGGAGAGATGGCCGAGTGGCTGAAGGCACTCGCCTGCTAAGCGAGTGGGTGGATAAAACCGCCTCCCGGGTCCAAATCCCGGTCTCTCCGCCATTTTGCGTTGAAGGCGTGTGTCATGCTTCTTGCCATTGATGTCGGAAACACCAACATAGTGTTTGGCCTGTTTGATGGCGAAGTCTTGCGCGAGAGCTGGCGGCTCACGACCGACAGAGGCAAGACTGCGGATGAGTACAGTGTCTTTCTGCGCAGCCTGTTCGACAGTTCTGGCACAATGCCGGGGAGCGTGACGTCTGTCATCCTGGCGTCTGTTGTTCCGCCTCTCACGCCCATCATGCGGCGCCTCGTTGATCGAATGTTCCAGTTGCAGCCCATGGTGGTTTCGACGGCCCTGCATACTGGAATTTCCTGGGAGGTTGAGTCTCCTGCGGAGATGGGAGCCGACAGGATTGCCGACTGTGTCGGAGCGTTTATGAAATACGGCGGTCCGTGCATTGTCATCGACCTTGGTACGGCTACTACGTTCAACTATGTGACTGGCGACGGTCGCTACCTTGGAGGATCAATCGCCCCTGGTCTGTTGAACTCCAGCGAATCACTGTTTAGCCGAACCGCCAAGTTGCCCCGCATTGAGCTCGAGCGTCCTTCCAGCAGCCTCGGCGTCGACACGGTAACCCAGATGCAGATTGGCGTCGTCTGGGGCGAAGTGTTCATGGTTGACGGCATGATCGAGCGTCTGCGGCATGATGGCTGCGTTCCGGATGCCAAAGTCGTTGTGACTGGAGGGCTGGCTTCTGTCGTCGTTCCTGGGTTGCGTTCGGAGTGCATTCACGATCCAACGCTCACCCTGGATGGCCTTCGCATGTTGTTTGATCTGAACAGGGATCAACTGAAATGACGATAGGATCACTGCAACTTGACGGGCGAGCGGTTCTGGCCCCGCTGGCGGGGTATGGTGACTCCCCATTCCGCATGCTGTGCCGTCGCTATGGAGCGGCCATGGTGTACACGGAAATGGTATCTTCGCTCGGAATACGTTTTGGAAACGCCAAGACGATGGAGATGCTTTCCTTTGATCCAACCGAGCGCCCCGTGGACTTCCAGCTGTTCGGCGCCAGGCCGGACGCCATGGCACAGGCGGCGTCAGTCTTGACCGAAGCCGGTGTTGATGCTGTCGACATCAATATGGGGTGCCCGGAGCCCAAAATCGTGAAGACGGGCGCAGGGTCAGCGCTTCTCAAGGACCTGGGGCTTGTAGATGCAATTACGTCGGCCGTTGTCCACGCAACGCCACTGCCTGTCACGGTGAAGATACGCAAGGGTTTTCAGATTGATGACAACGTTGTGGAGGACATTCTTCGCATCTGTGAGAAGAATGGAGTGGCAGCGCTCGCCATCCATGGCAGCACGGCTGTTCAGGGTCGGTCCGGATCGAAGGACTGGGACGTCATAGCCTCGGCCAAGGAACATGCTACAATTCCCGTGATAGCAAATGGTGGCGTCAAGACGGCGCAGGACGCACAGCGGTTCCTCGACTATACGAAGTGCGATTGTGTCATGGTTGGCCGAGCAGCCCTTGGGAACCCCTGGGTCTTCGAGCAGATCAACGACATTGTCGCGGGAAAGCGTCCTAGGGAAATAGGTGTTGATGAGAGATTCAGTGTCATGCAGCAGCATGTCGACCTTGAAATTGCCCTGAAGGGCGAGCTGACTGGCGTGAAGGAAATGCGCAAGCATCTGTCGTTTTACTTCAGGGGCCTGCGGGAAGCCACAACCTATCGCGGCCGTATCAACCAGATCACGACGGCTGCTGAGTTAAAGGGACTGCTGAATGAATATCACGACGTGTGTATGAATGCGGGCGAGGAGGTCTGCCATGAAGAACGATGAAGAAGAGCATTTCGACGAGGACATTGAGATCACGAACTCGCGGGAAGAGGATGAACAGGAGAAACTGTACATCAGCCCCTCGCAGCACAGGAAGATGCTGGAAGAACTGGACAGGCTGAAGACAAAGGAGCGTTTGCGCATCGCGGAACGCATCAAGGAGGCAAAGAGCTTCGGGGACCTGTCTGAGAACGCAGAGTACGAAGAGGCGAAGAAGGAACAGGCATTCATCGAGGGCACCATCATGGATCTGGAACGACAACTTGAACACGCTGTCGTGGTCGATCCAGAGGACGTTGCTACTGGTGAGGTCCATATGGGATGTAAGGTGCAGGTAGTCGACCTGGACACCAGCAAGACGCGCTGGTTCACGATCGTCGGCAACCTCGAGGCCGACCCCGTGGAAGGGCGGATCTCGATCGACAGTCCCGTGGGTAAGGCTCTTGTGGGCAAGCACGAAAAGGAAACGGTTGTGGTGCGCATCCCAAGGGGTCGCGTATCCTATCAGATTCTCAGGATAGAAAAGGTGTAGACGTGCTGGAATTGAACGAGGTAGAGCAGAGCCGAAAGGACAGAATTGCTGAAATCCGCGGCCAGGGCATAGATCCGTTTGGACGGAAATTTGACGGCGCCCTCCCCATCGTGTCCGTCCTTGAACAGTGGGAAACGCTGACAGACCAGACAGTCCGGGTGCGCGGACGGGTCATGGCCATTCGGGGCCATGGCAAGGCCGGTTTCCTGGTGCTGGCCGACATGTCCGGGCGAATTCAGCTTTACGTTCGTTCAGATGATCTCCAGGAGCCGGGGTACGAGTGGTTCAGAAAGTACGTCGATGCCGGGGACATCATCGGCGTCGAAGGGTCGCTGTTCGTGACACGGACCGGCGAGAAGACCCTTGCCGTGTCCAAGGCATGGCTCCTGTCGAAGGCCATTCGAACGCTGCCCGAGAAGTTTCATGGACTGACCGATGTGGAACTCCGGTACCGGCGCAGGTATGTCGACCTCATTGTCAACACTGATGTGCGCGACACGTTCGTCAAACGGTCGAAGGTCGTGTCCTACATACGGACGTACTTGACTGCCAGGGGCTATCTGGAGGTTGAGACCCCTATGCTTCAGCCCATTGCGGGCGGTGCGACCGCTCGACCGTTCGTCACTCATCACAACGCGCTGAACGAGGATCTCTACCTGCGCATCGCGCCTGAATTGTACCTCAAGCGGCTGCTAGTCGGGGGCTTTGAGAAGGTGTTTGAGATCAACCGCAGTTTCAGGAACGAGGGCATTGATACCGTACACAATCCAGAGTTTACGATGATGGAGCTGTACGAAGCCTACTCGGACCTGGATGGCATGATGAGCCTTACGGAAGACCTGATCCTGAAGCTGGTGGACGAGGTGACCAAGGGTCAGGTCGTCCAGTTTGGCGAACAGACAATCCACTTTGCCGGACCCTTTGCCCGCACGACGTTTGACGGTGCGCTGCGGCAGTACGCCGGGTTGAGTCTGGAGGACCTGCGCGATTCGTCGCTGGCACACCGAGCAATAGAACAGTTTGGCATTCACATGGACAAGTCGTTTGAGTACGCCAATGTGGTGAATGAGGTGTTTGACAAGATGGTAGAGCCCCATTTCGTCGACCCGACATTTGTCCATGACTATCCGGTTGAGATATCGCCGCTGGCCAAGCGCATGCCTGACCAGCTGCAGCTGGTCCAGCGCTTCGAACTGTTTGCCGGGGGCATGGAAGTCGCCAATGCGTTTACGGAGCTCAACGACCCGATGGACCAGGAGGAACGGTTTGCTGAACAGGCTGCTGCGAAGGCGCGTGGAGACGACGAAAGCCAGTCCATGGATCTCGACTATGTTCGCGCCCTGCAGTACGGTATGCCTCCCGCTGGTGGGCTTGGGATTGGCATAGACAGGCTGGTCATGTTGCTGTTGGGCCAGGAGTCGATCCGCGATGTCATCCTGTTCCCGGTCCTGAAGCAAAGGGAACAACAGGACTGACGTTTCTGCAGCTCCACGCGAGTGCCTATGGCCAAGCCACAGATCCAATTCAGGTGCAGTGAGTGCGGCTACATCAGCGTGTCGCGGCTTGGCAGATGCCCAGAGTGCGGCTCGTGGGGATCGTTTGTCGAGGAAGCCTTGGAGGTCGAACCCCGGGCGGGCGTGACGCAGGATGTGGCAAGGTCCATTCCATCGGAATCCGAGTTGCGGGTGGAGTTGAACAGTGTCCAACCTGAGCAGCGACTGGTGGCAGGAATCGGACCCTGGGACGACGTGCTTGGGGGTGGTCTCGTTGTAGGATCTACCATCCTGGTTGGTGGCGAACCTGGGATCGGCAAGTCCACGCTGGTGCTTCAGGTGTCTGGCGCCCTGGGACAGGCTGGCAAGGTTCTCTATGTAAGTGGCGAGGAGTCCCGCTCCCAGATCCTTGGCCGCCTGCGCAGACTGGGTCTGAATCCTGGCAGCCTCTTGCTCGCAACGACCAACTCGCTCGCGGACGCCCTTACCATGGCCGAGCAGGTGCGACCCGTGGCCCTCGTGATGGACTCGCTTCAGTCCTTCTCGCCGGATGACGACGTGTTTGGCTCGGGGACACCTGCTCAGCTCAAGGCTACTGCCGCGTCAATCTCCGGCTTCTCAAAGAGGACCGGAGTTTCTGCCCTCATCATTGGGCATGTCACCAAAGATGGGACTATCGCAGGTCCAAAGTACGTGGAGCACCTCGTAGACGGTGTTCTGTACATGGAGGGTGACAGGTTTGGAGCGTACCGGCTGCTCCGGGCGGGCAAGAACCGCTATGGAAGGAGTGGCGAAACAGGCTTCTTCGAAATGACGTCCAACGGGCTCGTTCCCATTGCAGATCCGTCAAGTGCGTTTGTGAGTGACGTTCACAACCTGCAGCCCGGCTCCGTCGTTGTGGCTGCCGCGCAGGGCAGCTTCGCCGTACTGGTCGAGGTACAGGCGCTCGCCGCGACCAGCTACCTTCCATCTCCTCGCCGCATTGCCACTGGACTCGACTACGGCAGGCTGATGATTGCGCTTGCCATCCTGGAGCGGAGGGCTGGAACCAGTGCAGGGGGGAAGGACATCTACGTGAATATCTCGGGGGATTTCTCGGTCGAAGACCGCGGCATCGACTTGGCTCTTGGGTGGTCTCTGTACAGCGCCATCCGCAACACTCCGGTCCGCGATGCGGTGATGCCTGTCGCAGAAGTGGGACTGGCAGGTGACCTGCGGCCGGTCCTCAACCTTCATCGGCGGATAGAACTTGGTGCACGTATGGGGTTCAGGGAATTCGTCATCAGCGACAAGGCGCGCGATGATCTGAGTGACCTCAGCGGGATCACGCTCCATCGCAAGCGTTACGTTGCAGAAGCGATGGCCATCGGCTTTCCCCGCACGATGGCAGGGACTGCGCCCGATGAACACTGACTGAGGGACCATGCCTCGCAGGGACATCGCTGCTGTCATTGTTGCTGCCGGAAGCAGCAGTCGGTTCCACCAAAGCAAGGTGTTCGTTTCGTTTGCAGGAAGGCCCCTCGTCTGCACAACTCTCGAATCGTCCTGTCACCGCTACGTGCGACACCTTGCGCTCGTGTGCCGCACCGAAGACATGCCCAGAATGAGGCGGGCGATAAGGCGTTGTGCGTTGCCCGCAGACCTTGACATCAGCATTGTTTCCGGGGGAGCAACACGCTCTGAAAGCGTTGCGCGCGGGCTGAATGCCCTGTTGGAGAAGGACAGGACTATCGGGGCATGGGTGCTTGTCCACGATGCAGCGAGGCCACTGGCGGATGCATCGCTTGTGGCAAGACTGCTCGCCGCCAGGCGTCCCGGAGTGGATGCGGTGATTCCCGTGGTTCCAGTGGTAGACTCGCTCAGGCGTATTGGAGCTGCTTCGGGTGGAGCAGTCGACCGCCGGGACCTTGCAGCGGTCCAGACGCCTCAGTTGTGCCGTATCAAGTCCCTCGTGCACGCATTCGCGGCCCAGGGAACAAACGGCGCCGCGTTTACGGACGAGGCCTCCCTTATTGAGGCGGCTGGCGGTCACGTGGTGACTGTTGAAGGCGATGTACGCGCCAGCAAGGTGACGCTGCCCGGGGATGCCCGTGTCCTCGAGGAAGTCTATCAGGGCAGCAGGACGACTGTCGTCGGATTCGGGTACGACGTCCACCGGTTCACAGCTGATCGTTCTCTCGTCCTGGGGGGAGTTGGCATTCCAGACAGTCCCGGGCTTGATGGAACGTCCGATGCGGATGCCGTTCTTCATG
>DAOOUZ010000007.1:0-26679 GCA_035369785.1 Candidatus Cryosericum sp. | reverse complement strand
TCGTTCGTCGAGAGGAAATCCCTACCCTTCAGCTTCGTATTCACAGGTCTCAAACCTCCTTGTCAAGTTTGGATGGCAGCAGCGCATAGAAGCGTGCCGCCTGATAGAGGTCACTGACGCGCACGTACTCGTTGGCCGCGTGTGCAAGCCACTCGTCTCCAGGGCCAAACCCGATGGAAGGAATATGGAACCGTCCCATGAAGGCGACGCCGTTGGTGGAGAAGATCCACCGCGAAACGGCGGGAGCCTCACCGCGAACCTCTGTTGCGGCCTTGACCCCTGCCCGGACCAAGGGATGATCCTCGTCCAGCACCCAAGTGGGGAAGTACTTTTCCTGCTGGACATGCAGGCCAGTCCAGCTGGTGTCCTCATACTCGGTCAACTCCACACTCGTGTGCTCCGGGTCATACACGGCATTCCGGAACTCCTCCAGGACAGTCTCCTTCGTCTCGCCGACGGTGATGCGGCGATCGATGTAGATGGTGCTCTCATAGGGGACGGAGTTGATGGACGGAGCCTTGCTTTCAATAATGCTGACGACAGCGGTGCCCTTGCCGAGGAAGGGATCATCTTTGAACGTAGCCGTCAGCTTCTCGATATTGAGGACTGTTTGCGCCATCTTGTAGATGGCGTTGTCGCCCTTGTCTGGATGGGCTGCGTGCGCGGATGTTCCTGTGGTCGTAATCTTCAGCTCGACGCGGCCGCGCTGCCCCCGGTAGACGTCCAGGCTGGTGGGTTCACAGATGACGACAAAATCCGGACGGAACCCGTCATGCTCGATCATGTGGACCACAGAGAGTCCATCGCATGTTTCTTCCAGGACAGTGCCCGAGATGTAGAGAGAGAATCCATCGAGAAGGCCCAGTCGCTTTGCGATAGCCGCCCCGTAGAGCATGGAGGATATCGCAGCCTTTTCATCGCTGGATCCGCGCCCATACAGCAGGTTTCCTTCAACAACGGCAGCGAACGGGTCCATGCGCCAGTTCGCACGGTCTTCGGCCCAGACTGTGTCGATGTGCGCATCATACAGCAGCGTGCGCGGCCCGTTCCCGACCCTGCCAATGATGCTTCCGATGCCGTCCACCGTGACCTCGTCGAACTCGAGTTCTTCCATCTTGCGCTTGATAAGGTTCACGAGGTTCTCTTCTTGCGTCGAGTAGCTCCGGGTCCGGATGATCTCCTGCGCAAAACGCAGAATCTCCGGCTCGTACGCGCGCGCTGCTTCCTCAATGCGTAGGTCTGTCATGGCAAATGGTCGACGTCGGACCTTGACACCGCCCCGCCCTGCTGTCCAGGCCGGTCCAGTTCCCTGATGATGGCGTCGACCGCACTCCTTTCATCCACAGTGCTGGGAATAGGGATACGTGCAGTCTACACCAGATGGAGTCCAGTTGCAATTCGGGCGCCTGGGGCCGGTTCCAGGCAATGCGGCCAGAAGCTACGGTTCGACTGGAACTGCCGAGGTTACCTGCAGGACGTTCTGAGAGTTGGCAGTGCGCCCGATAACCGAAACGGTCAGCGACCCGGCCTGCGTCGGCGTGTACGTCACGGCAATCGGTAGGGAGGACGCCGTCGCCACGCGGGAGCCAGCGACGTACACGTCGAAGGATGCGGCGAGGGCTGCCATCGGCGATGTCACATCGAGATTGAGCGTCACCTGCTGGCCCACTCGTACCGGTTGGGGAACGTATGTTATGTGAAGCTCATCGGTCTGTGCGGCAGCCTGACCGTACACCTCTGTTGGAATCTGGTCCCTTCTCAGCGTCCTGACGATGACCTGGCTGTCGGGCCAATCTGCGGGAGCAAGTTTGCTGGGGTCGACGGCGGCCAGCCGCACTGTCTGAAGGATAGGAGGATGAACCGTGCATGTTTGCGTCGGAATGTGGCTGGACAGGAAGTAGGCAGAGTGCACGGACGAGGCGGGGCACGCGTCTGTCGCAAGGAGTCCTGAACTGTCGCAGACGCTGCGCACGGAAACTCCCTCCGGCTTGGCCCCAAAGTTCGTCTGCTTGACAAGCTTGATTGCCTGCTGCATGTATGCTTTCCATGTCATTGCTGGGAAACGTGACCCGGCATTACGAATTGCGGACATCTGCGCGCGTGCGGCGTCGGCTCCCACGTGAATGACCGTGCACAGCTCCGGGGTGAATCCGTCGTACCATGCGTCACGCCAGTCGTTGGTGCTTCCTGTTTTTCCCGCCGCCTGCAACCCGCTGATGCGGGCGTTCGGCGTGTTCTCGTAGACCCCGCGCAGCATGGACTGGATGATCCAGGCGGTCGCCTCGGGGACCACGCGGGTTGCAGCGAAGTTATGCTGCTCGATGAGGGTGCCGTTTTCCGTTTCAATCCGCCTGATCGGATACGGAGTGATGCGCACTCCGCCATTCGCGATGGTCGCGTATGCCTCAGCCATTTCGAGAGGCGTAACCTCGAAGCTGCCAATGGAGATCGATACGTACGGTTTCAGTGGGGAGGTCACGCCCATCTTGCGCGCGTAGTAAATCACCCGGTCCAGGCCGGTTCTCAGCGCTGTCTTGGCCGCGATAATGTTCGAGGATTCCTTGATAGCATTCGCAACCGAGATGCGGCCAAACCACTGATTTGTCCCGAGCCATTCAGGGGGGTTCCACCCCCCAAAGTCGGTTGGCTGCGACGCAACGATTTCCGAGGGAAACGTCACACCGTTGTCGATGGCGGCAGTGTAGTCAAAGAGCTTGAATGTCGATCCTGGCTGTCGAGCGGCCAGGACACGGTTGAAGTTGGTCTCGTCATAGTCAGTGCCGCCAACCATGGCAAGAATGTAGCCAGTCCGCGGGTCGACGCTTACCAGAGCCGCCTGAGGCTGAAATACGCCGAGCGAGTCGCGGTCGCTCTCAACGAACACCTTGTCTTGTTTGGCCTTGTTCCACACGGTCTGGACCGCGGAAAGGGCGGCCTGCTGCAGTTTCGGGTCAATCGTCGTGTAGATACGCAGGCCACCCTGATACAGAAGGTCGCTGCCATACTGTTTCTGGACGATGGACTTGACGTAGTCGACAAACCAGCCGACGCTGCCATACGGAGACTTCATCCCATTCTTGAACGTCAACTTCTCGGCTGCCGCGGCATCGGCCTCTTCCTGAGTCAGGTAGTGGTTGCGCACCATCTTGTGCAGGACAAGGTGCTGTTGTTCGGTGGCTTTTTCCAGGTCGACGTACGGGTTGTACGCGGACGGCGCGGGAAGGACACCAATGATCATGGCCGATTGCGCCGCGTCGAGGTCACGGGCATGCACTCCGAAGTAGCCGAGCGCCGCTGCTTCTATGCCGTACAGTCCGTTCCCAAAGTACACGTAGTTCAGATACATGTTGAGTACTTCTTCCTTCGTGTACTGTTTTTCCAGCCTGTAGGCAACGATCATTTCCTTGATCTTCCTGGGCAAGGTTACCTCGGTGTCATGGAGGATTGCCTGGCGAGCCAGTTGCTGCGTAAGCGTGCTGGCCCCTCTGAACCCTTCGCCGCGCAGAGGGTCGACAATAAGCCCGACGAAAATGCCCCGCAGGTCGATGGCTCCATGGCTGAAAAACCGTTCATCCTCTGACGCGATGAGCGCCTTGATGGCAGTTTCCGAAATCTCCGAGAGCGACTTGGGCAGGCGATTCTCCTCGAAGTACACAGACGACAGGAGGTTGTCGTTGCAATCGAATATCTGGGAAGCCTTGGGCGTCTGGATCGAGAGCGACCCTACCGGCGGAACCTGTGTGGCATAGTGAGCAAAGACAAGGGCAAGCGTGGCACTTCCCGCTATGCCGATGGCGAGAATTGCTACAAGAATCCATCCAATGATGACCCTGGGACGTGGACGGGTGCGCTGAGCGGGCTTGGTCGTTGCAGTCATGATTCTGTTGAGCCTCCTCCCTGGCGGGCGTGGCTACCAGAGACACTCGTTCCTGACAGCGGGCGACGTCCTCCCGAAAATGGAAGGGCGCCTCTCACACCTGCGATGATTTGAGTGTCTCCTTGATAGTGTTGAACTCCTGCGATATTGTGTCGAGCCTCTTGCGGATATCTCTCAGCGTGTCGCGCCGCCCAAGGTCCTTGGGCGATTCGAAGACGGTCTCAAGTTCATCGAGATGGTCGTACATCTGAGCCTCGAGTTGATACACTCTGCCGAGATACGCAGGCTCCAGGCGATCGTCGGACAGGAAGACGGTCTCGCCATAGGCCATGAACTCTATCTTGTCGCGCAGCTCGTTCATGATGCGGAGAATCTTGGAAATGTCATCCACGACGGAGGTTTCGGCGTCATTGGCCTGTTCTATGACATCCGCGAGGATATCTCTCAAATTGTCCAGTTTGGACACCATGGCATCGCGTACAAGCTTGTCAGCTGCACGGCGCTGCTCCCTGGCTTCATATCCTACAAAGCCCGGGATGCGATCCGCAAGTTCGGCGAGCCAATCGCGCGGCCCGTCTGACACTGCGTGAGCCTTGTCACCCATAGCATCCCCCTCTGCCCGTCAGATTCATCTTTGAATTCTACCCGCTCTGCGTTGGTAAGTCAAACGGGTGTCACGCCCAGCGGTCGCCACAGTCCTTGGTTTGACGAAACCACCGAGGACGGTAAACTAGTATACAAGCAGTTGTACGGGGTCCGACTCCCGCGAGAGTGAGGACGGGGTCGGGAATGGAGGCGTACGGGTATGAATTGGGCCAATTTGACGGAACGTGCTCAGAAGGCGGTTTGGATGGCGCAGGAGTCCGCCAGTTCACTGGGCAATGACTTCCTCGACACGGACCATTTGCTGATTGGTCTGGCGCGCCTGGAAGAAGGCATCGCATACGAAGCAATGGTAGCCAGCGGTATCGACCTTCACAAGCTGGTTGACAATATCTCCGACCAGGTGCGCGGAGTGAAGCACAACAACTTTCTGGGAAGGAATGACGAGATCATCCTGACGCCACGGGCAAAGAAGGTGCTGGACCTGGCTGAACGCGAAGCCATCAATCTTGGGGACGGCTACATCTCAACGGAACACATCCTTCTTGCCATTGTGCATGAGGGAGGCGGGGTCGGCATGCGCAGCCTGGAGGATGAAGGCGTGGACATGTCCAAGCTGGTCAACACGGTGTTGTCGTTGCGTGGCAGCGAGCACTCCTCTGAAGCTCAGCACGCCAACAATCATCAGCCGAAGCAGCGCACCAAGACTCCGACGCTGGATCAGTACAGCCGCGACCTTACGGAGATGGCCAGGCAGGGTAAACTCGATCCGGTCATCGGGCGGGACAAGGAAACCGAACGCCTGCTGCAGATTCTCCTGCGGCGGACCAAGAACAACCCTGTTCTCATTGGGGACCCCGGCGTTGGGAAAACGGCCATCGTCGAGGGACTTGCCAAGCGCATATCCTCCGGAAATGTACCTGAGCTCCTCAAGAACAAGAGAGTCATCTCGCTGGACGTGCCGAGCCTTGTCGCAGGAACGAAATACCGAGGGGAATTCGAGGATCGGATGAAGAAGTTCCTCGCCGAAATGAAGACCGCGGGGAACTCTGTCATCCTGTTCATCGACGAGTTGCACAACGTTGTCGGGGCGGGTTCGGCTGAGGGCAGTTCCATCGACGCGGCGAACATTCTGAAGCCTGCCCTGTCCAGGGGAGAACTTCAGGCGATCGGCGCGACGACGCTGGGCGAGTATCACAAATACATCGAGAAGGACGCAGCGCTTGAGCGGCGTTTTCAGCCGATACTTGTGAGTGAGCCAAGCGTGGCGGAGTCTATCCAGATACTCAAGGGCCTGCGCGACAAGTACGAGGCACATCATCAGGTCACGATCACGGATGCCGCCATCGAGGCGGCAGTCAAGTTGTCGGTGAAGTACATTACAAGCCGGTTCCTGCCAGACAAGGCCGTCGACCTCATGGATGAGGCCAGTGCCAAGGTTCGGCTTGCCTCGGCTGTTCCCAGCGAGGAGGTGCGGCAGCTGCAGGAAGAGCTGGACAGGATCGAGCGCGAAAAGGACGAGGCGATTCGGACCCAGGAGTTTGAAAAGGCTGCTACCCTGAGAGACCAGGAACGGAGCGTCCATGACAAGATAGAGGCGATGAGGGGTAGTTCCTTTGCCGCGTCGGCGGCGCGTGAGGCAGTTGTCACGCCCGATGACATCCGTACGGTCGTTGCCCTGTGGACCAACATCCCTGCAGAGCGGCTTGCTGAGGATGAGCGCGAGAAGCTGCTGCATCTGGAAGACGCTATCAAGACGCGCGTTGTTGGACAGGATCATGCCGTAGCGCTCGTCGCTGAGGCCCTGAGGCGCTCACGCGCAGGGCTAAAGCACCCAACGAAGCCTGTCGGCTCCTTCCTGTTTCTCGGCCCGACCGGCGTGGGCAAGACCGAGCTCGCGCGCGTTCTGGCTGAGGAACTGTTCGGGACTGAGTCATCGCTCATCCGGCTGGACATGAGCGAGTACATGGAGAAGTTCGCGGTTTCGCGCCTGGTCGGGGCTCCTCCCGGCTACGTCGGCTACGAAGAGGGCGGCCAGCTGACCGAGGCTGTTCGACGGAGACCGTTCAGCATCGTCCTGTTCGATGAAATCGAAAAGGCGCACCCCGATGTCTTCGATATCCTCCTGCAGATCATGGATGACGGGAGGTTGACCGATTCGACCGGCAGGACTGTGGACTTCCGGAATGCCATCATTATCATGACCAGCAATATCGGCAGCGGCTTCAACAAGGTGGAGAACCTGGGATTCAAGCTTCCGGGCGAAGCCACACAGACCGAAGAGCACGCCGCCGCGATGATGGACGAGCTCAAACACAGTTTCAAGCCGGAGTTCCTGAACCGGGTCGACGAGATCGTCGTATTCAACCAGCTGTCCATGGAGAACATCGAGAAGATCGTGGGCATCCTGCTGTCACGGGTGACACGGGAAATCGAGGAGGAGGACATGCACCTCCAGTTCACGCCGGAGCTCACGTCCTATCTTGCACGCAAGGGCTACAGCCCCGAGTACGGTGCGAGGCCCCTGTTGCGGCTCATTCAGCATGAGGTGGAGAACGAGCTCTCGTACCGTATCCTCGAGGGAGAGTTCAAGAACGGAGACACCGTTGTCGTAAGCAGCGATGGGCAGAAGGTGGTGTTCGAGTCGGCGCGTCAGGTAGCCATCCCTGCGGAATAGACGGGGAGCATGAACCCGGCTCGCATACGGAACTTCTGCATCATCGCGCACATCGACCACGGCAAGTCGACCCTCGCCGACCGGTTTCTGGAGAGGGCGGGGTTCATCCTCAAGAACAAGGGTGACCAGGTCCTGGATCAGATGGACTTGGAGAAGGAGCGGGGCATCACCATCAAGGCCCATCCCATCCGTCTGACATATACTGGACGCGATGGGTCTGAGATTGTGTACAACCTCATCGACACCCCGGGGCACGTCGATTTCAATTACGAGGTGTCCCGGAGTCTTGCTGCGTGCGAGGGAGCCGTGCTGGTTGTCGATGCCACCCAGGGGGTCGAAGCACAGACGGTGGCGAATACCTACCTGGCCATCGACCACAACCTTGCGATTGTCGTGGCTGTGAACAAGATCGACCTGCCCAATGCTGACGTCGAGGAGACACGACGCGAGATCGAGGAGATCGTGGGTGTGGACGCATCCGATGCCTGCCTGGTCAGCGCAAAGACTGGGGTTGGTGTCGACGAGCTGCTGCGAACCATCGAGGACAGGATTCCGGCTCCGGTGGGGAATCCCGCAGCAGCCCTCAAGTGCCTGGTGTTCGACTCGCACTTCGATACCTACAAGGGCGTCGTGGTTCACGTCAGAGTGTTCGAAGGCACCATCCGGAAGGGGGACCGTATCCGGTTCATGGCTACCGGCGGTGAGTTCGACGTCGTTGAAGTCGGATACTTCGAGCTGGCCCCCGTCGTGACTGATGTTCTGACAGCAGGCGAGGTCGGGTATTTTGCAGCTGTCATCCGCGTTCCCAGCGAGGTTCATATCGGCGATACTGTCACCGATGCGGACAGGCCGACCCCCGATCCTGTTCCAGGGTATCGCCCGGTGGTTCCCATGGTGTTCGCCGGGCTGTATCCGGTGGACGCCAACGATTATGAAGGGCTCAAGTCCTCGCTGCAGCGTCTTCAGCTGAACGATGCTTCTCTGACCTTTGAGCCGGAAACCTCCGGGGCACTGGGGTTTGGATTTCGCTGCGGGTTCTCCGGTCTCCTGCACCTGGACGTCATCACCGAGCGCCTGCGGCGCGAGTATGGTCAGGACATTGTGATCACCGTGCCCAACGTGCGATATCGGGTCATCAAGCGCAATACCGGCGAAGCGGTCTTGGCTGACAGCCCTTCGAGGTTTCCACCCCCCGGGGAGATCGAGGCCATCGAGGAACCCTTTGTCAAGGCGCAGATCGTTGTTCCTCACGACTCGATTGGAGATGTCATGGAGCTGGCCAAGAAGCGTCGCGGCGTCTACCTGAACATGTCCTACCCGGAGAGCCGGCGCGCAGTGCTCGAGTACGAACTGCCCCTGTCTGAGATCATCACAGACTTCTTTGACCGTCTCAAGTCGATTACCAGAGGATACGGGACCCTGGACTATGAGTTCACCGGTTATCGCAGAGAGCCGTTGGCCAAGGTGGACGTCCTCGTGAACGGCACGCCGGTGGATGCGCTGTCGTTCATCGTCTATGAGGATGATGCCCAGCAGGTAGCCCGTTCCATGTTGCAACGCCTGCGCAGGTACATTCCCCGGCAGATGTACGAAGTTGCCCTGCAGGCTGCCATCGGAGGCAAGATCATCGCCCGAGAGAACATCGTGCAATTGCGCAAGGACGTCCTCGCAAAGTGTTACGGTGGCGACGTGAGCCGGAAGCGGAAGCTGCTCGAGAAACAGAAAGAAGGAAAGAAGAAGATGAAGCAGATTGGCAAGGTGAGTATTCCGCAGGAGGCTTTTCTCTCAATTCTGAAGCGTGACTCAGACGACTCGTGATGCACGGAGGCCTCTCGGGGTCTACTTCCACATTCCCTATTGCCGACGGCGGTGCAGATACTGTGACTTTGTGTCGACGGGCGGTGCGGATGCAGTTCCAGACGCATATGTCGACCTCCTGCTCGACGAGTTGCGCATGTGGGTACAGCGTCTGCGGCCGGAGAGCTGCCGCCTGGAAACGGTCTATTTCGGGGGTGGCACGCCATCGCTACTGAGTCCCGGGCAACTTGACCGTCTGATGGCCGCCGTCCGGTCGGCCATACCCGGGGCGGACGTCCCCGAGGTTTCGATGGAAGGTAACCCGGACAGCCTCACGCTGGACGGGATTCGGGGGTACGTCGCGGCGGGTATCAACCGCCTCAGCGTGGGAGTGCAGAGTTTTGACGACGGCAGTCTTCACCTGCTTGGTCGCCTGCACACGGCAGCCTCCGCGGAGCAGGCGGTGGCGCGTGCGCGTGCGGCAGGCGTATCGAATCTCTCGCTCGACCTCATGTACGGTTTGCCCGGGAGTTCAGCAGTACAGGAGCTGGCTTCTCTTGAGCATGCCATGCGACTTGGCGTCGAACACATCTCATGGTACAACCTCACGCTAGCCGACGCAACCGAGCTGGCACGGAGGGTAGCCGACGGCTCCGAGGTCATGCCAGGCGAGGACGACGTGCTCGCTACGATGCGGGAAGGGTGGCGACGGCTTGCAGCGGCAGGGTATGTGCACTATGAATTGTCCAACTTTGCACGTCCGGGGTTTGAGTGCCGTCACAACCTGGGCTACTGGGAATACCGCGACTACCTGGGCCTGGGCCTCGGGGCTTCCGGCTGCGTGCAGGGTGAACGCTGGACCAACCTACCTCGCATGGAGGCGTATGCGGCCGCTGTTCAAGATGGCTTCCTGCCGATAGAAACGACGGAATCGCTACCCAAGCGTCGCCGGGAAGGAGAGTACGCAATGCTCCGCATGCGCCTGCCTGTTGCTGGGCTCGAACGTGCCACGTTCCGGGAGTTGTTCGGGGAGGATGCTCTGACAGTCTTCCGAGAGGCGCTGGCAACGCTAGAACAGGAGGGCCTCGTCGTGGTGCATGACAATGCCATCGTCTGCACACAGCGGGGCCTCGAGCTCAACAACGTGGTCGCCGAAGCCCTGATTGTCTGACGGGAGCCCGGAGGAGGGCAGGCCGCTCCTCGGCGGCTAGCGAGACACGTTGAACCGGAAGTGCGCAATCTCCTTGTTCTTGACGATGTAGTTCTCGCCCTCGATGCGCAGCAGCCCGGTTTCCTTGGCTGTCTTGAACGAGTGGCCCGCTTTGCGAAAGTCGTCGAGCGAAATCACCTCTGCAGCGATGAAGCCCCGGGCGATGTCCGAATGTATCTTGCCAGCGGCATCCCGGGCTCTCGTTCCCTGCTCGATGACCCAGGCCTTGCACTCATCCTCGCCGGCCGTGTAGAAGGTCTGCAACCGCAACAGCTCGTAGGCTCGCACGATGAAGGTGTCAATGGCTGAACCGGACAAACCGAACTCCTGCAAGAATGCCGCCTGCTCATCCACGGGAAGCTGGGCTATTTCCCGTTCCAGCTTCGCGTCCAGTACCATGACGCTTGTGTCGGATGCGGTCAGTGCTGACAGCGCGCGTTCCAGTTCCTGTGCGGCGGCCTCGTCGCTCATGACGATGTTCGCCGTGTACATGACCGGCTTGATGGTGATGAAAGCGTAGGAGGCCAGGACTCTCTTGTCCTCCGGCTCGAGCCCCAGGGTGCGTAGCGCCTTCCCTCCCGACAGGCATGCCTGCGCTCTCGACAGCAGGTCCTTCTCGTGGTCGAGCTGTGCATTCATTTTCTCTTTGGCAAGTCGCTCAAGCCTGCGCTCCACGATTTCCAGATCGATGAGTGCAAGGTCCAGCTCGAAGTTATCGATCTGGTTCGTGATGTCTTGTGCCGAAGGTGGAGCGCTGAATGCGTCAAAGACTTCGACCAGCGCGTCGACGTTCCTGACATCTTTGAGCAGTTCGTTGCGGCGCGCAGCGTTCTCGGGGCCGGAAGGAATGCCGGGAACGTCCGCGAACTCGACCGTCGCGGGCGTTGTCTTCTTTGGGCTGAAGACCGCCGACAGTTCGTCCAGGTCTGCGTCCGCCACCCCGACCACAGCAACGTTCGTCTTGGCCTGAGATGTCTGCACCGTACCTTTGGTCAAGGCTTCGAACAGGGTCGTCTTGCCCGTCTGAGGCAGACCGATGATTCCAATCTTCATTGGCAGCTCCTTCCCGCTTGTTCATGCTTGAATGCTTCGTTTCAGTATACTTCGTTGGTACAGCCGGTACAAGCATGCTACGGAGGATTCGACGGCAATGAGCGCAATCGCGTTTCTACCTGCGTTTGCCAGCCCTCTGTTGACACGGCAGGGCCGGTCTGTAGACTACCACGTTTGGGGTGCACCTGGAACATGAAGATCAGAACTGTGCGCGGGGCACTGCGTGCTGTGCAGCGGAAGATCGCTTCAGGCAATGCGGAGGACATCGTATACTCGGCAGAGCTCGACAGCGTCTATGGACTGCTCACAACCGACAAGGCCTCCTACATAACACGCCTGCTTCGTCCAGAGGACTATGTCGACTTTGGCAGCCTGTTCCCGGACCTGGCCAAGCAGATTGGCTGGACCCAGGGCATCATGCTGTCCCGTCAGGGGCTCGCCGCGGCCATGAGCGCGCTCAGGAAGGTGGCCGGTCCGGCGGCATCGTCGAGTGCCCTGGTGTTTGTTGACGAGGAGAACCGTTACCTGGAGATTGGCCCGGCTACCCTCATGGGGTTTTGTGAGTACATGGGGCTGGCGACAGGACGTGGGAAGGCCTGGTATGCGTTTCCGACCATCATCCTGGGTCCCGTCTTTGGAACGCAGCGTACTCCTGCGGAGCGGACAGCGCTGCAGCGGGCTTCGCTGGTGTCCCAGGTCAACAGCTCGGAGGCGGATGAGGAGTCGCGCAAGGAGTACTTCGTCGATGCGGTGGTACAGCTGGCGCAGCCGGATGGACCGGTGCGTGCGGATTCCTCCGAGGCGAGCGCAGCCATCACCCAGTTCGACCAGTTCGACTTTGCGGGAGATGGCGCCGTTCTCGCTCTTCTGACGGACATCAACCGCAACCTGGCGCGCATTCGCGAACTGCTGGAGAAGACCTCCTCGAAGTGATGACGGCAGCCTGTCGGCACTACGTGCCAGCCACTGTAGGCGTGCTGCTGTGTGCAGGCGCGTTGGCGGTGCGTGTCGCACCGTCATCCGCCTTGGTTCGTGCGCGTCCATTGGTGGTTTCGCCGGATGCTGCTGCCGTTGCCGAGTGTGCCGGCATCGTTGCTTCGGCCAATGCCGCCTTCAGTATTCGGACGACGTCCACTGCTTTCAGAGTGGTGGTTCCAGGCTGGGGGGCCTCAACCTCCCAGGACACGACTGCCAGCGCCTCTGCCGTTGCGAAGGCCTGGGGCTCTCTCGGGACCGCCCGGCTGGTATATGTGGCAGAGCAGATGCTGACGGTGACAGAGCGAATTCCGTACGAGGTACGGTATCAGCCGTCCCAGTCTGCTGTCCGTGGGCAGGTGGCGGCCTGGATACCCGGAACGGGCGGGGTCCGGGAGCGGCAGTATCGGCTTACGTACCAGGACGGCGTCCTTGTTGCCCGGGTGCTGTGCTCGGATGAGCTGCTCGAGCCTTCCGCCGATGAAGCGCTGGCCGTCGGAACCGCGGTGTTTCGCGGTGGGGCTGTCAGAGAGCTCTACATGGAGGCGACTGCCTATTCGCCGACGGTGGCGGAAACAGATGGCGACCCTTGGACAACCGCATCGGGCATGAGGTCGGGCTATGGCATCGTGGCAGTCGACCCGAGGGTTATTCCGTTGGGGTCCAAACTGTACGTCGAGGGCTATGGGTACGCCATTGCCGGCGACACGGGGGGCGCCATCCGGGGAAACAGGATCGACGTGTTCTTCTATCTCCCCCGACAGAGCGCAGCGTGGGGCAGGCGCCTGGTACGGGTTTTTGTCCTTCCCTGACAGTACAGGCGTGGACCTGCTGACATCGACCGAGCTGCGTGACCTTCTGAGTCAGCAGCATATCGTCCTGTCCAAGCGCTTTGGACAGAACTTCCTCATCGACAGAAATGCCCTCACGGGGATCGCATCGCATCTTCCTGCAGGTGACGGCATCGTGTTCATCGAAATCGGTGCAGGCGCACTCGCCTTGACAACGACCCTTGCGTCGCGCGGCCGGCGTGTTGTTGCCTTTGAGATTGACGAGCGACTGCGGAGAGTGCACGATGTCCTGCTGGCAGGAGATTCCCTTGGCCGTCGCATCGAAGTGCGCTACGAGGACGGGCTGAACGCTGACTGGGGCGCTCTTGTGAACGCAGACGAGACACCCGTTCTTGTGGGAAATCTGCCGTATCTGCGGTCGACAGACACGGTGTTGAAACTCGTACAGACTGAGCGTGTCGGTGAGGCGTACCTTATGTTCCAGAGAGAGTTCGCCGAACGCCTCGCTGCACCTCGGGGCAACCATGAGTATGGGTCGCTGTCGGTCGTCGTGCAGACGTTCTTCGATGTGGAGCGGCTCATGGAGCTGCCGCCCGAGGTGTTCTTCCCACGTCCTGAGGTGCGCTCCGCCCTGCTGGGGCTTGTCCGGCACCCGGGGGGGCTCGCGGACGATGAGACCGTGTCGTTTCTGAAGTTTGTGCACGAGGCGTTTCTGCACCGACGGAAGAAGCTGGCAGATTTCTTCCGCAGGAGGAGCATCCCCTTGACAGGCGGTTTCGCCGCGATTTCGCAACTGCGGCCGGAGGCGTTGTCGCCCTCCGAGTTCGTCGACCTCTTCCATGCTGCCTCCAGGTTCCGAGAAGGTGCCTGAGCCGCACGCAGACTCTGCACTTGGTTGTCTTTTCATGCATCCGAGGTAGACTTTCTCGGTACGTCAGGACTACTAGATTCCAGGAGGTAACGATCATGAAGATCCAGGAAGATGCGCGGTATGCGAAGTCGGACGAATGGGTGCGCGTCGAAGGCCAGGTAGGAGTGGTTGGAATCTCTGACTACGCCCAGGACAAGCTGGGGGATATCGTGTTCGTTGGTGAGATCGCGGTCGGATCAGAGTTGAAAGCGGGAGACCTGCTGACCTCGATTGAGTCGGTCAAGGCTGCCTCAGACATCTACTCTCCCGTTTCGGGCAAGGTTGTCGAAGTCAACAGCGAAGTCGTTGCCAAGCCGGAGCTTGTCAACTCCGATGCGTTCGGGGCGGGCTGGCTTGCGAAGATCGAGCTGTCTGACCCGGCAGAGGTGAACAGCCTCATGAGTGCGGCCGAATATGCAGAATACAGGAAGGAATAGGTTCCCGTCCATACCGTCGACCAGCGATGAACAGCTGACCATGCTGAACAGCGTGGGGCTGACGTTTGAGGATATCATCAGCTGCGTTCAGGGCAACGCCTGCGTTGAGGGCGGTCTCCATCTGCCTGATGGCCTGACGGAGGACCAGATGGTGCAGGAGTGGGACACCCTGATGTCCCGGAACTCTCCAGCAAAGAAAGCCTCGCTGATGGGTGGCGGCGCATATATGCACTTTATTCCGGCGGTTGTGCCACACCTTGCGGGCCAGCCTGGCTTTGTGACCGCGTATACGCCATATCAGCCGGAACTCAGCCAGGGAACGCTTCAGTCGCTGTTCGAGTATCAGTCGTTCATCGTCGAGCTGACCGACATGGAGCTGTCCAACTGTTCCATGTATGACGGAGCGTCGTCGGCAGCGGAGGCCATGCTGATGGCCCATCGGATCAAGCACGCCCCGAGGATACTCGTCGCTGCCAGTGTCAACCCGGCCTATCTTGCTACCGTCCGGACGTATGTGGAACCGCACGGCATTGCTGTGGAAACCATAGCGACCGACGAATCGGGGCAAGTATCGCGGACTGAGCTCGAACGCCTGCTGGCGGCAGGTCCGTGCAGCGCGGTTCTCGTTCAGAGCCCAAACTACGTTGGTGTCATTGAGGACCTGTCCGCACTCGGGACGGTTGTTCATGCTCACGACACGTTGTTCGTGGAGTGTTTTACTGAGGCTATGGCACTCGGCCTGCTGGGCTACGGAATTGGCACAGGCGCCGACATCGTGGTGGGCGATGGCCAGTCGCTCGGACTGCCCATGTCATTCGGCGGCCCTCACCTTGGCGTGTTCGCAACGCTCAAGAAGTTCAACCGGGAGTTCCCTGGACGCATTGTGGGCGAGTCGGTGGATACGGAGGGGCGCCAGGCGTATGTCATGACGCTCAGGGCTCGTGAACAGGACATCCGGCGTGAGAAGGCGACGTCGAACATCTGTTCCAACCATGCGCTGAATGCCATTACCGCTGCCGTGTACCTTGGAAGTGTCGGACGGGCCGGCTTCCGGGCTCTTGCCTGTGAAAACGCCGCCAAGCTCCAGAACCTCGTGCAGGCTCTCGAAGGGAGCGGGCGGTTCTCGCGCGTGTTCAAGAGTGGTCCTGTGTTCAACGAGATGGCACTGGCGAGTTCTATTGCACCTGATGAGCTTCGCTCACGGCTTGCACCAGTTCCTGTGGTTCCTCCTCTTGCGCTGCCCAGGGGCACGGTTCCCGAGGTCGCGGGGATGCCGTACTCCTATCTGGTCTGTGCAACTGAGCTGCTGAAGGACGCACTGCTCGAGCAGGTTGTGGCAGCATTGAGCTGAGGGGGCCGAGATGACACTGTATGACAAGAGTGTGGCAGCTCGCTGTGCCTTCTCGTTTTCGTTCGAGGAGGATGAGGCACGGGGCGAGTCCTGTGTGCCTGAATATGCCCGTGCCAGCGTGAAGGCGCTGCCTGAGGTCAGCGAGCTCGACCTCGTTCGGCATTTCACCAATCTGGCAAGAGTCAACTATGGGGTTGACACGGGCTTCTATCCCTTGGGCTCCTGCACGATGAAATACAACCCCAAGATCAATGAACGGCTTGCCGCGGACCCGCGGCTTACCATGCGGCATCCGCTTGACGATGAATCCGACAACCAGGGCGTGCTGCAGATGGAATATGAGTTGAAGGAGTCGCTGAAGGAAATTACCGGCATGGACGACTTCACGCTGCAGCCGGCGTGCGGGGCTCATGGCGAGCTGACAGGCATGCTCATCATTCACGCCTACATGCGCGACCACGATCCCCGACGGACGCGTGTTCTCATTCCTGACTCGGCCCACGGCACAAACCCTGCATCAGCTTCGATGGCTGGTTTTCAGGTCGTTACCGTTCCCTCGGATGGGCGTGGCGGGGTGGACATGGAGGCGCTGGACCGGCTGATGGACGATACGGTTGCGGCCATCATGCTGACGAATCCCAATACCGTTGGTCTGTTTGAGGAAAACATCACGAGAATTGCGGAACTCGTTCATGCGCGCGGTGGCCTGCTCTACTATGACGGAGCAAACCTGAACGCGCTCATGGGACTTATCCGGCCGGGAGACCTCGGGTTCGATGTTGTCCACCTGAACCTGCACAAGACGTTTTCCACGCCGCATGGCGGCGGAGGACCGGGTGCGGCCCCTGTGGGTGTCAAGCAGTTCCTTGCAGAGTATCTGCCGGTCCCGATCGTGGTATCCCGGGATGGTCGTTACACACTCGACAGTGACAGACCCCGCTCGATTGGACGCATGTCTGCGTTCTATGGCAACACGAGTGTGCTCGCACGCGCCTTCGTGTACATCAGGATGATGGGTAGGGACGGCCTGGTGGCAGCAAGTCGCGCCGCGGTTATTAATGCCAACTATGTCAAGAGCCTGCTCAGCCCGTATTACCCGCCCGCGTACGATCGCCCGGTGATGCACGAGACTGTCCTGAGTGCGAAGGGGTACGACAAGTATGGCGTATCGCTTCTGGACATTGCGAAGCGTCTCATGGATTACGGATATCACCCCCCGACAATCTACTTTCCTCACTTTCCTCCTCATGCTGAGGAAGTCATGATGATCGAACCAACCGAGAGTGAAAGCAAGGAAACGCTGGATGCCTTCTGCGATGCGCTTATCAAGATCAGCAAAGAAGCGCAGGAGCAGCCAGACCTTCTCCTGTCGGCTCCCCACAATACGGTCGTGACCAGAGTCAACGAGACCTATGCTGCGCGTCACCTTGTGACGAGTCAGCGCGACAAGAAGGAAAACGGTTGAGTGCTGAATCTACGTGAAGCAATAGACCAGCAGGTCAGTAGTTCGCTCAGGGACCTCCTCTCCACTGAGGAGGTCCCTCTCGCTGCGTGTGCCCTTGCGCGGCAGGGGTACGGTGACTACACGCTTTCGCTGCCGATGAAGCTGGCGCGGCTCCGGCATCAGTCTCCCATGGCGATTGCAGAGGAGCTGCTCCCCGCCCTTCAGGGGATGTCATGCATGGGCAGTGTGGAGGCAGCGGCGCCGGGCTACCTGAACCTGCGTCTGTCGGACGCATTTGTCGCCGACCAGCTCAGCGCCGTGCTCTGTGCGGATCCGGGAACCCTGCTGCACAAGGACGCTGTCGGGAGAAAGATCCAGGTGGAGTTTGTCAGCGCCAATCCGACCGGTCCGCTGCACGTCGGGAATGGTCGGGGGGCTGCGCTTGGATCTGTGCTGGCGTCGCTGCTGGAAACCCAGGGTTATCAGGTTGACCGTGAGTACTACGTCAATGACTATGGCTCCAAGATGAGGCTGTTCACAGAGTCGATCGCGCATTACCTGTTTCCGATGCTTGGCTGGGAGTTTCCGATGCCCGAGGAGGGATACCGGGGAGCATACATCCCCGAGCTCGCACGGGTGATCTTCGAACACGACGCTGGTGAACTGCGGGCCCTGGGCGCACAGGACGAACGGCTGGAGCTGGTGCAGGAACGCGGCAAGGCACTGGTGCTCGCATCCATCCGTCGCGCGCTCGAGGAGATGGGTGTGTCGTTCGACACCTGGTTCTCCGAGCGCTATCTGGTCGAACATGGCTGGAACGACCGTGTCCTCGCCGAGTTCCGGAGCCGGGGAGTTGTCTACGAGAAGGACGGGGCCGTGTGGCTGCGCTCCACGGACTTTGGCGATGACAAGGACCGCGTTCTCGTGCGGCGGGATGGCGAGCCGACATACACCCTGACGGATGCCGCGTACCATTTCAACAAGTTTCAGCGGGGCTACACGAAGAGCATTGACATCTTCGGCGCAGACCATATCGGGCATATTGTTCCCATGCAGGCGCTGATGAAAAGCCTTGGGATGCCCGATGACTTTCTCGAGATCCTCATCTATCAGATTGTCCACTTCCTCCGGGGAGGTCAGCAGGTTGTCCTGTCCAAGCAGACCGGCGAAATCATTGAGCTGGCAGACCTTGTTCGCGAGGTGGGCAGGGATCAGGCGCGCGTCTTCTTCCTGTTGTCGTCTGCCGACTCGGAGCTGGAATTCGATCTCGAGGCAGCGAAGGAGAACTCACTGGAGAATCCCGCCTACTATCTCAAGTACACGTACGCGCGGCTGTGCAGCGTTGTGCGGCAGGCGCATGCAGTCGGTGCCGTGGTACCTGACGGCGCAGTCCCGCACGACGTCGCGCTCCTGACCACCCTGGAAGACCGGGAGCTGTTGAAGTGTCTGTTCAAGGCGCAGGAGGAGATTGACGATGCCGCACGCAGCAGGCAGGCGCACCGGGTCCTGTATCTGGCGAGCGAGCTTGCCAAGGCGGTCAACGCGTTCTACCAGAAGGAGAAGGTACTGCAGGAAGACCAGGACATTGCCAGGTCCCGCATGCTGCTCGTACGGGCATCGCAGCAGGTACTGCTGGCATACGCCCAGATACTCGGCATTCATCTTCCTGACACCATGTAGTGCGCCGGGCACTGCAACGAGTGAGGTTCCAACTATGAAAGACGTACGTAAGGCGCGACTGGAATCCTTTATCCGGAGGAGCGTCGAGGCAGAACTGGTTCTCATGGACGACCCCGACTTGCGTCTCCTGACTGTGACGCGCATCGAGCTGTCCAATGACACGCGACTTGCAAAGGTGTTCGTTTCGAGCCTGTCCAAGGAAGAGGGTCGCGAGAAGGCTCTGATGGCCGCACTGTCGAGAGCGTCAGGCAAGTTGCAGCAGAAGTTGGCCGGCGATGTTTCCATGCGGTTCACTCCCTTGCTCTCCTTTCACTATGACAGAGGATTTATCCGGGGAACGCAGGTCGTCGAGCTCCTGACGGAACTCGAAAAGAGCGATGAGAAGGAGCGGGGCAACCTGTGAGTGCCGTCACGCTGGCAGACCTTGGCGCCAGGCTTGAGAACGCCACTGACATCTTCGTGTTTACGCACGAGGTTGCGGACGGCGATGCCCTGGGCTCGATGGTCGCCCTCGTGCTCTATCTCCGGGGGCTGGGCAAGCGGGTCTACGCCTTCGTTCCGGGCAGGGTGCAGGCCAACTATCGCTTCCTCGGCACTGACGACTTGCTGAACACGTTGCCGGAGGGCGAAGCCCGGGAGATGGTCCGCTCCAGGAGCGTGACGTGTTTGAGCGCCGACGCCGCCGATGTTGACCGACTGGCACAATGGAAGGACCTGTTTCTTTCCGGCGCCGAGCGGCTTGTCGTGGACCATCATGCGTCCAATGAAGGGTTTGGCGACGCCTTCTATGTTGACGGCACGTCGAGTTCGTGCTGTGAAGTTCTGCTCGCACTGTTCACCGCTATGGGCCATGGACCCGTTGACGCAAGAGTCGCGACCGCGCTGTACGCCGGGCTTGCCGCCGACACAGGCTCATTCCAGTATGCCAACACCACTGCGACATCGCTGATGCATGCAGCCCAGCTGGTGGACCTGGGGGCGTCGCCCGAGGATATCTCGCGAAACGTCAATGAATCCAGGCCGTACTCTGCTCTGAAACTTGTCGCGGCCTCTGTGACGGACTCCCGCCTTCTCTATTCCGGGCAGGTCGTTCTTTCTCATGTGACCCGCAGGATGCTGGAGGAAGCGGGGTGCGATGAGGAGGACACGGAAGGCGTGACGAATGAACTGCGGAAGATAGCAGGTACGCGCGTTGTCGTCGTTCTGAAGGAGTCGTCTGATGGGGCCGTCAAGGTCAGCCTGCGGGGCAAGTACGGGTTTGACGTGAAGCGCATTGCACTGGCGTTTGGCGGCGGCGGCCACGTGCTCGCCGCAGGGTGCACGATCCACGGGAGCCTGGAGCAGGCAGAGGCAAGCGTGTTCGCTGAACTCGACAGGTACATGTAGCGGCAGGCGGTGTGCAGCGGCTGGGCAGACCCCCGTGCGTCCGACGCCGCTGTCAGTCCGTGTGTGTGTTCCTCGACAGGCTGGCGGTGGGGCAAGGGCTCAGTTCGCTCTGGATTCCGCAAGCATGGCAGCCTGTTTCCCTGCATGTGGGCAATCGTTCTCCCCTCGCGGCACGTCTGTATTCCTCCTGAAGGAACGTCCGTGAAACCCCCGCGTCTACGATCTGCCATGGCAGTTCACTGTCGAGCGGAAGGGGGGCATACAGGAACTCTGCTGGTGACACCTCCGACTGCACAAGAGCCTGTTGCCACGCATCGAAGCGGAATGACTCGCGCCAGCCGTCAAACGTTGCCCCGCTTCGCCATGCAGACTCGATGATGGAGCCAACCTGACGGTTCCCCCGGCTGAGCAACCCCTCCAGAAAGGCCAGCCTCGGGTCGCCATATTCCGCGCGGACACGGCCCTTGAGCGGCCTGAGCGCAGCCTTGAGGTACTCAATCTTGTGCGCGTACAACTCGGGTGTGTTCTGGGCACACCACTGAAACGCAGTGTGCGGGCGTGGAACGAACGGATTGATGCTGAGGTTGATGGCGATGTCTTTCCGGAATCCCCTGCCGAAGGTGTAGATGCGGGAAACGAGGTCTGCGAGGGCATCCAGGTCTGTATCGGTCTCCGTGGGCAGGCCGAACATGAAGTAGAACTTTACCAGGTGCCACCCCTTGCCAAAGACTGTGCCGAGCGTCTCGAAGATGGAATCCTCGGTGATGTTCTTGTTGATGACATCGCGCAAGCGCTGACTCCCTGCCTCGACCGCAAAGGTCAGAGAACCCTCCCGGGTCTCCTTGATCTCGTCCGCAAGGTATCCTGGGAAGTTCTCCATGCGCAGGGAAGGAAACGAGATGGAGATGTTGTGGTCCTCTCTGTATGCCCGGACGAGATCGACAAGTCCTGGCAGGTCGCTGTAGTCAGTACTGCTCAGCGACAGCAAACTGACCTCCTCGTAGCCGGTCGAGGCGACGATAGTCTCCAGCTGGCTCCGGATGGACGCCAGCGAGCGCTCGCGGGTGGGGCGGTACGAAATGCCTGCTTCGCAGAAGCGACATCCGCGCACGCACCCACGAAACAGTTCGATGACACCGCGGTCGTGCACCACTTCCCGATAGGGTACGATGGGATGGGTCGGGGCAGTCTGTGCATCGAGGTCCGCGATAACGCGGCGCCGGACGACCCGGGGGACGTCGGTCGCGACCGGTTTGGGTATGCCTGAATGCCCGGCGGGTGCCGCGTCCTCACGGTACAGGGCAGGGACGTAGACGCCCCGGATGGTGCGTGCCAGGTCATGAAGAGCTTCCTGCGTACCCTTTCCTGCCGTGCGCGCGGCCGCGAGGCTGCGCACCATCTCAGGGAGCAGCTCCTCGCCGTCTCCAATGCCGAAAGCGTCAATGAACGCTGACATCGGTTCGGGATTGAAGCTGCAGCTGCCTCCTGCGATGACAAGTGGCCAGGACGACCGCCGAGCCGAACGCACCGGCAACCCCGCGAGGTCGAGCATGTTGAGGACATTCGTATAGGTGAGCTCGGTACCAAGGCTGAACGCGAGCAGGTCGAACGTGTGCAGTGGCCTCTTGCTTTCGAGCGAGAAGAGCGGACTTTTGTTGCTGCGCAGCCATGCCTCCATGTCGTGAAACGGAGCAAACGCCCGCTCGGCGACGACGCCATCCATGGAATTGAGCACATGGTAAAGAATCTGCAGCCCGTAGGACGACATGCCCACTTCGTACAGGTCAGGGTAGATGAGTGCAATGTGGAAGCGGCCCTCCCACTCCTTGTGCACGGAGTTGAGCTCGTTGCCTGCGTACCTCGATGGGCCTTCGAACTGTTCCAGAGCGTGCATGTCCATGTCAGAACCTCAATTCTTCGCGTGTACGGTACAGCACGACGACCAGGGAGGCGGCAAGGACGTGCGCAAGCAGTGACGAGCCTCCGTAACTGATGAAGGGCAGGGGTATGCCAGTGACCGGCGAGAGCCCGATGGTCATGCCCATGTTGACAGCGGCCTGAATGAACCACATCGAGCCGATGCCGATGACAATCAGGCGTGCGAACTCGTCCTTGAGGGTGCGAAAGACCAAGAATGTGGACCACAGCAGCATGATGAACAGCAGAACAAGTGCTGCGCTGCCCGCAAACCCGAAGAGCTCGCCGACCAGCGAGAACACAAAGTCAGCGTACTGCACAGGGACGAAGGACAGTGGAGCTTGCGTACTGCCCTTGATTCCTCTCCCCCAGAGGCCTCCCGACCCGGTCGCAACGATAGACTGAATCACGTTGTAGCCGTCGCCGAGTGGGTCAGCCTGCGGATTCAGGAACGTTTCGATACGCGTGCGCTGATATGGCTTGAGATTCAGCCAAATGCCTCCGGCGGCGACGAGGAGGACCAATCCAAGGACGAGCAGCTGTCGGTTTGTCAGGCGGAAGTGCACCAGCATGAGCACAGAGACGCCAAGCAACACCATCGACGAACCAAGGTCGGGTTCCTTGGCCACAAGCAGCACCGAAGGGGCGACGGCGAGCGCAGTCAAGAGGACCTTGACGCTCGTGGTGAATCGTTCTTGTGGAAGCGTCAGCACAAAGGCAACGATGAGAATGATGGCGAGCTTGTGGAGTTCACTCGGCTGGAGCCCGAACGAGCTGGTGATGGGAATCCAGCGCTTGGACCCGTACATGCCCTGGCCCACCAGGAGGACGAGGACGAGCAGGACGGTCTGAACGGCGTAGATGGGAAGCGTAAGGACGCGCAGCAACCGGTGGTCGAGAAACTGAAGCACCAGACCTGCGGCCACGCTCACCCCCAGAAGGAGCAGCGTTTTCGTGAAGTATGAGCGAAAGCTCCCATAGTGGCCCAACGTGTACTTTTCAGCAAGGCTGGCAGCATAGAAGGTTCCAAGGCCGAACGCGATGAGCAGCCCGACGCTGATGATGAAGAACAGAGGAAGGCGGTGCGGCTTCACGGCTTGCGCTCAGTCCAGGGCACGTGTATCGACGTTGACCTGCCCGTGCGCGGCGCTGATGACATAGTAGCGGCTGTGGATGCCGCCAGGCGCCAGGTGAAGAACTGCGCTTGCGGTTCCGATCGAAAGGTGGGCGCCTCCCGCCACTTCGAGGCACGCAATGACAGCCTCTCCCATATTCTGGACTCCGGCCAGCACCGTTCCGCTGATGCTGCCGAAGACGAAGCATGAGCGCATCGTCTCGACACGGGCGTCCTCGGGGACTGAACCCAGGATGATGACATCCTTGGTGCTCTGAAGAAGCTCGCCCTTTTTCATGTTCCGGTTGATGAGTAGCGCCGTCTCGGCTGGTACCGAGTCCTTCCTGGCCGCCCTGAGCCGGTAGTTATCGATCCCCAGATTGTCCCCTGCGACAGCGCGCAGATCCTTTTCCAGCTTGCCAATGGTCTTGGCGCCGCACACGCGATTCTGAAGGTCGACGTGAAGCCGCAGCTGCGGCAAGATATGGTGTTGTGCTGAGGCCTGAGCAACCAGCAGCCGCTCTGCCTCCTTCCACTTAGCCTTTGGATTGACCAGCGCCAGTATTTCGGTCTGATTTCCCTTGAAGACGACGATGCCAGTTGGACTACTAGTTGCTGCCATTGCTTCCTCCGTACAGGTCAAAGTACTGCTGCAGCATGCGATGGACGAGAGGGGCCATGCTGGTACTCCGCGAATAGGGGGAGTTCTCGTACATCAGGAGTACAGCTATCTGTGGGTTATCCATGGGGGCAAATGCGATGAGCCAGGTGTGATACAGGTTGGGTGTCCCCGTTTCTGCGGTGCCCGTCTTGGCGCAGATCTTGATGGTACCGACTTTGAGGTAGTTCATGCCTCCCGTCACAGAGACACGATTCAGTCCCTTCTTGATGATGTCCAGCGTACCGCTGCTGACCCCCAGGGTGGACTGCACTGCCGGCTGGGTCTGCGTTTCTGCCTTTGTGACTGCATCTATGGAGCTCTTGAGAAGGTGAGGCCGCCAGAGCGTGCCGTTCATCGCGATGGAGCTGTAGATGGACAGGTCGCGTATCGGGGTCTCGAGCGTATACCCCTGGCCGATTCCCATGTTCATGGTGTCCCCGTCGTACCACGGTTCCTTGACGGTTGCGAGTTTCCACGCTGGTGTCGGCACAAGTCCGGTCGCCTCGCCCGGGAGGTCCACGCCCGTTGGCTTGTCGATGCCAAACTTCTGCGCATACGAGTCGAGCGCGTCGATGCCGACCAGGCGCGCGACGGTAAAGAAGTAGCTGTCACAGGAGTCTGCGTATGCCTTATAGATGTCCTCATTACCGTGTGCCCCGGGCCATATCCAACATTTGAAGAGCCTGCCGCCTACGGTGAGACTGCCGGAGCACCGGATGATAGTCTTGTCGGTTATCGCGTGCGTTTCGAGGCCCGCAGCGCCGGTGACCACCTTGAAGGTGCTCGCGGGAGGGAACTTGCCTGCAATGGCCCGGTTGAACAGCGTTCCCTTGGCGGACCACGACTTCCAGTCCTCACTGGATATGCCGGAGATGAACTTGTTGGGATCGAACGTCGGTGCGCTCGCAAGCGCGAGCAGTTCTCCGTTGCGCGGGTCCATCATGATCGCTGCGCCTTGATTGTCGCCGAGCAGGTCTTCGCATGTCTTCTGGAGGCGTGCATCGATAGTCAGCACGAGACTCTTGCCAGGCGTCGCAGACTTCTCCTGCAGAGTCTTGACAACCTTGCCCTCGGCGTCGACCTCAATCAGCTTCTGGCTCTTGGTTCCCCGCAGCAGAGATTCGTACTGCAGTTCGATGCCTTCCTTGCCGATGGTGTCCTTGATGACATATCCCTGGTCCTGTAGCTCCTTGAGCTCCGTGTCCGCTATTTCACCCGTGTAGCCAAGCACATGGGCGGCAAGCGAACCCTGCGGGTACGACCGCTTCGTCGACATGACCAGCTGTATCCCTGGAAGGTCTGGTTCTTTCTCCGCCAGTTTTAGAGCCACTTCCTTGGAAACGTTGCGAACCACCGTGATGGGGGTGAACGCGCTGACCCCAGCGTTCTTCACGGTGTTCTTGAGATCCTGAACCTTCTTGCCCGTGAGCTGAGCAATCGTGGCAAGTTCCGCGTCGGCATCGGACAGGTCATACGTCGTCACAACCACGTCGAAGGACGGGATATCTGTTGCCAGCACCACGCCGTTGCGGTCGCGAATTTCTCCTCGGGGGGCATCCGTACTGATGATTCTGAGACGGTTGTCCTCGGCTACCCCTGCATAGTAGTCCCCCCGTACGACCTGAAGGTAGTAGAGGCGGCCCACAATGCCGAGCAAGAGCACGGTGAAGAGGATAGTGACGACGAGGAAGCGCCGTGTCTGGCTTGACTGCTCAGTCTTGTCCATGCTGCTCCTCGAGTGGCGAACGCCGGACCAGGTAGCGCGCCTCGGAGACGCCGACCACAACTGATGCGACCATGTACATGGCGACCCCGGCAGGCTGCAGCGCCGGTCTGCCCTGCGTCATGAGGGGAAGTACGGCTGTCGCCAGACAGTATGCGGCAGTGAACACGATGCGTCCGAGACCCGGTGCGAGCTGTTCGATGTACGGGCAGGCGCCACTAACCAGCAGGAACAGGAGCGCGGTAGGCAGGAAACGCGACTGGCTGAAGTATGCCAAGCACAGGGCACTGGCCAGTCCCGCCGTCATGCCAAGCGAAACCTGGTGCCGCACACTGTAAAAGAACACGATGGCCGCGGCCAGCAGAAATGCGGCACCGCCGGAACCAGGCACGCGCAGTGTGACGTGGCTCAACAGGGCAAGCAGCACGGCCTCACCGACAAGGAGCCCTCCCAGCAGGCTGTACTCCTGTCGTGCGGTCATGTGGCCCCCAGGGTCACCAGAACGGTCCGTGTTCCCCACACAGCGGCAAAGGGACGAAGCACCAGCTGGGTGCTGTCGCTTGTTGTCAACTGGGTCACAACTCCGATTGGTGTGTTCGGCGGGAACAGCGACGAACTGCTGGAGGTCAGCACGATGTCGCCTGCCTGAAACTGAGGGAGGGGCGAGATGTAGGAGAGTCTGCAGTAGTCTTCGTCCGCACCCTTGACGAGCACATCCTCGCCCGTGCGGCGATTGATGCCGGATATCACGCACCTGCTGTCGAGCAGTGAGAGCACGACGGCCGTCGACCTTGAGGTGCTGTGGACCTTGCCGAACGCATAGACCTGTCCGGTCACCGGATCTGCTGCGAAGACCCCAGCCCCGGCTGCCACGCCCGTGCTGCTCCCGTGGTCAATAAAGACGTCCAGCGACCCCAGGTTGGTTGTCCTTCCTGTCACCTGAGCCAGGACTGTCTTCACAGCAAGGCCCTGCTGCAGGCCCAGTTGCGCTTGAAGTCGGGCCAGTTCGGCGGCGTCGTCCTTTGCCATGGTGAGTTGCGCCGACAGATATTGATTCTCCAGGCGCAGGTTGT
>DAOOUZ010000006.1:0-27445 GCA_035369785.1 Candidatus Cryosericum sp. | reverse complement strand
AGTCCCCCCTGGCGCCGGAACATGTGCGCACTCAGTCCCAGGCTAGCAATGACAAGGCCACCTGTTCCTGTGGCAATGACAAAGGTCAGCAGTTCGCGTGCCGCCTCGAGATTCGGCCCCACGGTGAGCTGAAGAAGGCGGGCCACCAGCGGCGAGTGTGCCGCAGCAGCATAGCAGAGGCACAGGAACGCCCCGATGGAAACGGCCGCAAGTGCAAGAGCAACCAGCAGCACGCCCAGCGGTTCCCCGTTCCGCATGCGCTTCCCCAGAACCCGTTCCAGGATGCTGCGGGGCGCCTGCCTCTCCTGCTGCGCCGACTCCCATGCGTCGATGCGTCGCCAGACGTCCCCCGTGAATCCCGGCGGAGGCGTGGCATCCGATTCGGACGACAGGGCGGCCCACAGGCTGCGCTCCAGTTCGTCATCCGTCCTTTGCTTCAGGTGCCCCTTCCTCGTTCCCATACAGTGCCTCAACCTCCTTCCGCAGTGCCGACCGCGCCCGGAACAGCCGCACCTTCGCGGCGCTCTCCGTAATTCCCAGGCGCGCCGCGATGGTTGCCACGGTGCACTTCTCGCCATAGAACATCGAGAGCAGGGCACTCTCGTCCGTCGAAATGCGCGTCATGGCAGTGACAATCTCCTGCGCTTTCCACCCGTTCTCCTCGTCCTCCTGCGGCGCGGCAAGAACCTGTTCGTCGGGAAGGTCCGCGCCTTCACGGGCCGACGAACGCCAGTAGTCCACGAGGCAGTTGTACGCGATGGTCATGATCCACGGCAGGAATGGCCTGCTGCGGTCATAGGAGTCAAAGCGCCGGTATGCCTGAAAAAAGGCCTCCTGAGCAACGTCGGCAACCACGCCCCTGTCCTTCAGCTTGCCTGCAAGAAAGGCATACACGGGGCGCTGGGTCTGCTCCATCAGCCGGGCGAAGAGCTCGCGGTCACCGCTTGTCATCTGTGCGCCCCTCTCCGCGGCCGATGCGTCTGCCGCTCACCAGGCCTACGGAGACGGCTGCAGAAAGGTTACAGCAGGGTCAGTGCGCGCCAGGCCCGACAGCCTCGAGGTACCCGCGCTCGAGCAGCCAGTCGAAGATCTTTCCCGCCTTCGCGTACGAGTACCGCTCCTCGACGTCCTTGTACCCAAGCTCCACCATCTGGTTGTCCTCGATGAGAAACAGGAATTGGACGATGATGTTGCCGCCCTCGGGAGCGTCGCGGTTCTTGTCGATGTAGAGATTCAGGATGTCGAAGTGGGGGATGTGATGAGGACTCACCGAACCCTCGCGCACCGCGTTGGCAATCTTCTCCTCCAGCTGCGCGGTGTCATGGTAGTCCTTGACGATGATGAGGGCCACGTCGGCGTCATACTCGATGTCGCCGCCACCTGTGCAGTTGAACATGGTGGGCCGGTCCTTGGAGAGCTCCGTGTCAAGCCGGCATCCATCCTTGTCGAAGGAGGAGGCGGCTATGATAGGCGACTGCAGCTCGGTGGACAGCTGGGCAATCAGGCCCGAGACCTCATCCACCTGCTTCTGAAGGCTGGTATACGGGTTGACGGTCGGGACTTTCTGCAGGTAGTCGACAAAGATAGCACAGCGCTCGGCGTTGTGGGCGTCCATGATGCCGTACGCGACGCTGCGGATGTGCTCCATGGTGTCCTGCCGGTCCCCTTCAAACAGATAGAAGTTGTCCATGAAGGAGCTGGCCTCCTTGATGCCCTTGTTGAACCTGTTGACCAGTTCGGCGCTGTTGCGGATGTCGCCCTTCTGCAGGACCAGCGGGTTGATGAGTGTCTCCTGGGAAAGGACACGGGTAAGCAATACGCGCTTCGTCTGCTCATACGAGTAGTACAGCACGGGGATGTGGTCGTTGCGGGCAACGAGGGTGGCCATGCGCAGCATCAGGTTCGTCTTACCTCTCCTCGGGGCTCCGCCCAGTGCGTAATAGAACCCGGGGCGCAACCCGGACAGTGCCGCGTTGAGGTTGTCATAGGGGGCGATGCTCATGCCGATGATGGACGGACGTCCGATATCCCGGGTGCGCACTTCCTCCACATACCTGAGGAGGTCGTCGCGGATGGGTTCCTGCCTGCTTTCTGCAGACAGCCGGGCCACCTGCCGGAGCTGGTCGGAGATCTCCGCCGCGAAGTCCTCGACCCTGCGCCCCTGCCGTTCGCTGTCCGTGAACGACGCGATGCTGTCGCCGATGGACCGCAGCTTCCGGCGCGCGGCGCGCGTCTTGAGACGGTCCAGGAGTTCGACGAGCGTCGCCATCTCCTCGCCGCCGGCGTCCGTGAGCTTGGACAGCAGGCTGACAACAGAGGGGGTGGCGTGGCGTTCCTCCGTCATATACCCCACGAAAAGCGGAAGGTCAATCTTCTCGCCTTCTCCCTTGTGATTGGAGCAGTACCACTGGAACGCTTCGAAGACTCCCCGCAGCTCCGCATCCTCGAGCAGCGATGAACTCATGCCAAGTTTCTGCAGCTTTTCCAGCAGCTGTGGAGCAGCGAGAACCCCGGCAACCAGTCTGAACTCGGTCCTGTCTGTCGTCACCGTCTTCCTCCTATCGCGCGAATGGCCTGCCTATATAGTATCCTCCGGGAAGAAAACTGACAGACCCGTTGATGCTCAGTTGAAGCGATGTAACCAGGGGAATCTCCGTGAGGCTCAGCCGCAGCTGCTCAATCATGAGCGCCTCCTCGTCCAGCTGCGCCGGAACTGCGCTCATGCTGAGCGCCAGGCGGAGTACGCCCGTGCTGGTATCGAGGGTCATCGCGGTCACCGAGGTGTCATGGGGCACAAGTGAGGACTCGCCCCCCGCAGGACTTCCGAGAGCGGCGATGATAGTTGAGACCATGGCGTTGCGTCCCGTGAGCGGCGGGTCCTTCTCCATGACCGTAAGAACGGGCAGCCTGTCTCCATCGATGTCAGCCAGCGAATACACAGGGAGGGCCGTTCCCGCCTCGACGCGCCCCTCTAGCCGGAACAGGGGGACCGACGTGTCGACGTGGCCGAACAGCACGTTCACCGGATTCCCTGCCACCAGGAACCGGACACGCGATACCCCCGGCAGCCTTGTGAGGGTCAACACTATCGTGTCGAGTATCCGCTGTTCCTCGCCGGCGCTCATGGACAGCGTCTCCACCCGGCTCCCGAAATCGACCGACGCGGTCCTCGCGGACACAGTCACCCCGCGCAAGAGGTCCGTCCCCAGCGACAGGGGCAGCAGGCTGCCGTGCGACGGCCCCTGCATCAGTGCCCGCATCGTCTGAAGCGCCAGCTGGGAGCGCGTCAGTCCCTGAGGCACCGTGCGCGACTCTACTGCCATGCGGCCGTCCGCAGTCGCAAAGTACAGGGCGACGGGCTGACCGCGGTCCAGCATGCTCTCGTTGACACCGAGTTCCCGCTGCGTCTTGACGAAGGAGAGGAAGGTGCCAGCTGGACTGCCGTCCACCGAAAGCTCGACAGACCGCACTCCCGGAAGGCTCAGGAACGAATTGGCGAGCTGCCAGTACAACGTATTCTCCTCGGCGAACCCCATCGGACGCTGCGCCGTGCCGGGTCCCAGCACGACGCGGAGAATGCCGTTGGCATCGAGCGTTGCACGCCGCGCTGTGAACCCCGCCGGCACGACCGTTGCCAGGTCCTGCCCCGGTGGCGGCGTGCGCAGCAGGTCGATGACTCCCGCCACCTCTTCCACGAGCCGCGCAGACAACTTCGCATCCGTCGGCGTTCCAATCAGCTCACCGGTCGCGCTGTCCGTGTAGTACAGGACAACGGACACGCTCCTGCCGGCGGCCGTGCGGAAGCTGGAACCTACCAGGACGGCAAGCGCAACCGCCAGGACAAGGACAAGCCAGCCCCCGTCCGGGGCGTGCCTTCTCCTGGAAATCGTGCCATGCCTGCCGCGCATTGTCATCAGTGAATCTCCTGCCGATTGCCGCTGGACTTCATTTCGCCTATACTATAACACACAAAAATGCAGGACTGGGTCGGGGCTCCGCCGTGTCTGTCATGGCTCGAAGTCCCGTGACGGGAAAGGGCATGGCCTGTCCGCCCCGGTGGAGCGGAATGGCCATGGCGCATGCAGAGGCAGGGGAGCGACACGTGGAAGAACAATCGCCGGATTCGTGGCAGCAACTTCTCAACATTTTCAGCAAGCAACTCGCGCGTCCAACGTTCGAGATGTGGTTCAAGAACGCTACCACCATCCAGGAGGATGATACCTCGCTGACCATCGGTGTTCCCAGCGAGTTTGCCCGCGACTGGATCGTCAGCAGGTACTACGATGTCATCAAGGAGACCATCGACACCATCAAGGGATGCCCAACCACCATCACCGTCGAAGTTCTCGAACCACCCGCGGAAGCCGCTCCTGAGCCAGGGCAGGCCGCACACAACAATACCATCGTCCTCAACAGGCGGTACACGTTCGACAACTTCGTGGTCGGGGCAGGCAACCGCCTTGCGTTCGCCGCCTGCAACGCCGTCGCGGGCAACCCGGGCAATGTCTACAACCCTTTGTACATTTACGGCGGCGTCGGGCTGGGCAAGACCCACCTGCTGCAGGGCATCGCGCACTCCGTGCTGGCCCAGGCACCCGACAAGAAGATTGTCTACACGACGGGCGAAAAGTTCACCAACGAAGTTGTCAGCTCGATTCAGAACGCGCACAACAACAATGCCGTCATCGAGAACTTCCACAAGGAAACCCGCGGGGCCGACGTCCTGCTCATCGACGACATCCAGTTCCTGGCGGGAAAGGAGCGCACGCAGGAGGAGTTCTTCCACATCTTCAACGCCCTGTATGACGCGCACAAGCAGATCGTCATCACCTCGGACGTCTTGCCCAAGGAAATCGCCACGCTCGAGGAGCGCCTGACATCACGGTTCGAGTGGGGCCTCATTGCGGATATCAGCCGGCCCGACTACGAGACAAAGGTGGCCATTCTGAAGAAGAAGGCCGAGCTGGACAAGATTGACGTCCCCCAGGAGGTCCTGGAGTATATCGCCGCCAATATTGGCAGCAACATTCGGGAGTTGGAGGGCGCCCTGATGCGCGTCCTCGCGACGGCCTCCCTCACGAACGAGGAAGTGACGCTTCCATTCACGGAGGAAACCCTCAAGGACATCATTCCCGTCGTCAACCGGCCAATCACCATCGATGCCATCATGCAGTCCGTCGCCTCCTACTTTCACATATCGGTCGCCGACCTGCAGGCCAAGCGCCGCAGCCAGGACGTCGCCATGCCCCGGCAGATTGCCATGTACCTGAGCAGAGACTTGACGGAGGCGTCCCTCCCCTACATCGGCGAGAAGTTCGGCGGGCGCGACCACACAACGGTCATCTACGCCTGTCAGAAGATCCAGCAGGACATGAAGAATGACGATGCGCTCCGTGCACTGCTGGACAGCTTGGTAAAGGAGTTGAAGAGAGGTGCATAACATGGGGACAACGTTCTTGGAACGGTTTCTTGTGGACAGTGTGGACAACTTGACCATGTTGTCCACAGGTTCGCTCACCGTGCCCTTCCACACCCAGCCTCTTCAATCAGGACATCTCCACACTGCCAAGCGCCTTATAGTGATGATCATGAAGCAAAGAGTTCTTTCATATTAAAGGAGGAAGCATGAAACTCACCGCAAAGGCCGAAGGTCTCAGCAAAAAGCTTGCACAACACGCCAAGGTCATCCAGCAGAAGAGCTCCACCTTCACCTCAGATGCAATCCTCCTCTCTGGAGAAGGTTCTGTGCTTCAGATGACAAGTACGGACCTGACGACCTACCTGCTGAATGCCGAACCGGCAGAGGTGGCAGAACCCGGCAAGGCGCTGGTACCGTTCAAGTTCTTCAAGGATATTGTCTCCGCCCTCGCCGGCGAGCTGACCATCGAGGGGGATGACCGGAAGATTCAGATTTCCTCCGGCAAGGCCCACTATGACATTTCCTGCTACCAAATGGATACCTTTCCCTCCATTCCCGAGATCAAGGAAGGACGCGAGTATCAGTTCAGCCTTGCTGAGTATTCGAGTGCCATAGAGCGCGTGCTGCCGGCGGTGGAGCATAACGAGAAACGACGGCTGGAGTTTCAGGGAATCCTGCTGGAGCAGACGAAGGAGTATTTCCGCTTCGTGGCGACGGACTCGCGTCGCCTTGCCTACGTCCAGTTTGACTTCAAGCTGGAGCCACTGCGCGCGATTGTTCCCAGCAAGGTCTTCGAATCATTCAAGCCAACGGAGGACGTTCGCATCGTGGTGACCGAGGACGAATGTCTGTTTGCCTCTGGGGATACGCAGATCATTTCGCTGCTCATTGGTGCGGAGTTTCCAGCCTACAACGACATTGTTCCACGTGAATGGGAGTACACGGTCGCCGTCAAGAAGTCAGACCTGCTCGACGCCCTGCGGCGCGTTGGTGCCGTTGTATTTGGCGGAACGGACGTCATCACCTTGTCGTTCAAGGAAGGCCGGCTGACCGTCCAGGGGACGGCACAGGACCAGGGCAGCGCCCGGGATGAACTCGAATATCAGGGAGAGGCGGGTGGCCTGTCTGTCTCTTTCTTTGGGACGAAGCTGCTGGACGGCATCTCGGCGGTACGTACGGAGAACGCAGAACTGCGCTTGAACAGCGCTGTGCACCCGGTTGTTGTCAAGGACCAGGGTAGCGACGATTTCCTGTACTTGTTGATGCCCCACAAGCAGATGGAGTAAGCACCGTTCCGGACAGTCAATGGTTCTGGAGTCACTGTGGGTGCAGGGATTCAGGGTACTGGCGGAGCAGCGCCTTGATAGTGCTGCGCCCATTGTCGCTGTCGAGGGCGGCAATGGCGCGGGAAAGAGCACGCTGCTGGACGCAGTGTACTTTCTGGCATCGGGAAAATCCTGCCTGGGGTTCAGCAACAGCGACCTGATCCGGGAGGGTGGGAACTACTTTGTCGTGGGCGGGGCATACCGGTCGGCCGACCCGGTCGCCGGGACCTCGGTCCGCCACACTGTGCAGGCCATGTTCACGCGCGAGGGGCATAAGGAAGTCCGCATCGATGGCAGCGTGTACCATGCGTTTGTCCACCTGATCGGAGGACTGCGCGTGGTGCAGTTCAACTTCAACTCGCTGTTTCTCGTCAAGGGGATGCCATCAGTGCGCCGCCAGTTTCTCAACAGTCTGATCGCATCGAGCGACCATGGGTACCTCGAGACTCTTTCGGCATATGCTGCCGTGGTCACGCACAAGAACGCGCTGCTCCGCCAGTCGAGCGCAGGCCCCGTCGACGGGTCTCTGCTGGACGTGTTTGACGAGCAGATTGCCTCGCTCTCGGCGGTCATCTACGCGAAACGGCGCGCCGTGCTGGCTGTCATGAACCGGGAGATGACACGGCTCGTTTCCGATGGACTGTTCGCACCGCTTGCGGACGTCTCCATTGCCTACAATCCCGAGGCGCTTTCTGCTGCCTCCATCCGGGCATTGCGGGACCGTGAGCTGGCGCGCAGGGTCTGTCTTGCCGGGTGTCACCTGGACGACTTCACGCTGCTCAGGGGCAACCGCCAGCTGCGCGAAGTGACGTCGCTGGGCGAGGCAAAGCTCATTGCCCTGCTGCTGACCTTTGCGGGAGCGGAGTACATGCGCAGTGCGACGGGTGAATATCCCATCCTGCTGCTGGACGACCTCGAGGGGGACATCGACAGCGCAAACCTGGACCGGCTGATGCACCTGCTTCCGCGCTTTGAGCAGGTGTTTGTGACGTCGTTTGACTTTGCGCGTCTGTCTGGCAGCGTGTCAGACGCTGTGTTCGTCCGGCTGTGAAACAACGTCCGCGCGGTGGCATGGAACCAATCGGCGCCGTACTTGAGGAAATGCGCCGTAGCGGCAGACTCGACAAGGGAATCAAGATACAGTCCCTGAGCGACGTGTGGCCGGCCGTGCAGTCACTGTGGGACGAAACGACTATCGGCGCCTATGTGGCCCGGAATTCGCGCCCGACCGAGTTCAGGAATGGCACGCTGACGATTGTCTGCGCCAACGCATCCATCATGCAGGTTCTTGCCGAACAGAAGCCGCTCATCCTGGAGAAGCTCAATGGACAGATGGGAGCGCGCATGGTGACGGATCTGGCCTTCGGGCTGGAGAACGTCCATGAAGTCAGGGTGCGGAACCAACGCTCCCCTGCTGGTCCGGCAGGACCGGTCGACGACTCGCTGGCACGGACGGTCCTCCTGACCGCGGAACAGAAGGCCAGGGCCGCGAAAATGGCGGAGGGAATCCAGAACCCCTCCCTCAGATCGTCGTTTGAGCGAGCCTATGAGGCATGGTTGCGGTGGAACGTCTGGCGAAGCAGACAGCGGGCGGCCTCCCGCACACACCGGACACCGCCTCGAACATACTGACACTATCCACAGCTTCTGTGGATAAGTTCACGCGTCCTGAATGCGTTTTCCACAGTGGCGTAGATGAAAGCGGCCTGGCTTGGACGGCATGTGGAGCGGTGTGAGTTGTGAGCGCTGCATGAGAAGAGGGGTCTGGCACACCCGCCGCACGGAGTGCACAGGTCTTCACAGAACGCTGTGGATAACATCGGAGGCGATATGTGACGACGCGGCGGTTGACACGCAGCGGCAGGAACGAATACTACAGACATGAGAACAAAAGTTGCACTGATTGCGCATGACCGCAAGAAGCCCGAGATGATTGCCCTGTGCCGGGATTTTCTGGAAGTTCTGTCACAGGAGGAACTCGTCGCCACGCAGGGTACGGGCAGCCTCATTCAGGACCTGACGGGATTGCACCTGACGCAGGTGAACTCCGGGGAGAAGGGCGGGGATCTGCAGATTGGAGCCATGATTGCTTCCGACGAGGTCAAGGCCGTGGTGTTCCTGAGGGACCCGCTCACCGCACACCCGCATGAGCCGGACATCAATGCCGTCCTCAAAGTGTGCGATGTCAACGACGTCCCGCTCGCAACGAACATCTCGACGGCCAAACTGGTGCTCGGGCATCTCAAGGACCTGCAGGGCACGGACTAGGGACCAGCGTAGCGCTCTGTGCGAGAGGGCGTACAAACGAAAACCGCCAGGGGTGTGTTCCTCCCCTGGCGGTTGGTCGTCTGACGGGGCGAGAATCTACTGGCTGAGTGCCTTGAGGGTGACCGAGAAGGTCTTGGTCTCACCCATGCGGTCGACGACAACCTGCACGACGTCGCCGACGTTCTTTGACCGGACATAACTCAGGACAGCGTCAATCGTCGTCATCTGTTTGTCATCGATGGAAGTAATCACATCACCCGCCTTGATGCCCGCAGCCTGGGCCCCGGAACCGGCGGTCACCTGGGCGACATACACGCCCTGGGACACCTTGAGGTTGTACTGCTGAACGATCGAGCTTGTGACGGTCGCGCCCGAGATGCCCAGCGCCGGCCACGTCACCTTGCCGGTCTTGACGATGGAATCGTAGACCTTGCGCGCTGTATTGATGGAAACGGCAAACCCCAGACCCTGGGCGTTCTGATAGATCATGGTGTTCATGGCGACAACGCGGCCTGAAAGATCAATGAGCGGCCCCCCTGAGTTGCCCGGGTTGATGGCGGCGTCTGTCTGAACGACGCCGACCAGGGTTTCCGTGGACGACACCTGAATATTGCGCTCGAGTGCCGAGATGTATCCAACGGTCACTGTCTGACTGAGACCATACGGGTTCCCGATGGCGATGACCTTCTGGCCGACGCTGAGTTCAGAGGAATCGCCCAGCGCGATGGTGGGCAGATTCGTGCCGCTGATCTTGACGACAGCCACATCGCTGGTGGCGTCGGTGCCGACCACGGTTCCCGGGAACTCCCGTCCGTCCTTCAGGACAACGGTGATCTTTGTTGCACCTTCGACGACGTGGTTGTTGGTCAGGACATAGCCGTCGGGCGTGATAATGAAGCCGGAACCCAGCCCTTGCTGCTCGCCAAGCGGAAATCCCCACGGGCTCTGCGCAACTGCGGTGATGTTGATCTGAACGACAGCGGGCGATGCGATCTTCACGGCGTTCTCAATTGCCTGCTCCTCCGTTGTGACAATGGTTGTCGTGGTGCCGCCGTTTGTGCCCGTGTTGGTCGGGTAGGTGATGGTCGTGGACGTCCGGGCCCACGGGAAGGTGCTGGGGTTGGACATCACAATGTAGTTGCCAACAATACCGCCAAAGACGCTGCCCACCAGCAGTCCAATGACAAGGCCCCAGACCAGAAGCACGTGCCCCGAACTCTGGCGCTTGTGCTCCAAATGGGGGGTCGGAGTGCTGTAGAGCGGGGGCGTCGGCCCTTCGCCCATCGTATTGCCGTCCGGCACGGGCGGTGCGGTCAGATGCTCGGGTTCCTCGGCATCTGGTTGAATGAATCCATTCTCGTCGATCATGGTGTACCTCCTCACCTTCGTTACGTCACACGCACCTTTGTATACGCAACAATACGTTTTTTCGTTACCAACAGTGTGAGGAAATCACCACAAAGAGCCTTTCCGTCAACGTACTAAGTTGACAATCTCTCCATTCGCTGGTTTGGTAACCAGGTCGCCGAAGCGTTCGGCGTAGAGCTCGCCATGTTCGGTATGGATAGGGAACACCCTTTTCGGCGAGAGCTGCTCGACCACGTGGAAGAGGTCCTGCTGCGGCGCATGCCCGGAGGCATGGATGTGCACTGAATCCATGTTCATCAACTGAAGCCACCTGGCCAGCCTGTCCTGGCTCCAGGACATCTCTTCGTTGAAAGCCTCGGCCGAGGAGTGAATGTACAAGGAACGAGCCGCCGGCTGGAGGTCGCACAGCTCCTGAATGTCCCAGTAGCCCAGCGAGAGCAGGTAGTCGCCCTGGTGTGCCGCGACATCGGCTGCGCGGACGATACGCGGACACGCGCCATGGAGAAGGTCCTGGATGGCGTCGCGGCGGTCCGAGGCGTCGAGCGCGTCCGGGTCGCCGCCTGCAAAGCGCAGGAGCGTGGACCAGATCCAGTCCTGGCGGAAGTCTGTCTTCGCGTAGATGCCGCTGCGCCCGCGCTTGATGTACAGCGCAAGGTTGGGGTCTTCGAGGTCGATCGTGGGATAGCCCGCCTCCTGCGCCCGACGAACCAGCATGGCATCGCGTGGCAGGATGCCCAGACGGCGGCCTGTCGCGTGCGCGACGCGCTGAAAGGTCATGAGGCGGTCCAAGTCTTTCATGCCGAAGTCTGCCATGACCAGCCCCGATGCACGCTCCACCTCGGCGAGGGCTGCTTCCTCGACATCCTGCTCTGACCAGAAGGTGAAGCTGCGCCGGAACGCTGAGCCGTGTTCCTGCGTCTCCGCGTCTGGCTTCAGGTTTGTGCCCTCGATGATGAGATGGTCAGGGTGTGCGGCTGCAAGCGCTTCCATGCTGGAGCGCGTCCGGTCGCCCATGCGTCCATGGAAGCGAAGGTCGCCGGTATAGACAAGGCTTCCGCCGTCCCACTCGACGAGATAGGCGCAGGCCCCGGGGATGCTGTGGTCCACGGGAAACGGCGTGACACGGCAGTCCGGGAAGGTGACGGGACCGGGCAGGTCCAGCAGGGCGCGCCTGCCGTGATTCGGTTGCCCGAGGTTGGGCCGGAGGATGAAGTCGGTGATACCGTCCTCGGGCCCTGGGCTGGCCTGCGTCTCCTCGACGGCGCGCAGGAGGGCGCACGTGACCGGTGTCGCGTACAGAGGAACGGCCTCGTTGAGAAACGAGAGCGACCCGGTGTGGTCGACGTGGCCATGGGTGATGAAACACGCATCGATGTGCCCCACATCGGCAAGCTGACCCGCAAGCGCGGGCTGCATCTGGCCCAGCAGAGCCGTGAGGTCGGAACGGTACAAATTCAGCCGTGGCAGGAGCCCCGTTACCAGGTAGTCGGTGAGACCTGCAGCAGTGCGCGGCTGAAGGAACTCCTCGAAATAGGCACCCATGGTTGCATAGCTGAGACCGAAGTCGAACAGCAGACGGGTGTCACCTGCCTCGAAGAGCAGCTTGGTGCCGCCGATGGTGGTGGCTCCGTCGAGCATCGTGAATCGTGCCATGAACGTGCCTCCTTCGCCGTCCGGCCGTTCTCCTCCGCGGTTACGCTGTTCCGGGCCGGAGGCTGTCGAACGTGCCCTGTTGCCCGAGTTTCTCGAGGAGAACGTAGTCGGTGAGGTCGATGCTCAGAGGAGTGACGCTGATGTACCCGTCGGCGACGGCCGTGACATCGGTGTTGCTCTGGTCGATGGGCAGAACCTCCCCGCCAATCCAGTAGATGGGGGCGCCGAACTGGTCCACGCTCGGGGTCACCCGGTGGGCATACCTCCTGCGTCCCTGAGGGACGACCCGGACCCCCTTGACCTCGGAGCGCGGGCAGTTGGGGGCGTTCACATTGAGGAATAGGCTCCCGTTGAGTGCATTGGTGAACGTCTTGGACAGTGGTTTGTTGAGGTCGATGAGCTGGGGAAGGAGAGGCATGAGCTTCTGAACAAACCAGACCACAGGCTCAAAATCGAACGCATTGATGCTGTCGCGGCGGAAGGCCGTGGAGAAGGCGATGCTGGGATATCCGGAAAGGAACGCCTCATACGCGCCTGAAACGGTTCCGGAGTAGGGCAGGTCGTCGCCAAGGTTGTCGCCGTGATTGATGCCTGAGAACACCACATCGACGGGCTGGTCGATGAGGGCGTCCAGGCCGAGCATGGCGCAGTCCACCGGCGTGCCAGATACCGCCCAGGCGGTGACGCCTGGGCGCACGTAGTCGTCGACCTTGTGAGCGCGCAGCGGCTTGTGCATGGTGAGCGAATGCCCCTTGGCGCTCTGCGGCGATTCAGGGGCCACGACGGAGACCGTATGCTCGGCGGGAATCGCTTCGACGAGCGTCCTGATGCCCTGCGCCCAAATGCCATCGTCGTTCGTGACGAGGATATGCATGAAAGCCTCCCTCCTAGACGGTGAAGTCCATTCTCCGTCGCTGCCTGGTCCTGTCGATCCAGGCAATCATGAGGCCGAACAGGAACCCGCCGACATGCGCCCACACGGCCACACCCTGCGCGGCCCCGTACGTGCCCTCGAACAGCTGCATGAGAAACCATACGCCCAGGAAGATCCATGCCGGAACGTGGATGGTCGTGATGAAGATGAAGAAGACGAGGACCTGCACCCGCGCCGTAGGATACACGAAGAAATAGGCTCCCATGACCGCAGCGATGGCCCCACTTGCGCCAATGGTCGGGACATCGGACCCTGGTCCGGAAAGCAGCTGCACCAGTGCTGCGACGATGCCCCCGGCAAGGTAGAACAGGAGGTAGCGGGCATGTCCGAGGTAGTCCTCGACATTGTTGCCAAAGATCCAGAGAAAGAGCATGTTGCCCAGGATGTGGCTCCAGCTGCCGTGCACGAACATGGAGGTGAGGATGGTGAGAACGTACGGCGAAAGGGCCCATGACGGAATTGGTTGGGCCCCTGTCAGAATGCCGGGGATGAAGCCGTAGCGGTAGAAGAAGGTGTCCAGAGCCGTCCCCCCGCCGAGCGACAGCTCCCACATCCAGACAAGGCCGTTGGCCAGGATCAGCAGGAAGGTGACCAGGGGGAAGGTGCGGGAAGGCGCGTCGTCGCGGATGGGTACCATATGTCACTCGATTGCTGCGCCGTCGAGTGCGTGGAAGCACGAGCAGTCGACGTCCGGGCCTGGAATCTGGGGGATCATCGCTTCGATGATGGTGACAAGGTTCTTCAGGTTGGCCGCGAAGGTCTTGATGACTGCCTCGTTGCTGACGGGTTCGACCGCCCCCTCGGCGACGAGCCCGGCATCGTAGTCCGTGATGACCGAGATATTACAGTAGCACATCGCCTGTTCGCGCGCGAGCGCAACCTCCGGGTACTGCGTCATGTTGACGGTGTGCCAACCCATGCGGGTGAACCAGTTGCTCTCGGCCTTGGTGGAGAACCGTGGCCCCTCGATGACGACGCAGGTTCCGCCGTCGTGCACGGGCAGCCCCAGCTGCCGGATGGTTGAAAGCGCAATGCCGTTCAGCACCGGGCAGTACGGGTCGGCTGTGGAAACATGCGTGACCACGGGACCGTTGAAGAACGTCGTACCACCCCGGCGCGTACGGTCGATGAACTGGTCGGTGACGACCAGGTCCCCGACCTTGATGTCCGGCTGGAGCGACCCGACAGCGGTGGGGGCGATGATGCGGCGTACGCCGAGGGACTTGAGTGCCCAGATGTTGGCGCGGTAGTTGATCATGTGCGGTGGAAGCTGGTGATGCTTGCCGTGCCGGGGAAGGAACGCGACCTTGCGTCCCGCGATCTCGCCAAGGGACAGGAGGTCGGATGGGGCTCCGTAGGGGGTTTCCACCTTGATATCCTGTGCGTCGTCCAGCAGGGAATAGAATCCGGAACCACCAATGATCCCGATCTCAGCGCGTTGTTCCATGGGTGTTCTCTCCTTTCTATGGGTGCAGGAATCGCATGGTATGCACCTGAAACGAGTATATCAGCAAAGCCCGGCGGTCAAAACTGGACGCTGTGACGATGCCATGGGAGGAGGAGGCATACAGCAGCGAGGACGCTTCCGCACAGCGCGAGCAGGAAGTACGTCATGAAATACTGCTCGGGAAAGAGCCGGATAAGCGAGGAGGTCTCGGGCAGCAGCCAGAAGTCGTTGGCGAACGCCAACTCATGGAACACGATGAAGATTCTGTCGAAGCCTGCGGTCGCAAGCAGGACCCCAAGGATGATGATGAGCCCCAGCACGAAGCGGGCGGCGGCGCGGCCTGGGCGGCGCAGGTCCTGGCGGTGACGGTGCAGCACGGGCAGAAGGACCAGCGACAGGAGGAGGGCTGCTGCCGTGACCGCGTACACGAGCTGGAAGATACGCTGTACGTCCACCATGTGTGTCAGTTCGACAGCCGAGTAGAAGCCATCGTTGGGCAGCGGCCTTCGCAGGGCGAGATAGCGGAGCAGGTCGCTGACCCTGCGCATCGCCTCGGGCATCGTGAAGCGTGGATTGCTGCCGCCCGTGGTTCCCACCGCGCGCAGCACGAGGCGCTGGAGCGGGAGCAGGTTGGCGACGACGGTGAACGGTCCGAGCAGAAGGAGGACAGCGAGAGCCGCTGTCGCGAGCAGAAACAGAAACGTCACTGGTCAGTCGAACAGCCCGAGGGAGCAGGACCGGACGCTGATCTGCAGTTCGTCGCAGACCTGGCCGACGACGCGTGGGTCGATGCTCAGTGCGCGAGCAATCGCCAGAGCGGCGGCACAGGTGATGTGTCTTTCCTGAGACGACTTCAGTACTTCATCCCGGACTCGAGACAGCGTTTCCTCCATGACAACCTCCCCACAGGATCAGGAATACTGGTGCACTGCACAGAGTGTGACACGGAGGAGGGTTGTTTTCAAGGGCACGTCAGAGCAGGCAGCAGGTGGGTCACCATCGCCTCGACGTCCTCGAGGACGCGGGGGTCCTGCAGCGACCCGGCAATCTGGGCTACTCCAGGGTGGACATCGCGCAGCAGGGCCAGAAGCGCCGTCTGCTCGGACAAGGTGCAGCCGGGGAACCGGTTGACGACCACGAGGTCTGCACGCAAGGTCATTTGCGCCATGTCGGGTTTTGCGGTGGGCGGCAGCGGGCAGGGCAGCACGTACAGGAAACGGGACTGCGACACGAGCGAGGAACAGTTTCCTTCAACGACGACACGCCTCCCCTCCGGCCAAGACCGGACAAGGTCGGCGAGGGTACGGTCTGTTTCGCCGCGTGGCCCGTCCACCAGCAGCACATCGTCCAGCGGGTTCAGCCCCTGCGAGCGCTGAATGTCTGCAATGCGTCCCGTGTCGCCCTGCGCGGACGTGAGCGTGCCGGCTGCAAGGGAGAGCACCTCCACAGGGGAGGCACGGTGCGCCAGCTTGATGTACACGTCGAACCGCAGGTCCCGCACGAGAGCCCGGCAGAGGGTGGTCTTGCCGGAGTGTCCGGCAGCGGAGTGCACCACCAGGATGGACCCCGTATGTCCCGCGAAGCGGTCGGTCATGGCTGCCTGCTCCTCCCATGCCACTAGAACACGATCAGATTGCTTTTTGCAGTGACAATAACATACTACTCTGTAAGGAGCAGGGAAGAAGCGCCGTGCAGGGGCACCAGAAGCGCGGTAGCCCGGCAGGGACAGGGGTGAGCGCATGGAGCGCAAGGTACTGGTTGTCGAGGATGACGTTGAAAGCCTGCGTCTCTACAGTGACATGCTCAAACGGGGAGGGTATGCGCCTATAACAGCGAGCACGGGGTGGGAGGGCATCGACCTAGCTGTCAAGGAGCATCCGGGACTGATTTTGCTGGACCTGCGTCTCCCGGATATCACCGGGCTGACCGTGCTCGAGACCCTGCATGCTGCCCTCTCCACCAAGAGCATTCCCATCATTGTCGTATCGGCCATCAGCAAGGATGACGATGTCATCAAGGCCATGCAGATAGGAGCCTTCGACTACGTGGTCAAGCCCATCACCTACGAGGACATGATGCGGAGAGTCAAGCTTGTGTTCTCGTCGGAGGACCGCCAGGGAGAGGCGGAGCAGGCGCCGGTGCTGGTGATCGAGGACAACGCAGTGGACGGAGCCGCAATGGTGGAACAGCTGACAGGATGGGGCTACCAGGCGACGTGGGTCAAGACCGGACGGGAGGGGATCGAACAGGCTTCCACCGGAGATTACGACGTCATCCTGATCGACGGGCTTCTGCCCGACGTGAACGGGTTCGAGGCAGTCAAGGAAATCCGCGCCTCCGAGCGCCTGGGCACGACGCCGATTGTCATGCTGACGGTGCTGTCAGGGCTCGTTGACAAGCTCAAGGGATACGAGAGCGGCATTGACGTGTTTCTCACGAAACCGGTCTCGTGGGAGGAGTTGCGCGTGCGCATGCGGTCCCTGACAAACTTGCGGGGCATGGTCAAGCAGCGTTACGAGCTCTCGGAAGTCATCGGCGTCATCACCAACGCCATAGAGCTGACGGAATCGACCGAACCCCGACACAATCAGAAGGTGGCGAGCATCAGTGTCTTGCTGGGCAAGCGTCTCGGCGTGAGAGGACACGGCCTGTGGGTTCTGGAACTCGCCGGCTCCCTGCACGATGTGGGCAAGCTGCTGATTCCACGCGCTATCCTGTCGAAGCCGGGCAAGCTGAGTCCCGACGAGTGGACCGAGATGAAGCGGCACAGCGAGTACGGGGAACAGATCATCAAGCCGGTGCATGGCTTCGGCGAGGTGGCGCAAATTGTGCGACATCATCATGAGCGGATGGACGGTTCCGGGTATCCTGACGGTCTCAAGGGTGATGAGGTGCCGCTGTGCGTCCGCATCGTGGGGGTCGCGGACAGCTATGAGGCGCTTACCAGCGACCGCGCGTATCGCCACGCGTTCACACGGGACGTCGCCCTCAAGATCCTTCGGGAAGAGATGCAGGCCGGGCGGTGGGACCCGGCGGTCATCGAAACGCTGGCGCAGTCGCTCGACGAGTTGGACAATCTGTAACGAAAGGAAGGTCTGCACGTGAATGTCGAGGTACAGGCAGTACTCTTTCCGTACGACGGAACCAAAACGTCAGAAGTCGTGAAGCAGTTCGAGAGCACGCTGGAAGCGGGCGGCGTGCATTGTGTCGTCGGCAACATGGCCATCAGCTGCTACGGCGACATGGCCGTCGTTCTGTCTGCAATCAGTGCGGCATACCAGGATATCGCGGCCAGCACGAAGTGCAGCGTGTCGCTGATCATCGCGAACGACATGCCCCAGATAGGGCGGAAGCCGGGCAACCCCTGATGCCGGACGCTGTTCGCCTGACGCGGGCGCCGGCTCGGCCTGAGGCCGCGCGCTGAGGGACGGGGCATGCGTGCCGCGAGAGGGACGCTGGCGGCGGTCGGCTTGCTGTCAGAGCGGTGGAAAACGAGTGACCGCGTCGCTCGCCTGCTGGTGGAAGGACGGTGCACCGGAGAATGTGCGTCGTGTGCTAGAGCGTGCGTGGGTTGGGGAGAAATGCATGAGAGCCATGCATGGCCGCGTGTATCCATCCTCAGGCTGTCAGGCGCACTCCGCGCCAGGAGTGATGTCTTCGACCGTGTCGAGATTGCCGCTGGCTCCGGACCAGGGACGCTGCGGGAACTGACCGCCGCAGTTGCGGCCATTGCGGCCTCTGGAGTGCCGGTGTGGGCGGTTTATCCGGCCAGGTCCTCCGGCGAAGTACAGCACCTCATGGCAGCGGGTGCGGTGCGTCTTGTGCTCCCCGTCGGGCCTGCGGCTGCAGGCAGACATGGAGTGCGCGCTGGCGTTTCTGCTGCAGAGGCGGCAGAGATCGCGCAGGAACTCGAGCAGGCATATCCTGGCCGTGTTGCGGTCCGCGAGATGGAAACCGGCGGATCGGCGGATTGCGCGCTTGCCGACCTCAAGCGCGCGGGCATCCCGATCCTGACAGCGATGTCCGGTGACGAGTGAGCCTTAGTCTGACTTGGCGTCCGGCTGGCCGTGCTGGTTCTGGGCGTTGAGGATGCCGAGGATGCGCAGCAGGTCCTCCTGGTTGAAGTAGGAAATCTCGATGACGCCGCGGTTCACGCGCCCGCGGATATTGACGCGGGTCGCCAGCAGTTTCTGCATCGTTTCCTGAATGTTGCGCAGCGCTTCATCCGGCGCGGCGGGGCGCGGCTTCCTGTTGAGGACTCTTCGTACGAGCGCTTCCGTCTGCCGGACGGACAGCTGCTTTGCCGCGACTTGGGAGAAGACGGCTGCCAGTTGCTGCGTGTCCTTGAGGGGCAGGAGCGCGCGGGCATGCCCAGCGGTGATGACCTTCTGGTCCACCGCGTCGCAGATGGGCTGGGGCAGGTCGAGGAGACGGATCAGATTGGTGACCGTGCTTCGGTCTTTTCCGATGCGTTCAGCCAGTTCCTCCTGCGTTGTGGAGAACCGGTCCAGGTAGTCCTTGAAGGAGAGGGCGACCTCGATGGGGGAGAGGTCTTCGCGTTCGAGGTTCTCGGACAAGGCAATCTCCAGTGCGGCACGGTCGTCGAGCTCCCGCACCGTTACTGGTATCTGGTCAAGGCCGGCCAGTACAGCTGCCTGGAACCGGCGCTCGCCGGCGACGATCTCGAAGGTTTCGCCGTTCGGGCGGACGATGATGGGTTCCAGCACGCCATGCTTGCGGATACTGTCGGCAAGTGCCGCAAGAGCGGACTCATCGAAGTGGCGGCGCGGTTGGAGGGGTGACGATACGACCTGATCAGGGCGCAGCAGACGAGCGCCTGTGCCAGAAGGCTGGGGAGTCCTTCCCGCCTCATCGCCAAACAGTGCATCCAGGCCACGACCAAGACGATTAGTGCTGTTCACGGGATTCTACCTCCTTGGCAAGCTGCCGATATGCTTCGGCGCCGCTTGACAGTGTGTCATACTCCAGAATGGTCTTGCCGTAACTGGGCGCCTCGCTCATGCGCACGCTGCGCGGAATGACCGCTGTGAATACGGTGTCCCCGAAGTGCTTGACCAGTTCATCCTTGACCTGCGCGGACAGAATCGTCCGCTTGTCGAACATGGTGACGAGAATCCCGAGCAGCGCCAGGTCCGGGTTGAGTCGCGCCTTGACCATACTGATGGTGCGCAGGAGATGCGTCAACCCCTCCAGGGCATAGTACTCGCTCTGGATGGGAACGATGACCTCGCGTGCAGCGGTCAGGACGTTCAGCGTGAGCAGGCCGAGCGAGGGAGGGCTGTCGATGATGATGTAGTCCCAGGAACCGTCGAGCGTGCCAAGCGTACGTTCGAGGACGCGTTCCCGCTGGTTCATGCCGGCAAGCTCGAGTTCTGCCCCGGCGAGGTCGATGGAGGAGGGCAGCAGCGACAGGTTGTGCTCGGCGGTTGACCGGATGGCGGCCGCGACCGGGTCTCCTGAGAGCAGAACGGTATAGACGGTCGCAGACAGTTCAGCGGCATTCAGCCCAAGGCCGGTGGTTGCGTTGGCCTGCGGGTCGAAGTCGACCAGCAGGACATGATGTCCGAGCTCGGCGAGCGCAGCGCTCAGGGAAAGGGCCGTGGTGGTCTTGCCCACCCCTCCTTTTTGATTGGCAACAGCTATGGTCCTCACGCACTACTCCTCCCGGTGTGCTTTCCAGACTTCAGGTCATCTCCAGTATGACAAGGTTGGCATTGCGTTCAACGCCTGGCAGGGTATACCTGCGTACGGAGACGGTGCAGTGAGCATGCCTGAGCTTGGTGTCCAGATCCGGGGATGTCAATTCTGCAAGGTCCCTCTCTCCTTTCCACAGTACAAGGGTTCCGCCGGGAGCAGCCAGCAACGGTTCGGCGTAGTCGAACACAGTTGCCACACGCGCAACCCCGCGCACGGTGACCATGTCGAACGCACGTCGCGGAAGTCTGGTGGTCGGGTCTTCCACCCTCCCGTGGACGACCCGCGCGTTCGTGAGAGGCAGGGACTGGACGGCGTCCTGGAGGAAGCGGGCCTTCTTCGCGATGGACTCTGTCATGGTGACTGAGGTGTCGCGCCAGGCCAGCGCAAGGGGAATCGCGGGGAACCCTCCTCCGCTGCCGATATCGAGAAGCTGACGCGGTGCGGTCAGCCCGACGAGGAGAGGGGCAAAGGAATCCCGCACATGCCTCGACAAGACCACACGGGGATTGGCGTCGGATGTCAGGTTCATCACCCTGCCGGCATCGGCGAGCAGGGTCAGGTACGCCGTCAGACGGGTCGTCACCAGGTCGTCCTCGATGGTCACGGGCGCATCCGCCGGCAGAAGTGCGGCAAGCTCGTGCATGGCGGCGGCGACTTCGTCGCGCAGTGTTGTCATGTCAGGCTGCATGTCCGTTCCCATATGGTCTGGAGGTCATTGTTTCACGTGAAACGTAGCAGGGTCAGAACCACCGGGCAAGGGCTCCGCGGATGACGCCAACGGAAACGAGGAACACCATGACGCACGCCCCGACAACTCCCAGGGAGATGGCAATGGCCGCGCGCCTCTTGTCAAGGCGCAGAAGCTCGGCCAGGATACAGCCGGTGTAGGCGCCGGTGCCGGGAAGCGGAATTGCAACAAACACCGCGAGCCCGACGAACACGCCATACCGTGCGAGTGTTGCACGACTGCGCTCGGCGATGCGCAAACGGTACCTGCGGAACCATCCCCAGTGCATGGCCACGGCCAGAACGGGCTTTTCGAGCAGGAAGAAGAGAGGGACGATCGCCAGGTTGGCAAGCGTGGCAACCAGCAGCGCCTGCCACGCGGGCATCTGGAGGACACCGACTGCGTAGGGAAGCGCTCCCCGCACCTCAACTCCGGGAATGACGGTGATAAGGAACACGTACAGTATGTTCTTCAGCAGGATGGGCACCCTGCAAGTATATCGGCAGGGTGCACGGCTTCAAGCAGAAACCGTGAGGGCAGGCGTTGCAAAATCAGGGGGAGCAGCATAGAATGAACAAGGATTCGACAGTGCAACAGGAGGTCCCGGTGCTAGAAGGAAAGTTCAGCAACAGCCAGGTGGACGAGGTTCTCCAGACCGTCATCCAGGGAAAGGGCACCGGTCGGTTGAATCTTGAGGGAAGCTCTATCTTCGGTGGACGGGTTCAAGCGACGATCTTCATTGAGGACGCGCATCTCGTGCATGTCGACACGGCGCTGGGAACATCCGTCTCTTCGCTCATCGATCTGTTCAGTCTCAAGGAAGGAACGTTCTCGTTTGCGGGCGGCGAGACTGCGGCCGTCAAGGAACTTTCCGTCCCGGTCGCGGACGTCATCCTTCAGGTCACGGCGGCACTCGACGAGTGGAACTCGATGCATCAGCGCCTGGGGTCCCTGGATGCCGTCTACGCGCTGCGGGCGGAAGGGGCAAGTGATGCGTTGACGCTGACACGGCAGCAGTGGCAGGTGATGGCAGGGCTCGACGGTCTGACATCGCTGCGCGAACTGGCCCGCAGGACCGGACAGGGGAGCGTAGAGGTCTCCAAGACCATCGTGGGGTTCTTGCAGAGTGGTCTTGTCACAGAGGTGGACACCCAGCCCGCGCCTGCCGAGGAAGAGGCCGAACACCCTTCACGCCGCGGATTCCTGTCGTTGTGGGGGCGCAAGTAGCCACGCCATGGCCGGCTTCCGGGACGGGCTTTTCTTTGATGACGTCATGATTCTGCCCCGTCACAGCGAGGTGGCTGCCGCGAGCGTCACGTTGGAGACCAGGCTCTCTGACAGCGTCCTGCTTCATGTTCCATTCTTGAGCTCTGCGCGGCAGCCGTCTGCAGACTATCGTCTGGCGCTGGCCGTGGCGCGGGCAGGTGGCATGGGCATCATTCCGCCCGGAGCGACGATCGAGGATCAGGCGCATGAGGTGCGCAAGGTGAAGGAACTCGTGTGCGGTGACCCCGGGGCAGCGTGCGATGCGAAAGGGCGGCCGGCTGTCGGAGCAGTCGTCGACGTGGAGCAGGAAGGCGTCCTCGAGCGTATCGGCATGCTGGCAGAGGTGTGGACCGATGTCATTGTGGTCGATGTGCCCCACGCGGATCGCCTGAGCATCCTTCAGCAGATACGCATGATCAAGGCGGAATACGACTGGATGCCGCTCATGGTTGGAAGCGTGGAGACCCGGTCCGGTGCGAAGGACATCATCGACGCAGGCGCAGACATTGTCCTGGTCGGGCGTGGTTCAAGCTCTCTGGCCGAGGCCACGGAGCTGTCCGGGGTCGGTGTTCCCGAGTTGTCTGCCTTGATGGAGGCGGAGGATGTGGCGTCGCTGTATGGAAAACCGGTTGTCTGCAACCTGGGGGTCGAAACGGCAGCGAGCGCGGTCAAGGCTCTTGCGGCAGGAGCGGGAGCGGTGGTTCTGCACAGGTTGGCGCCCGAAACCGCTGAGGACGCCATGAGAAGCATGCGCAGACAACTGTCGGAAAGCCTGAGCTACGTCGGAGCTCAGACCATTGCAGAGTTGCGCGAGAAGGCGGAGTTCGTCCGAATCCACCCTCGCGGCGTCTAGCTCGCGAGGCTCACCGCTCCTTCACCACCTGGACGTACCGGGCAGACTTGTCGATAATGCCCTGCAGGTCCGCCCCGTGGTCACGCATGAAGATCATATAGTCTGCGCACTCGCGTGTCATGATCTCGCCGGGGACCGTGATGGGGATCCCAGGCGGATAGGGTGTCACCAGTTCGGCTATGATGCGGCCCACCGAGTCCTCCATGCGTACGCGTTCCCTCTTGGCATAGTAGGCTTCGAAGGGGAACAGCACCATCTCGGGAATGGCGGGAATGGGCGGCGGGGGAGACAGCGTGGAGGTCTTCCCGTGACGTCTTCGTGAGATGTCCTCGAGCGCGTTCACCAGTGCGTCGACGGCTTCTCTGGGCGTACCGATGGTGACGAACGCAAGGATGTTCTCGAAATCAGACAGCTCAATCTCGACGTTGTAATCGCGGTTGAGAATCTCTTCGACCTGGAATCCAGTAAGGCCGAGACGGGAAACGTGGACTGTCAATTTGGTGAGGTCCACGTCATAGATTGCGTCCGTGTGTGAGCGCTCCCTTCCTGGCGCGAATACTCCTTCGATATTGTTGATGCGGCGGCGCGCATCCTCGGCAAGGTCGATGGCGCGCTGCAGCAGATCGTGCCCGTTCGTAGCCATCTGCATGCGCGCGACGTCGAGTGCGGCCATGAGGATATAAGAGGGCGACGAACTCTCCAGCATGGTCAGGGTAGCGCGGACGAGCTCCTTGTCGACGCGCCGCGAGCCCAGGTGCAGCATCGACGTCTGCGTGAGGCCGGCCAGCGTCTTGTGCGTGCTCTGGACCACCATGTCGGCCCCCGCGTCCACGGCGCTCTTGGGCAGGTCCGGATGGAAGTGAAAGTGCGACCCGTGCGCTTCGTCGACCAGAATCCGGCGGCCCGTGGCATGCGTCTTCTGCACATAGTAGTCAATATCGGCACTGATGCCGAAGTAGTTGGGATTGGTGAGAAAAACCGTCTTTGCCTCCGGGTGGTCCCGCAGGACGCGCGCAAACGTCTTCTTGGAGGGAAAGGTCTGGAACTGCAGCAGACGATCCTCCTCGGCTTCCAGGTAGATAGGCCGTAGCTCGTTGAGGATCAGTGCCCCATACATGGAACGGTGCGAGTTGCGCTGAACAATCACGCGGTCGTAGGGGTCGCAGGTGGACAGAATCATGGCCTGGTTGCCCACGGTCGAGCCGTTCACAAGGAAGAATGACTCGAGGGCACCATAGGCCTCGGCGGCAAGGTCCTGGGCCTCTTTTACAACGCCGATGGGGCGGTGCAGATAGTCGAGCCCCTCCACCTCCGTGAGGTCAGACAAAAAGACGTTTTCCCCCCAGAATTCCTTGAGGCGTGGATGCACTCCGGCGCCACTCATGTGCCCGGGCATGTGAAGTCCTGCCCGGTGTTTGGCGATATATGCCTGGATGGCATCGAAGAACGGCGTACGGTTCTGGTCTCTCATCCTGAAAAGTGTACCGGCCGGGGAGCAGTTGTCAACGCGGTGTCATGTGCCTGCAGCACGTGGCGGAAGCGCAGCAGGAGCCGCGTGACGCTTGCAATTGACAGGAACGTGATAAGATGTGTGCAGTTATTCGTTATACGATACGTAGCGCGGCTCGCGTGCGTTTTGGAAAACTGTGCGGCCGCCCCGGGAGAGAACGTGATCAACAAGGTAACAGTCAGTGTTCCTGGCAGTACCGCCAATCTTGGGCCCGGATTTGACTCCTTTGGACTTGCGGTAACGATGCGCAGTGTGTACACCGCGGAGGCGCTCGCAGCGGGGGCACAGCCAAGGATTCACTACGAAGGCATGGGAGCCGATGTTCTCAACGAAAAGGGATTCAAGTTCGTCGGCGAGGTCCTGGAGTACTATGAACGGGCCGAGGCGGTGCACCTGCCGCCCATGGGCATCGATGTCCACACGGGCATTCCCCTCACCCGAGGCCTGGGTTCAAGCGCCAGCGCCATCGTGGGACTGCTCTCCTGTTTCGATGTGCTGGCGCATGAGCGGCTGGACACCGGCAAGATTCTCAAGTACGCCATCGCCATCGAGGGGCATCCTGACAATGTGACAGCCTCGCTGGTGGGAGGATTCACCATTGCGGCCAATGACAAGAATGAGGTTGGGTACATGAAGGTGGTTCCCCAGAACCTGAGCGTGGTGGTGACAGTCCCGTCCACATTCCTCTCCACGCGCAAGGCGCGCGCCTGCCTGCCCAACTCCTACAGCCGGAAGGATGCGGTGTACAACATCAGCCGCGCGTCCATGCTGTCGGCCTGCATCTTCAGTGGAAACTATGACCTATTGCCCTTTGCGTTGCACGACAGGCTGCATGAGCGGTATCGAGAGAAACTGGTGGCGGGGTTCCGCGACGTGACGCGTGCGGCAGACCGCGCCGGCGCATACGGCAGTTTCCTCTCAGGTGCGGGACCCAGCATTGCAGCACTGGTGGCGCCTGACCGCGCCGAGGATGTGGCGAGCGCAATGCAGGAGGCCATCCTGGAGGTCGATGCCGATGCGGAGACGCTGGTCTTGGGCGTGTCGGCAGAGGGAGTGGTCCTGACACTGGACGGCAACGGCGCCCAGTAGTACACAGCAGCGCGGGAGAGGTCCAGGGGCAGTGCCGCGCGGGCAGACAACCAACAGGTTCTGACAGGTTATCGACAGCAGGGACCCGATGCAGTGCACGGATTGTCCACACTGTCCACATCCGGTGTGGACAAGATGCCTGGGAAAGTTCTGCGTGCAACCACGCCGGACGGGCTAGAGTTCTGCGACTGGCTCGGACATTCCTTCCCGGACATACGCGTGTGGCATCTGTGGGGAGTTGTTGGCAAACCCGACCCCGCCCTGGCTGTCGACCGTGATGATGCCCGCCTCGGTCCCGAGGATGTTGGTCAGCATGTTCACTGCCCCGGACGCGGCTCCCTGCGCGTCCAGCCCCATGCGCATGAAATCGCACGCTGTCTTGGTAATGAGTGTTCTCATCATGCTTTCCCCGAGCCCGGTGGAAGATGCTCCGCCGTATCTGGTGGCATAGGTTCCTGCCCCGGGGAGCGGCGTATCTCCGACACGTCCAAGCAGCTTCAGGAACACGCCGCCGGTCGATGTCCCCGCGCAGACCTCCCCCGCCTGGTCCACGGCCACGGCGCCGACGGTGCCATGCATGAACTCAGGATGCTCCTTCATGAGGGCCTTGAGTTTGGGCCAGTCGCCCGGGTCGCCCTGCAGGAACTTCGCGCGATACTCCTTCCACTGGAGCCGCCGTTCTTCGGTGACCGGGTCGTGGGCCGGAACGCCCATGATACGCGCGAACTCCTGGGCGCCACTTCCTTGAAGGAGAACGTGGTCCGTCTTTTCCATGACCATGCGTGCCAGGGAGATAGGATGCTGGATGTTCTTGATGCCAGCGACCGCTCCGAAGCCCAGTGAAGCACCGTGGGCCACCGCGGCGTCCATTTCGACCTCGCCGTCGAACGTCAGGACCGAACCGGTGCCACAGTTGAACAGGGGATTGTCCTCGAGAACACGGATGGCGGCTTCAACCGCATCGAGGGACGTGCCTCCATTTTGGAGCACCGCCGATCCTGCTGCAGCGGCCGCGCCAACGCCATCCAGCGTTTCGCTGACTCTGGCATCTGCTACGGCACCCACGCCGCCATGGACGATCATCGAGTACATGGTTTCCTCCCCCAGCCTTCGGATGTGACCCTTCCAAGTATATGGTATACTTTGGCGGTGGCAACCGGCCCCGACGGGGCCTGGACGCGCAATGGAGGCAGGGATGGACACACCGGGAAAGCTGGTCGAGATTGCCCGACGACTGTATGACAAGAACCTGAACGCAGCGGTCGGCGGGAACGTGAGTATCCGGCAGGAGGATTGCATTGCAATTACCCCTGCCGGCATCAACAAGGGATTCATGACCGAGGGCGACGTTGTCGTCGTCGACCTGAACGGGACAAGGCTGAAGGGAACGGGCGAGCCATCGTCCGAGGGAAAGATGCATTACGAAATCTACCGTCAGCGTCCGGACGTACAGGCCATCATTCACGCGCATCCCCCGTTTGCCGTCGCTTTCGCGCTGGCACACCGCGACATACCGGACGATGTGCTGCCGGAGGTTGCCATCAACCTCGGCAGGGTTCCCTGCCTTCCCTACGTGACTCCCTCGACGGTCGAGCTTGCACGGGAGGTTGCCCACGGGCTTGCCCGCGGCAACGCCGCCATTATGGCGAATCATGGAGCCATCGTGGTCGGGGTCGACCTCGAGCAGGCCTTCAACAGGATGGAGCTTTTGGAACAGACGTGCATGTCATTGACGTTCGCCTCCATCCTTGGTGGCGTTCATCATATCCCGCCGGACGAGATGGATTTCTTTGTACGGCACTACGGACTGCGCCGCGAGGGGTAGCCGCAGTCACCGCTGCAGAGTTGTGCCCTTGGAGGCGGACATG
>DAOOUZ010000005.1:0-30794 GCA_035369785.1 Candidatus Cryosericum sp. | reverse complement strand
CGGACTCCTTGCAGTAGTTGCAGCGCGGATCTTCTCGAGTGACCGTATCCTAACAATGAAACTTGGGTCGGCAAGTCGCAGGCGCAAGGGCTTGAACAGCGGCCGCATCACATTGCCTCCCCGTTGGCGGTAGCAGTAGTACGGAATGAGAAACACGCCCCACCGGAAGGTGGGGCGTGTTTGTTTGTGCGCCGTCAGTCGCGCCGGAATGTCAGGTTGTGGCGGAGGCGGCCGGTCTGTCCCCCGGGCGCATGAACAGCAAACAGACGCCTGAAAGAATGAAGAACAGGGCTGCGTAGGGGAACATGACGGACATGGTTCCTCCTGCGAGGTCAGCAATCCATCCGACGAGCGGCGGGCTGACAATGTTGGCGGCCTGGGAGAAGAAGTAGTACACTCCGGTAAGCGCTCCTACCATCTCCAGGTTGCCCATGTCGAGCACTGTCGGTAGCGAATTGATGTTGACGAGGGCCCATGAGAGTCCGCCGAACAGGAAGACCGGGATGGCCCCTGAACTTGCAAGGCCAAGGGCCAGTAGCAGCACCATGATGGTGACGCCGCCCAGACCTATCAGAATGGTCGTTCTACGCCCCAGCCGCTTGCCGATGAGGCCCGCCGGGATGGACAAGAGCATGAATGCCACGGAGAAGACGCCGAGGTTCGTCTTTGCGCTTGTCTCGGACGTCTGCCGCAGCACGTCGAGTTCCTCTGCAAGTGCCGGGTCTGTCGGGGCGGCGGTTCCCAGCCGGGCCATCATTGCTTTGACGGCAGGACTCTCATTGTGCATATACGCGGGGTAATACGTTTCTATAGCGTTGTAGGCGATGAACCAGAAGAAGATTGCAAGACACACGAGCAGCAGACTGCGGTACCTGGGCGTCCACAGCTTCCTCAACAGTGAGAAGTCCGTGCGCTTGGCCTGAGGGGCTGTGCGGTCCAGGGCGTCGCGCGGCTCCTTGATGGAGAGGAACAGGATGAGTGCTGCAAGCAGTACTGTTCCCCCCGCGATGGCAAATCCGAGTGGCCGGTTGGTCGCAGATATCTTGCCAATCACGAAGTAGACGACGAGTGATCCGAAGCCGCCCATGAAGTTGATGACGCCGTTGGCCGGCGACCTCTCTTCTGGCGGGACCAGGTCCGGCATGAGCGCGATGACGGGCGATCGAGAGATACCCATGCAGATGTTAACGAAGAACAGGACGAGGATGAACCCGACCAGTGAAGGAGCTCCAGAACCAAGCCATGCCGGGATCCATGGCACGGCCGCGAAGAGAACCGCCGCCACAGGCAGTGTCGAGACGATGAACGGCATGCGACGGCCGATACGGGTCCAGATGTGGTCAGACCAGAAGCCCACGAGCGGAATCAGCGTGATGGCGAGGATGTTGTCTATGTTCATGACCCACCCTGACGCTGTATAGGAGAGACCATAGACGTTCTTGAGCATGATAGGCACATCGGAATTGTACAAGGCCCACAGAACGGAAATGCCGAAAAAGCAAACCCGAGCAGGAAAATCTTGAGATATGAGGCTTTTCGTTTCACAGCTGTCCCTCCTAGACGCGGATTACCGGTAACACACGGATACTGTCGCCCACAGTGACCAGTCTAGCAGATCGGGAACGTTTGCAATGTGGTCCGCTACGCTTCGTCGATATCTTGAACCTTGATGAGGTTCGTACTCCCCGCCACCCCGGCATGCGAACCGGCGGTGATGACAATCTTGTCCCCGGAACAGGCAAGCCCGGATTCGCGAGAAGCAATGGTTGCCGTGCGCAGAATATCGTCGACGCTGGCGAACTGTCTCGCGAGCACGGGAATCACGCCATAGTACAGTGCAAGGCGGCGCTGAACGGAATCGCTGGGTGTCAAGGCCAGGATCGGCATACCAGGACGGTAGCGCGAAATCAGGATTGCAGTTCTGCCGGATTCAGTGGCACAGACGATGAGCCGGGCGCCAACCGCATGCGCAGTGCGCACGGCGGCATAGGCAATCGCATCCGCAGTATCAGAGGCAGATTCTGCGGGGCGTGCCCGCATGGTCGCCTGGTACAGGTCGCTGCTCTCTGTAGCGACGATGACCCGCCTCATGGTGTCGACTGCCTCACCGGGGAATCTTCCAGCAGCAGTCTCATTACTCAACATCACGGCATCCGTCCCGTCGAAAATTGCATTTGCAACATCAGTGACCTCCGCTCGTGTCGGCGACGGATTGTCCACCATCGAATTGAGCATCTGAGTGGCCGTAATAACAGGTTTTCCCATCTGGTTGCACAGAGCGATGAGCCGTTTCTGGATCAGGGGAACCTGTTCGATGGGCATCTCAACTCCCAGATCTCCTCGTGCCACCATGATCCCATTGGCTGCATCCAGGATTGCTTCGATGTTTTGCACTGCTTGCCACTTCTCTATCTTGACAATAATGGGGATGTGACCGCCGTGGGCCTCCATGAGTGTCCGTACCTCGTGGACGTCGGCGGCTGTGCGGACAAACGAGATGGCAACGTAATCGACACCGGCGTGCATGCCCGTTACCAGATCGTGGCGGTCCTTCTCCGTGACTGAGGGAATGTGCAGGTCTGACTCCGGGAAGTTGACTCCCTTGTGGTCCGACACCATGCCGCCCTTGAGGACTTCTGTCACGACGGTATCGCCCCGGACTTCGCGTGCTTGAAGACGTACGAGTCCATCATCGATGAAGATGTGCTCCCCCGGCCGCACCTCTCCAGGAAGAGCCGGATAGTCCACCGTCGCAATCGCGTCGTTTCCGTCCACCTGATGAGTTGTCAGCTGGAACGAAGCGCCGGTCTTGATCTCGACTGGGCCTTTGCTGAACGTCCCGAGGCGTATCTTTGGCCCCTGAAGGTCCTGCAAGACAGCAAGCGGCAGGTCCCGTTCCGCTCGGACAGCGTGGACGCTGGCGATCTTGCTGAGGCGTTCCTCGTCCGTGCCATGGGAAAAGTTGATGCGGAACACATCAACGCCGCGCTGTGCCAGGTCCTCGATCATTACCGCCGAATCTGACGCCGGGCCGAGCGTGGCCACGATCTTGGTGCGCTTGGCTTGCTTCCTGTCGTCGTTCATTTGTCCCTCCTGCCGTGAGGAAACACATGGTGCCTATACCACATGATAGTGCTGCTGGGAAGCGGCACAATAGAAAGGCCCCGGATTGCTCCGGGGCCAGACCAAACCAGGTCTCACGAGGTTACTTGATAGCAATCTCCTTGGCGGCAGTTTCGGGAAGTGCCTTCTTTGGAAGCTCCAGGGTGAGGACCCCGTTCTCGTGCACCGCGTTGATGTGCTCCTCGTCGACGTTGGAGCCCAGCGGAATCTCACGATAATAGCGTCCATAGTACCGTTCAGAGTAGTAGTTGCCGGCCTTCTTGCTCCCTTTCTCCGTCTCGCTCTTAGTCTCCGCAGTGATAGCCAGTACATTGTCATGAACCTTCACGTGGATGTCTTTCTTGTCCACGCCAGGAAGGTCTACCTTGACGGTGTACTTGGCGTCGTCTTCCTGCACCTCGATGGATGGCATCGAAAAGTCACCGACCGGGGCCAGGGCCGAGGTCGTGGCGCTCTTGGCTGCAGGCAGGGCTGTGAACCGACTGCGCGGCCCACCAAAGAAACTCGTGAACAGACTGTCCATCTGTTCCTCAACTCTCCTCAGTTCTTCAAACGGATCATATCTCATTGCCATAGCACACACCTCCTCGCATGTGATGGATTTCCCTTGGGGGTTTCCACCGCCCCTTCGGGTTGCACCTATTATACAATTGGCACTCTATCTTTGTGACTGCTAAAATGTGAATTATGCATGAATCCCCCACGATACCGATGGCAGCCAGAATAGTCCATCTCAGTCATTGTCGCGACCAGGCGCGCGGTGAAACTGGGTTCGGTTGCAGGGCGCGTATCGGCGTCTAGACTTATCTGCAGAAGGCCAGCATGGAACATTCGGGACAGCAAGACGACAGACCTCTAGGCACGAAGGCCCAGGCATGGGCGTGCGAGAAGGGGAGCCGGCCAGTGACATGGACGATCCCATGCACGCAATGAATCATGAGCATGTGGGCATGGCACGCGGCCACCACGGCAGCATGGTGCGCGACTTTCGCCAGAGATTCTGGGTGTGCCTGGTGGCTACCGTTCCAATCCTTCTGCTGTCGGAACCGGTCCTTGTGTTTCCGCACCTCGGGACGGGCCTGCTGTTTGCCGGTTCAGACTGGGTGTTGATGGCGCTGTCCGCGTTTGTCTACTGGTACGGAGGCACTCCGTTCCTGCGTGGCTCGGTTCAGGAATTGAGCGCGCGAAAGCCTGGCATGATGTCACTTGTAGCGATGGCAATCAGCATCGCCTTCTTCTACAGCATAGCGGTCTCCCTGGGTTTGACGGGCATGAGTTTCTACTGGGAGCTGGCGACGCTCATAGACATCATGCTGCTTGGTCACTGGGTAGAGATGTCTTCGCTCATGGCGGCATCGCATGCTCTGGAAAACCTTGCCAGTCTGCTGCCTTCCACGGCCGACGTCTTCATGCCCGACGGAACCCTGATGGACCACCCCGTCGGACACCTGCGCGCGGGAGACCGCATACTGGTAAGGCCGGGAGAGAAGATACCTGCCGATGGGTCCGTCGAACAGGGGCGTTCAGGCGTCAATGAGGCGCTCCTGACGGGGGAGTCGAAGTCGGTAGCAAAGACGGCGGGGGACAGAGTCATCGGTGGCTCAGTGAACGAAGACGGAGCATTGACCATCATCGTGCAGAAGGTCGGCGAGGAAACCTACCTGGCACAGGTTGTGTCATTGGTGAGACAAGCGCAGGACGCGCGTTCGAGAACGCAGGACCTCGCCGACCGGGCCGCCATGTGGCTGACCGTCGTAGCACTGGGCGCCGGCGTCCTGACAATGGGTGCATGGCTGGCACTTGGCAAGGGACTCGCGTTTGCCTTGGAGCGCACGGTGACTGTCATGGTGACGGCATGTCCGCATGCGCTCGGTCTGGCCATTCCGCTCGTTGTGGCGAGGTCGACCGGCCTGCTGGCTCAGCGCGGACTCCTGTTGCGCGACAGAACGGCCTTCGAGTCTGCCCGCTCCGTCAATGCGGTCATCTTCGACAAAACCGGCGCCCTCACAACGGGTATGCTGAGCGTCCAGAACGTCGTCGCCAGCGAGGAATCCTTTACAACCGCTCAGGTGCTGCGCCTCGCTGCCTCGGTTGAGATTCAGTCCGAGCACCCCATTGCTCGCGCCATTGTCGATGCCGCGCGACTGCACTCGCCCGATGTGGACCAGGCAGATGCTTTTGAGGCGCTGCCGGGAATCGGTGCGAAGGCAGAGGTTGGCGGGCATACGGTGCAAGTGGTTCGTCCTGGATACCTCAGGGAGCACGATCTTCCGTGGCCTGTAGTACTGAAGAACCGTGAAGCGGATGAAAAGGGGAAGACTGTGGCAGTCGTGCTGCAGGACAATGCCGTAGTGGGAGCCATCCTGCTGTCTGACACGGTGCGTCTTGAGTCCCGTCAGGCCATTGCCGCGCTCCGCGCAATGAGTATCAAGACAGTCATGCTTACCGGAGATTCCAAAACATCGGCGTCTGCTGTCGCGACCGAGCTGGGGCTGGACGAAGTTGTTGCCGAGGTGATGCCGGGCGATAAGGCAGCCAGGGTCCGTGACATTCAGGACGAGGGGCTGGTGGTCGCGATGGTGGGTGATGGCATCAATGACGCGCCCGCGCTTGCCCAGGCGTACATTGGCATTGCCATCGGTACTGGCACGGACATAGCGATTGAAACGGCAGACGTTATCCTTGTGCGCGACGATCCACGTGACGTTGTGACGCTGATCCTCGTAGCCCGCAAGACCTATCGGAAGATGATCGAGAACCTGGTGTGGGCGCTGGCCTACAACGTTGTGGCAATTCCCCTGGCGGCAGGCGTCCTCGCGGGCGCGGGGTTCGTCATGAACCCCGCTGTCGGAGCAGTCCTCATGTCACTGTCCACTGTCATTGTTGCTGCAAACGCCCAGTCTCTCAGAGGGTCGTGACGCCACCCCGCAGCAAGCCAGTGCACACGGGTTCATGTCTCCAGACGATGCCAGGAAACCTCGCGGACGCGATGCAGTGCCGAAGGAAAGCCTAGAACAGAGGTTTGATGCCCGCAATGAGTAACGCTGCCATGCCAATGAGCTTCATGAAGATAAGCAGGGCAGGTCCGGCCACATCTTTGAGCGGGTCACCCACCGTGTCAGCGGCCACCGCTGCCTGGTGTTCGAAGGATCCCTTGCGGCCGCTGTCCTCAATCAGCTTCTTGGCATTGTCGAAGGCGGTACCCGTGTTGTTGAAGAAGGGCCCCAGCAGTGCAGAACCCAGCACGGCTCCGATAAGAAGAGCGCCAAGGGCCCAATGACCAAAGACGAGACCGACGACGATGGGAACGGCGATGCTGATAACCCCCGGCAGCACCATTTCCTTGAGAGCATTGCGCGTCGAAATGTCGATGCACGTCGTATAGTCGGGCAGCGTTTCTCCCTTGAGTATTCCAGGAATGGTCCGGAACTGCCGGCGGACCTCATCGACCATGAGAACGGCTGTCTTGGCTGCCGACCCAATAGTCAGCGAGCTGATGAGATAGGGAAGACAGGTGCCGAGCAGGATGAACGCTATTGAGTAGGGTTCCATGACGCTCATAGTCTTGAGTCCAACGAGTGCAAAGTAGGTGGAGAAGAGGACAAAGGATGTCACAGTCCCTGAAGACATGGCATACGCCTTGGTTGTTGCCTTCATCGTGTTGCCCACAGAATCCAGCTGAGACAGCGAGTGCACCACCTGCTCGTGTGCCCCCGACATCTCAGCTATGCCTGACGCGTTGTCCGTAATTGGGCCGAAGGCGTCCGCGGTCATGATGTACCCGATAAGCAGGTCGGTGCCAATGTTGACGGAGACAATGGCAAGCAGTGATCCACCGGATATGAAGTATGCAGCCGCGACCGCAATCACGATCATGACGATAGAGGCGAGCGGACTCTGAAGGCCAATCGAGAGGCCGGTGATCACATTGAGAGCTACGCCTCGCTTGGAGGCCTCCGCAATCTGGTGAACAGGCTTGCCGGAAGAGCCGGCGTAATACCGCGTAATCACCGAGGAAACCAGCGTCGTTGCTATGCCTAGACAGGTTCCGATGAACAACGCCATGTCATGAACCAGGAAGTGGCTGACCAGGTAGGAACCAAGGACAGCTAGGACCGTTGTCACGGCCATTCCGAAGTAGAAGGCGGTCTCGGGAGGCTTTCTGCTGAAGAGGCGGATTGAGAGAACGCCCAGCATGGACGCAATGAGCCCGGAGGACTGCAGCAGCATGGGGAAAAACAGCACAGACGAGCCATACTTCGGAACCAGGGTGAGCGCAACGACCATGCCTGTGACGATGTCATCCGAGAACGTCTGGAACAGGTCGGAGCCCCGCCCGGCGCAGTCGCCCACGTTGTCGCCGACGAGGTCTGCTACCACGGCAGGATTCCGTGGATCATCCTCGGGGATATTGGCCTCGACTTTGCCCACAAGGTCAGCACCGATGTCGGCCGCCTTGGTGTAAATACCTCCTCCTATCTGAGCAAACAGAGCCGCGAGGCTCGCTCCAAACCCGAAGCCCACAAGAGGATTGGGGTCCCGGAACAGAAGGTACAGAATGGAGAGCACGACAAGGCTGAAACCGGTGATGGAAAAACCCATGATGGATCCGCCTGCCACAGCGCGGTGAAAGGCATCCCGCATGGATGTCGTGGCATCGTCGGCGGTCTTGACATTTGCACGTGTCGAGGCGCTCATGCCCATGTAGGCGGTCACGAGGGAAGTGAAGACACCGAGCACAAACGTGACGGCAACCCACAGCCCAAGCGTAAAACCCAGCACGAGGGCGATGATGGGAGTCACAAGAAGGATGGAGCGCAGTTGGCGCGACAGATAGGCTCGTACGCCAAGCGCGATGTAACTTCCGATTTCGGTCATCTTGGGGGTGGATACCTTGGCAGCCCTGAGCTGGAGAAAGAAGACAAGTGCAGCTCCGATACACGTGAGACCGGCAATGACCGGGATAATGAGCAATTTCATTTCTGTTCCTCCACACGCTGGATCCAGCGAACGTTCGACAAGAGCTCGAAGCCCGAACACCGACAAGCAGTCATTATACAACTGCCCGTAGCGTGTCAACACACGCCTGGCAGGATCCGGGGAACGCGCGCGGCCTGCGGCTCGTTGCCTACTGAAGTGTTACTTCGTCGGAGTCCTCATCGAAAGCGAGCAGATTGCCGAAACGGGCCCAGTTGATCAGCGTCTGAAATGTGAACTCAGGGTTCTCGTTGGGGAGGAGCTGAGCAAGGCGTTCCTGCACTTCATCATCGAGCATGATCCCGTTTCTTGAGGCCTGCACGTCTGCATACAGCGTCTTGAAGACGTTCAACGTTAGTATCTGCTGCTTCCAGACGATCTTCTGCTCTTCTGTGTCCATGTTCGCAAACCGCCTGCCAAGGGGAGTCAAGATGGTCCGTTGCTTGGGTGTCTCGATGAACCCAAGCATCTCTGCAGCCTTGACGATGTTGATCAGTTCACTGAACTCTTTCCCGAACTCGTGTGCGAGGACGAATACATCACCCTGCCCACCGTGGCTGTCAAGATATTCCACGAAGCTGACGACATCGCTGGAAGATGCCGGAGGAAGGGGTTCGTACACTGGCTGAGATGGAGTGCTCACCACAGCTGGAGGAACGTCGGGCAGTTCGTTTGTCGTGATGATGTCATGTAAGTAGTCGACCATCGCGAGGAAGTCCGCGCCGCGATAGTCGCGAGGCCGCGGGAGGTTGTTTGGCACGACAGCCCTGATCCGGCCGGGATTGGCGGAGAAGATAACAATGCGGTCCGCCATGTAGACAACCTCCTTGATGTCGTGGCTGACCATGAGGATGGACGCAGGTTGTCCTTCTGCCTCTTCCCAGATGTCGACGACATCGGCACGCAGGGATTCGGCCGTCAGCGCGTCGATGGCGCTGAACGGCTCGTCCATGAACAGAAGCTCCGGCTGAACGGCGAGCGCGCGCGCTATGCCAACCCGCTGCTTCATGCCTCCCGAAATCTCGCGGGGATACGCTTCCTCGAATCCCTCAAGGCCGACCATCTTGATGACTGAGTTGACACGACGCTGCACTTCTCCCTCGGGAAGGTGCTGAGAAACCAGCACCGACTGTATGTTCTCACTGACGGTCATCCACGGAAACAGCGCAAACATCTGGAACACCATCGCTACGCCAGGCGTAAGACCTGACATTTCGCTGCCGCGCGACAGGACCTTGCCCTTGGTTGGGCGAATGAGACCGGCGAGGATACGCAGGAAGGTCGACTTGCCACACCCGGATGGTCCTATGATGCAGATGATCTCCCCCTTGCGGATGTCCATGGTGATGTCCTCGAGAACAGTCATCATGTTGCCGTTGGGCATGGGAAACAAGTGGGTGACGTGGTCGCTCGCAAGGAGGACGGGCTGCTGTTCAGTGATTGTATCTGCCATGGGAGCTCCTTTACTTGCTGAGGTTGTACCTGGTGCTTGCAAGGGCATAGAGCGGGCGCCATACGAAGCGATTGATCAGAACAACTGTCAGAGCCATGATGAGAATAGCCCCGGATAATTCACCAAATCTTGCGTTGAACGCCGCCTGGCTGATAACAGCCCCGATGCCGCGCGCGGTGAGCGTGCTTCCCCGGAACGTCACCGTTTCTGCTACGATGCTGGCGTTCCAAGCACCGCCCGCCGCGGTGACCCATCCGGTCACAAGGTACGGAAAAACAGCGGGGATGTACAAGGACCAGAATCTCTGGCGCGGGGTGAAGTGATAGTTGGCAGCGGCTTCCTTGAGGTCCGAGGGAATTGCCTGCGCGCCGGCAATTACGTTGAACAGGATGTACCACTGCGTTCCCAACAGCATCAGGATGATGCTTCCGACGCCAATGGCGATGTTCAGCGACGTGAGGATCAGGATGACGGCAGGAAACAACATTGGTGCAGGAAATGATGCGGCGACCTGCACGACCGGCTGCATGATCCGAGACAACCTGGGGGAGAGTCCAATCCTGATGCCCAAAGGCACCGTCCAGAGCGTTCCCAGAAGAATTGCAGCAGTAACTCGAGCGAGCGTGAGAAGGTCACTCTGCACCAGGCGAACCCATTCGGCGGCGGAGACAGATGCAAGCAGGCGTACGACCTGAACCAGCGCAACAGCCAGACCTGCTGCAAGCAAAACGAACCCCAGACGTGAAACCAGGATTCCGGCAACCGGTCGATTCGCGGTGCGTGCCGGACTGTCAGAAGACGAAGTGCTCGTAACAGCCGCTGCCGGTACCTGCGATGATTGCACCGGAGACCTGTGCAGGGACCGGCGGATGGACGCTCCGATGGTGCCAAGCCAGCGCAGAATGTGAGAATGTCGGAGCAGATCCAGAAACCAGGACTCCATGACTTCTTCCTGGGTTGTGTCCTCAATGCGGAATTTTTGGGCCCAGACGACAATGGGGCGCCACAGGAGTTGGTCGAGAGCCACGATCATGAGGATCATTGCAACGACAGCTCCTATCATTGCTTTCGTATCCCCACGCTCGACGGCTACGGACATGTACGAGCCGATACCTGGAAGGCGGAAGTCCCTGTTTCCCAGCTGAAACGTCTCCGTGACCATGAGGAAGAACCAACCGCCGGCCATGCTCATCATGCTGTTCCAGATGAGGCCTACCGCGCTGTATGGCATCTCAATCTGGGTCAGCCGCTGCCACCAACTGAAGTGGTAGACGGTTCCGGCCTCCTGGAGGTATTGTGGCACCGACTTGAGCGAGTTGTAGAAGCTGAATGTCATATTCCACGCCTGGCCCGTAAAAATCATGAGAATAGAGGCCAACTCCAGGCCAACGTTGCTGGACGGAAAGAGCGAGACCAGGGCGAGAACCAGCCCGGGCATGAACCCGAGAACGGGAATGCTCTGGAGAATGTCAAGAATGGGCACGAGGAGCTTCTCAGCCAGCTTGTCCTTGGCGGCCCAGTACCCGTAGACGATGGTGAACCCGAGTGACACGCCGTAAGCGGCGAGTCCTCTGATAAGGGAGAAGAATGTGTAGCGTGGCAAGGAGCCCAGGGACAGGTCGATCACAACAGTCGGCCGAAGGATCCCGGCCCACTCCTGGCTCACCTGCGTCAGGCCATAGAAAAAGCCAAGGATGCCAAGTGTGATGGCGATGTCTGCGAGAACTCCGCTGTGGTACAGCGCCATGACGGCGCTGGACTCACCCCAGATAGGCAATGCCGCGGGGCGCTTCCGACGTGGGGGACTGCCTCGCGGATCGGTCCTGATGAGTTCTTCTTCCTGTTGAGCCATCGCTTGTCTCCATCCGACTGTCACCTGCGGCCTATCGTACCACAGAAGGGCCGAGGCTGCAACCCGGCCGTGGCGCGTCGTGTGGTGCACTCCTGACTGCAGCGGACTCCCCAGAGAAACCGTCCAGCATCTGTGAATGCCTGGCCGGACGTCCTTCGCCGCATCATATTGACATTGCAGGCACAGAAGATATACTGCCCCGTTTGTGACTTGAGCCTGACATCAGGACTGATGGGGGAGATGAGGTCATGTACATAGTAATCGTCGGCTGTGGACGCCTGGGTTCCACGCTGGCCACGAGGCTGTCCAGGGAGGGCCACGATGTGGCCATTGTGGACCGGAATCCCGACAACTTCGGTCGGCTGAGCGATGACTTCAATGGAGCAACGGTGCCCGGAGTTGGATTCGACAGCGATGTCCTCAGGTCGGCAGGTATCGAGCACGCTGACGGATTTGCCGCCGTTACCGAGGGAGACAACATGAATATCATGGCCGCACAGGTGGCAAAAAACATCTTCAAGGTCCCGATGGTGATTGCGCGCGTTTTTGACCCTGTTAAGGGAGAAACATATCGGGCCTTGGGACTCGACACAGTCTGTCCAACCACATCAGCTGCGAATATTATCTACAGCAAGTTCCTCATTCGCAATGAGGATATGCACTTTGTCCTGCCGGGAGATAACATCGAATTGGTAGAAGTTCCCTATAACTCGCGCGTCATGGCGCGAACAGTAGCGGAAGCAGAGGCCTTGGATGACTTCAAGGTGATTTCGGTGACACGCGACGGGAACACAACCCTGGCAAAGCCGGGAGATGTCCTGGCCGAGGGAGACCGCCTGATGCTTGCCTTGCACATCTCAGACGTGCCCAGACTCAAGGCAATCTTCCATCGGTGAGAGGCAGACCATGTATGTTGTCATTGCAGGTGGCGGAAAGGTAGGCTCGTACCTCGCTCGTTTGCTTGTCGGAAAAGGACATGACGTGGCCATCATCGAGCAGGACCCGAAGGCGTGCGAAGCGCTGTCGGAATGGGGAAAGGCACTTGTCATCAATGGGGACTGCTGCGATATCTCTGCCCTGATTGATGCGGGAATGGAGAAGACGGACCGGTTTGCGGCGGTGACAGGCGATGATGCCAACAACCTGGTCGCGTGCCAACTGGCGAAGGTACGATTCCATGTGCCACTTACGACGGCCCGCATCAATGACCCGCGCAATGAGGACGTTTTCCATAAGATCGGTGTGGACTTTGCCCTCAACTCGACAGACATTCTTGCAACAGTCATTGAGGAAGGAATTGTTGTCCACGACCTGATTCCTCTCGTTACGCTGGCAAAGGGGAAGGCAGTGCTCGTCGAGCTTCAGATTCCATCAGACTCCCCTGTCGTTGGCAAGACCATGCGGGAAGTGCCTTGGCCCCGGGGCTGCGTGGTAGTTTCGATCATGCACGGTGGTGACATTGTCTTCCCAAGGGGAGCCAGTGAACTGAACGCCGACGATACCGTCATCGGTCTGGTTGCCCCCGACGCCGAAGAATCGTTCAGAGACGTCTTGCGCAAGTCATGAGCAACGATCGAGAGCAATCCCGCACGACTCGTCGAGCCGGGCTGCGCAATGACGTGCTGGGCATCACCACGGAAGTTGCATGGACTGGCATTCTGATTCTTGTGGGGTACTTCGTTTCGCGGTTGTTCTTTCTCGGGAGATAGCCAATGGTCCGCAGAGTCTGGAAGGAAGATTTCCGCATCATTGGCTACTACACTGGGCTGATTACGATTGGGGTGGGCCTGCTGATGCTCGTGCCCATGGTCACGAGTCTGGTGTTCAGAGAGTGGGAATCAGCCGTGGACTTTGGCCTCTCGATTGTTCTGACGTTGCTGGTCGGATATGTTCTCGCGCTGGTGTCGCGCACCAAAAACACGCCGGGGCTGACGCATGCAATGGTCATCGCCGCAGGGTCGTGGCTGGTTGCCATGGTGCTGTCTGCGGTTCCCTATGTCCTCAGTGGTCATGCATTGTCACTCCTGGATGCCTGTTTCGATACGATGAGTGGCTATACGACGACAGGGCTCTTTCTTCTGCAGGACCTTGACCACATTTCGCAGGGACTCAACATGTGGCGTCATCTGTTGACGTATGTTGGGGGCCAGGGAATCGTGGTGCTGGCTTTGACGTTTCTGATTGGTTCTACAGGCGGCGCGTACAAGCTGATGGTCGGTGAAGGCAAGGATGAGAAGCTGGTGCCCAATGTGCGGCACATTGCAGTTCAGATATGGCGTATCTCACTCATCTATCTGCTCATTGGGACCGGAGTTCTGGGCATCCTGGCAATAGTCGGGGGCATGAAGCCACAACTTGCATTCTTCCATGGCGCGTATATCTTCATGTCCGCTTGGAGTACCGGAGGATTTGCTCCCTACAGCCAGAATATGCAGTACTACCATAGTCTACCCATGGAAACCGTCAGCATGGTGTTCATGGTTCTTGGTTCCTTCAACTTCGCACTGCACTATGCAGTGTGGACGGGCAACCGCAGGGAGATTCTGCACAACGTCGAAATCGTGTCCTTCACGATCACCGTCCTTACCACGTTCTCGCTGACATGCCTTGCGCTCATGCAGCGGGGTGTCTATCCGAACGCCGTCGCGCTCTTCAGACGAGGATTCTTTCAGCTACTTTCCGCCCATACGACGACGGGTCAATCCAACATCTATGCCCGGACGTTTGTCCGAGACTGGGGCTCCCTTGGAATGCTTGCCCTCACTATTGCAATGGCGATAGGAGCCAGTGCGGCGTCCACCGGCGGTGGCTTCAAGGGCATGCGCATGGGAATCATCTTCAAGGGGATTGTAACTGACATCAGGAAACTGCTGTCCCCAGAGCGTGCTATTGTCGTCGGCCACTATCACCACATCCGCGACAACACATTGACAGATGGGACAGTCAAGAGCGCGGCGGTCATCGTAGTCCTCTATGTGCTTATCTACGTAGTGGGGGCGGTGGTTGGCATGGCATACGGGTACCCCATGGCTGATACGTTCTTCGAGTCAGTCTCGGCCGGCAGCAACACTGGTCTCTCCTGTGGTGTGACGCAGGCGACCATGCCGACGCTCCTCAAAATCGTGTACATTGTGGAAATGTGGATGGGACGACTGGAGTTTCTCTCCGTCTTCACCCTGTTCGGGTTTATTGCGGCGAGCTTCAGGGGCCTCAAGCGTCAGAAGGTGGCTGGATGAAGGGACGCGTGGCAGCTTGTGTGGCTGTAACGATGCTCCTGCTCGCTCTTGTGCCGAGTCAGACACTGGCAGAGGAGCCACCGCTGGTCACAACGACGCAACTCGTGGAGCAGTCGGCTACTTGGGATGGCAAGACCGTGTCATTCAAGGGTGAAGTACTTGAAGACGTGCTGGCGAGAGCTGATGGCACGTGGTTGAATCTTTCCGATGGCAACAACACCGCGATGGGCATCTTCGTTCCAAAGACAGTGTCCATGCCTACCATTTCGTGGGCCGAGGACTATCGCACCATCGGCGATACCGTGCTGGTGACAGGCGTTTTTCACAGAGCCTGCGTCGAGCACGAAGGTGAAACTGACATTCATGCGCTCTCTGTTGTCGTGGTACGGCAAGGTTCAACCAAGGAGAATCCAATTCACCGGGATAGGGTTGTGTGGCTGGTTGTACTGGCCCTGGCGCTGGCAGTAGTCATGTGGTTCTATTATCGCAAACCCGGGGAGAACCTGAGCCCGCACGAAGACCCATAGGAGCTTTCCGCCTGGTACCTACTGTCACACGCAGTGTAGCCTAGTGGTTGTCAGGCTTGGTACGCGACAGAGCCATCTACAATGGTTGTGGCAACGTGTGCACTCCTGAGGTCGTCCGGACCTCTGGACTGCAACACATTGCGCGAAAGGACGACCACGTCTGCATCTTGCCCTTCCATGAGGTTCCCGCGCACTCCGGCAAGTCCCACAGTGTCCTCTGGCACCACGGTGTAGGCGCTCAGCGCGTCCGACAGGCTGATGCGCTGTTCTGGCTGGTAGGGCTCTTCGCCTGCTCGTTTGCGGAACGCTGCGAAGGACATGCCCTTCAACGGATCTGGGTCTTCGACGGGAGCGTCCGAGCCAAAGCAGAGGTCGGTTCCCGCGGTGAGGAGAGAATGGAAGGCATACGACCCCGGGTGCGGCGCGGGGAACACTGACCGCAGTTTGCCGATGTCGAGGTCGAGGTGGGCAGGCTGCACAGACGCTGCGATGCCAAGGTCACAAAACCGGCTGATGTCCGTAGGGCGAAGGAACTGGGCGTGCTCGATGCGGTGGTGGGCATGCCCCTTGGACAGCGAGGCGCCAGCCTTGTCAAAGGCGTCCAGAACCTCGGCATTGGCCCTGTCGCCAATTGCGTGGATCCAGATCCAAAGGCCATGTTCGTCGGCCCTGTGGAATCGTTCCGACAGGGCATCGATTGATGCGTACGTGTGATATCCGTAGTTGGCGTGCTCCCCGTTCCATGGCTCGACCATGTAGGCGGTACGTGACCCGAGCGAGCCATCAGCGAAGAACTTCACTCCGCCAATCCTCAGGAAGTCTGATCCGAAACCGGATCGAAGCCCCAGTGCCACGGCGGCGTCCAGGTTCTCCGCACCTACTGCCTGCCAGATCCTGATGCGCGGCTCCTCGTCCATTGCTGGCACCAGCGCCTCGAGTTCCGGCAGAATGCCGAAGTCCATGTTGCAGCAGGAGGCAATGCCCAGCGACAGAAGGCGGGTGATGGCCCGATGAAACCCCGCAAAGCGCTCCTCGAGGCTTGGAGCCGGAATCCGTGCCAGGGCAACGTCCTGGGCCGCATCATGGAGTATTCCGGTTGGCCCGTCGTTGTCTCGGGGAATCAGGTCATCCCCGAACGCCGAGTCCCCCCAAAGTCCGACAGCCTTGAGTGCCGCTGTGTTCAACCAGAGGGAGTGGTAGTCCTTGCGCTTGAGAACGACGGGCGACTCACGGTAGAGCTCGTCCAGGTCCTGCCGCCGGGGAGCATGGTGCCAAAGCTCGTCATCCCACCCGTCGCCTCGAATCCAGTTCCCGGAGTCCGGCTTCCCGGCATTCCGAATTCGCGTGAGAGCCTCCTCGAGCGAGGACGCGCCACTCAGGTCAATGTTCAGAAGCGCCGCGCCGTACAGGTCAAGGTGCAGGTGCGAGTCCATGAACGCTGGAAAACAGGTCGCTCCAGGCAACGACTGATAGTCGAGGAGCGTGGCATTTTTCTCTCTGGACATGGCCAGGATGTCGGCGGCGCTGGCAATCCTCTGGATAACCCCGCTTGCAAGGTACATCCCTGTCCCCGTGGTTCTCCACATTCCATCGGCAAAGGACATGATGCTGGCATTGATGATGGCCAGCTGGTTGTTTCCGCGCATGCCTGTCTCCTCTCGTCTCGTGCCAGTGCCCCGCTACCGCTGTGGCACAGCCTGCTGTCTCATGACTGCGGATTCCCCAGGTTCAGCAGTTCGGGCCAGCTGTCGATGAGGTAGGTTGGTTTCAAGGCGACGAGCGCAGCACGGCCCGCGTACCCGAACGTGCACGCACAGGATGGAACACCCGCATTCTGCGCTACGAGAATGTCGTTTCGGGAGTCGCCGACCATCAACGTGTGCTGCAGCGACACACCGACGTCGTGCACGAGCGAACAAAGGTTCGACGGGTTGGGCTTTCTGAGGTCGGGCTCGTCAGGCCCGACAACGTGGTCAAAGAAGCCCAGAATACCCAGTCGCCGGAGAATCTCGCGCGAAAGGTCCTCTGGCTTGTTTGTAAGCACCGACAAGTGGTGTCCTTGGGCATCAAGCTCCGAAAGCGTTTCCTGACAGCCTTCATACAGGCGGGACTCGTCTGTGCAGTGGTCACTGTAGTACGATCGGAACTCATCGACAAGCTCTGTCACAAAGGCCTCCTCGTCCGTCTGGAAGGCTCGTTTCATCATGTCATCGAGCCCATCGCCCACCCACGAAACAACGACAGCGACATCTTGGGCGGGCCGGGAATGCAGCCGGAGCACGTGGTTGACGGCAGCAGCGATGTCCTGTCGCGTATCGACGAGCGTTCCGTCGAGGTCAAAGAGGTATAGATCAAACACGGTCGTTCTCCTTACGGGACTATAGGATTGGTTGTTCTCAGATATACTGTAGCAGCACTGTACCAGTAGTCCACCGCCGGTCGGCTCGCCAGGGCACAGCAACGGCACTGCCAGACGTACCCTGTGGTGCTCGGGCGGGGACAGGAGATCCCTGCATGGTTAATATTGAACTCCTTCAGGATACTGCGGACCTTGGCAAGCTCGAGCCGGTCTGGAACACGGTCGTTGAGACGAGCAGCTCGAACACATGCCATTCGACGTACGAATGGCTGTCGACATGGTGGAAGCACTTCAGCAGTGACAAGCACCTCTTCCTGCTGGTGGCGTCCGAGCAGGGAACGCCAGTCGGGCTAGCACCGTTCTACATCGCCGATGACACGAAAACGCTGCACTTTCTCGGCCAGGGTCTGTCGGACTATGCTGATCTCATTGTACCGCGCGGCCGTGGGGACATCGCTGATCAGCTTGTGGCAGCAGTTGTGGCTCATCACGACGTGTGGAGTGCCCTGGATCTGGAGGAGATTCCGGAGGACTCGCCCAACGTACAGCCGCTGGACAGGCTGAGGGACCAGCAAACAGGCGGCGCATGGCACAGGACCGTACGGTGTCCGTACCTACCCATAGCGGGAAGTTGGGATGAGTTCTACCAGACACTGGGCAAGGGGTTCCGGCATGAGGTGCGCAACAAGCTCAACAGGTGGGATGCTGTGCACAGTACAGGGGGAGCAGGCTCGGCACTTCAGTATCTGGATGGGGACGCAGTGGACGGTTATCTGTTCGATGAGATGGCTGCCCTTTCAGCTGAGCGTCAGTCCGCTGACGGGCACCGCAGTCCTTTTCTCAACCATCCTGACCAGGAGTTTCTGCGGGATGTCCTGCCGATCATGGGAGCCCACGGTCAGGTGCGTGTTGGACAACTTCGTGGAGAAGGTGAGCTTCTTGCATTTATGCTTGCCTTCTACTGGCAGGGAGTGGTCTACACCTGGAATACCCAATACAAGCCATCCTATGCATCGTATTCTCCTGGCAGGCTCATGCTGGTGAGATTCGCGGAACAGCGTTTCAACGAGGGTTGCCGTGAGCTTGATTTCATGCGTGGCGAAGAACGCTACAAGTTCGATTGGACGTCACACTTCCGAACCAACCTTGCGCTGAGGTCGGGCGCGGTGGCTATAGGAACGACGCCTTCGCGGGCCGAGCCCGACCGCACAAATGGAGCGTGCTGATATGCGTGAGAAAGTCATAGTGACAGGCCACCGAAGCCCGGATACGGACTCGATCTGTTCGGCTCTGGGATACGCTTTCTTCAAGAATCGAACAGACCGTACACGCGTGTATATAGCGGTGCGGGGAGGCGAGCTGAGCGATGAAACGCGCTTTGCTTTGGATCGTTTTGGTTTCCGTACTCCGCCGCTCCTGCGGTCGTTGATGCCGCAGGTCCAGGATGTGCCACGGAAACGGCTGGTGACCGTGGCTCCGTCGACACAGGTAGGGAAGGCGGCGGTCCTCATGAAGGAGCACCGCATTCATTCCCTGCCTGTCATCGATGGCGAGCAAACGGTACGGGGCGTCGTCGATGCTGTCGACATCGCGACCGCGTATGCCGAGGAACTGGAACGCGTGGACGTTGTCCCCTACGGAGTGGACGTGGATACCGTCGCGGCCCAACTGTCAGCCAGCATTGTGTTTCGGTCTGGTGACCTGACACTCTTGCAGGGCGCCCTGTTGGTCCTCATGAAGTCAGTTTCTCCTGCAGCGTCCGCCTGCCATGAGGCACGCATCGTTGTGTCGGACGGCATGCCGTCGGCTGAGGTCATGGCGTCATGTACGGCAGCCACGGCGCTCATCGTCACCGGGGTGGATACGGGGGTCGTCACATGTCAGGAGTGGCCTCCCAGTCTTCAGGTTGTGCTCGCCACGGGCAAATCGTTGGCCCACACCTTGCGGACACTGTGGTCGTCCATTCCTGTGTCGGCTTTCATGCAGAACAGCGTCCCGCTCCTGGGCATGACCGACACACTGGAAAAAGCAAAGAAGGCAGTCTTGGATTCTTCTGCAAGGTGTGCGGTCGTGTTGGACAATTTTCGCCAACCCGCAAACATCGTGACGCGGTCAGACCTCATTCGGTTCGCGCGCAAGAAGGTGATTCTTGTTGACCACAACGAGACGCTTCAGGCGGTCGACGGCGTCGAAGAGGCCGACATTCTCGAGATCATTGACCACCACCGCGTAGGTGACATCTCCACATTTCGCCCCATCTACTTCCGCAATGAACCGGTGGGGAGCACGTGCACGATTGTAGCCGAACTCTGCACGGAAAACGGGGTATTTATGCCAGCGCGCGTTGCCGGCATTCTCTTGTCCGGGATCCTCTCGGATACGATGAACATGAATCTGTCTACGACCACGGCAACAGATGTCCGCGTGGCCCGCCGGCTTGCAGCCATCTGCGACGTCAATGCGCAGGAGTATGGTCTGGAGCTGCTCCGTCACGGGTCTGCCATCGTGAGTGGGCATGCCGCCAGCGAAGTGCTTGCGAAGGACTTCAAGGAGTTTGATCTGTTTGATACCCGGATAGGAGTATCTCAGACGGTGGTGTTCGCATTTGAAGCCGTTCAGGAGCGAGAGTCCGAATTCCATCAGGCAATGCTGGACCTTCGGACACGCATGGGGTTGGCAGCCGTCGCCTTTCTCGCAACAGACCCATTGAGGCGACAATCGTATCTGCTCGTCTCTGGCGCGGAGGAAGCCTTTGAGGAAGCATTCGGAGTCCAGGTCGAGCACGGCCATGCGGTTCTTGACGGTGTGCTGTCACGGAAGAAGGACTTCATTCCCCGACTCGCTGAGGTCCTGTCCCGCTATGCCTGACCACTGCCATGTCCATTGGTGTGAGGTAGTGTCATGACGGTGACGCAACAAGGAACCGGTACCGAGTGCCAGGATGACCGATGCATCCTCTCGATTGACTGTGGCACCCAGAGTGTCCGAGGGCTTGTCTTTGACTGCAACGGGCATATTCTGGCGAAGCACAAGGTGGAGTTTGAGCCATACGTTTCGCCCGTACCCGGGTACGCAGAACACCCAGCCGGCGACTTCTGGCGAGACGCCTGCATGGCCCTTCAGTCACTGAAGGGAGAGGCCCCCCTTGCATGGAAGCGCATTGCAGCCGTAACCGTCACGACACAGAGGGACACTGTCGTTCCTCTCGACGCCAACGGAATGCCTCTCCGGCCGGCAATCGTCTGGCTGGACCAGCGCATGGCCCGGTGTGACAAGCCGATGCCAGCAATGGACCGCCTTCAGTTCAGGCTGGTTGGGATGACCAAGGCTGTAGAGATCAGTCGGCGCAAGGGAAAAGACAACTGGATGGTCGAAAATGAGCCTGACTTGTGGGCTAGGACCGCGAAATGGCTTCTGCTGTCGGGGTACTTCTGTTACCGTCTTACTGGACAGTATGTAGATTCCGTAGCCTCGCAGATAGGCCACATTCCGTTCGACTACGCTGCGCGCGGTTGGCCCTCGAGGCCCAGCAGCTGGCGCTGGCACATGTTCAGTGCTCGCCGCGACCAGCTTCCTGATCTGGTCGAAGCAGGGCAGCAGATGGGGAGCGTTTCTGCTCAGGCGGCAGCCGAAACCGGGCTTCCGGAGGGACTGCCGGTGATCGCTGCCGGTTCGGACAAGGGTTGCGAGACGCTGGGGGTCGGTTGCGTCGACCCAAGCAGTGTCAGTCTGAGCTTTGGAACGACGGCAACAATTCAGACAACGTCCAGGACGTACTTTGAACCTATCGCATTCATGCCGCCATATCCTGCCAGCGTCAAGGGTTGCTTCAACCCCGAGGTTGAGATCTTCCGCGGCTACTGGATGGTAAGCTGGTTCAAGAAGGAGTTCGCGGTGCGTGAAGCAGTTGAGGCGGCCGAGCGTGGTGTTCCTCCTGAGGTCGTCTTGGACGAGCATCTTCAGGACGTTCCGCCCGGATCACAAGGCTTGATGCTGCAGCCGTACTGGGGCCCGGGCCTGAAGATGCCGGAGGCCAAAGGATCAATGATCGGGTTCGGGGACGTGCACACCCGGGCACATATCTATCGTGCCATCATTGAAGGCATCGGGTACGCCCTGCTGGAAGGGCTGGAGCAGATCGAACGCAAGAGTGGAACGGCAGTTGAGAAGGTGATGGTGTCCGGAGGCGGCTCGCAATCCAATGCAATCTGCCAGATTACGGCTGACATGTTCAACCGCCCCGTCCTTCGAAGCGAAACGTACGAAACTTCGGGCCTGGGAGCAGCGATAAACGGCTTTGTCGGAATCGGAGTGTATACAACGCACGAGGAGGCGGCCAGCCACATGGTTCGCGCAGCAGATACCTTCATGCCACGCGCGGAAGCCGCCGCCCTGTACCACGACCTCTACGTGGGGGTGTACCGGCACATCTATCCTGCATTGCGGCCGGTATACCGAGAAATCCAGCGAATCACTCACTATCCAGAGACCTGATCCTGGCAGACCGGACCGGTGCGGGGTCGTCGGGTGCTATTCCCACTCTATCGTCGCGGGTGGCTTAGATGTAATGTCGTAGACGACGCGATTGACTTCGGGGACTTCGCTGACGATGGCCTGGGAGAGTTCGTGCAGAACCTCGGAGGGCAGCCGTACCCAGTCTGCTGTCATCCCATCGCTGCTGTCGACCACGCGAACTGCAATCGTGTGACCGTACGTGCGTGTGTCTCCCTGAACACCGACGCTGTGAACATCGGGCAGCACAGCAAATGACTGCCAGACCTTGTCGTACCAGCCCGACTGACGCATAACCCGTTCGACCACGGCATCCGCGCGTCGGACGATGTCCACCTTGTGGCGCGTAACCTCGCCGACAACCCGCACTGAGAGTCCTGGACCTGGGAATGGCTGCCTGGTGACGAGTTCCTCGGGAAGCCCCAGGATCCTGCCGAGATTTCGGACCTCATCCTTGAACAAGAGGCGAAGAGGCTCAACCAAGTCAAAGCCAAGGTCCGGAGGAAGCCCCCCGACATTGTGGTGACTCTTGATGGTACGAGCGACCGGGCTGCCGGACTCGATGACGTCCGGGTAGAGCGTTCCCTGTACGAGAAACTGTGCATCCTGCGCTGTGCGCGCCTGTTCTGCAAAGCAGGCGATGAACGTGGAGCCGACCGCCTTGCGTTTCTGTTCCGGGTCAGTGATGCCCTCAAGCGCCGCGAAGAACCGGTCTCCGGCATCCACGCGCACCAGAGGAGCGCCAAAGTGACCACGGAACGTTGCTTCCACCTGGCCGCCCTCGTCAGCACGAAGCAGACCGGTGTCAACAAAAACACAGCATAGTTGCTGTCCAATCGCACGGTAGGCCAGGGCCGCGGCCACCGAACTATCGACCCCTCCCGACAGCGCGCACAGGGCACGCTTCTCGCCGATGCGGCTTCGCATGTCCTGGACTGCCGTGTTCACAAGGCTCTCCATGGTCCAGTCGCCGGAGCAGCCTGCAATGTCGAAGAGAAATCTTTCCAGGATCTGTGTTCCGGCAGTGGTCTGGGCCACTTCCGGATGAAACTGGAGTGCATACAGATGGCGAGTGGAGTCCTCCATGGCCGCCACCGGGCAGACAGCTGTTCCGGCTGTTACCTCAAAGCCTGCCGGGACGTCATGGATGCGGTCCATGTGGCTCATCCAGGTAGTAATCTCCGGGGAAAGGCCACGGAACATCCTGGAAGATCGGGACAGCGACACGGCCGTCTGTCCATATTCGCCGGAAGCGGCGTGCTCCACACTGCCCCCCAGCAAGGTCGCCATCAGCTGCGCACCATAGCAGATGCCCAGAACTGGAAGCCCAAGCTCAAAGATCGCTGGGTCACAGGTCGGAGCGCCATCTGCGTAGACACTTGCAGGCCCACCGGAGAGTATGAGTGCTCTGGGGGAACGTTCCGCAAGCCTCGCGGCGCTGGTGTCGCAGGACATGATTTCGCAGAACACGTGCAGGTCACGCACACGGCGCGCGATCAGCTGGGTGTACTGGCCCCCGAAATCAAGGATGGCGACAAGTTCGTGGTGTTCCGGGTTCATTGCATCGGGTCGTAGTTGGGGCTGTCGCCCGTCATGTCGATATCATGGGCATGAGACTCGCGGAGTCCGGCACCAGTGATGCGGACGAAGCGCGACTCGTTCCGCAGCACCTCGAGCGTCGGCGCCCCGCAGTATCCCATACCGGCTCGCAGACCACCAAGAAGCTGAAAGAGGACATCGTGAACAGACCCTCGGATAGGGACGCGCCCTTCAACACCTTCAGGGACCAGCTTGGAATGTCCCGTCTGAAAGTACCGGTCACTGCTGCCGCTGCGCATTGCATCCACAGATCCCATGCCACGATACGCCTTATAACTAGCACCGCTTTCAGTGATTGACTCACCAGGGCTTTCGAATGTTGCTGCAAGGAGCTTCCCAAGCATGACCGTGCTGCCACCCGCTGCAAGAGCCTTGGTGACATCACCCGAATATCGGATGCCTCCGTCTGCAACGATGGGGATGTCATGCTTTGCTGCTTCTTCTGCACAGTCATAGATGGCCGTAATCTGTGGCATGCCTACGCCCGCCACAATGCGCGTCGTGCATATCGAACCAGGCCCGATGCCTACCTTTATGGCATCTGCCCCGGCAATGACAAGGTCACGCACTGCCTCAGGCGTGGCGACATTTCCTACGATGACCGGTATGGCGGGAAATGACTGCTTGAGCAGAGCAACGGCTCTGACGACTCCCAACGAGTGGCCATGTGCGCTATCAAGCACTAGTACATCGACCCCTGCGTCTATCAGGGACCGGGCACGGGCCATGAGGTCCGGTGCGACGCCGACGGCGGCGCCTACCATCAGACACCCTCGTGCATCCGTTACCGATTCAGGGTAGGCTAGCGTCCGCGCGACATCGGCCACGTCGGCGAACCCCCCTGGGCCTCCGTCCGGGCCAACGAGGGCCAGCTCATGGATATCCCACCGGGCAAGGTACTGAGCGAGCCCCTCTGCATCCAGATTGAGAGGAAGGGGAATCCTTCCCGCGGGATTCACAAGCTGGACAAGTGGGATGGAGGGCTCCTCGAAGGCAACATCCGAAGGAGTGACAAAACCGACAAGACGCCTGCCGTCTAGAAGGGGAACTGCAAACACGCCCAGACGGTCGAGCAGTTCTCGCGACTCCACGACTGTCTGGTGAAGGTCGAGGTGCGCAATGGAGCCTAGGGGCTGTATGCTCATGCGCTTTACCGCGGTTACCTCTGCAGCCTGCTGCTCGATGGCCATGTTCTTGTGGACAAACCCGAGTCCGCCCTCGAGCGCCATCGCTGCCGCCATGGAGTGCTCAGTGACTGTGTCCATGGCCGCGCTGACAACAGGGATGTTCAGGTGCAGCGTCCGCGTGAGCTGGGTACCGATGTCGACGCCGGCCGGGAGGACGTCCGACTTGCCAGGAATCAACAGGACATCGTCGAATGTCAGTCCCTCACGGGCAAACTTGTCATCCATGCTTCCTCCAGCTCGTGCACATAGCAGGAGACTGCCGCAAGAGCCGTCCTGTCTCCTGGTTGTGTCACATGCTAGCGAGGGCGAACGTCGTTGTCAATGAAGGAAACAGTCTGGTTGCCGCCGGCTTCTCGTGTGACGCGTGCCCGCTGACCAGCAAGCGGGGAGCCGCAAACGGTCTTGCCTCAATGACCCGGCAGAATGCTCTGAACCCACTGCCCCAAGGCCTTGAGATTGACAGGGGGCAGCAGCCGGAGCAAGGGAAGGAGAATCGGATAGATGCGGCTGTTGCTGATGATGCTTGACGATACCGACGTTGGCAACAAGTGAACTATGACGCCAAGGAGCAGCGTCAGCACGAGGATCTTGATACAGGACGAAAGAAGGATCGCCGGGACGGCGATGAGCACGTAGAAGAGAAGGTAGGTAACGACATAGTAGACGACGGTGGCAAGTCCCTGGTTGGGGAGCTTGATGAATGTCAGGTAGTACGGAGTGAGCGAGGCCGTCAGCAGTGCGGAGAGGCCAATTGCGAGGAGAGACGTGGTGATCTTGCCATGCTTGGCGAAGAGGCTCCGGGCAATGATAATGGTCGCAAACAACACAACAATTGTGTCGAACAGCATGGAACGCCTCCGGACAGCTTACACTCCATACCAGTATGGAATGGCCCCGCAGACGGTCAACCCCGTATCATGATTACTACAAGATGGGCCATTGGCCGCACACCGGTTCCACGGTATACTCTCTCTGGCGTACAGGTGCCAAAGCGCGGGCGTGTTCAAGTGCAGTTCGCGTGTGAAAAGGAGACAGGCGTGGGGTACTTTGCTGAATTGTTCGTGCTGTTTGTGGGACGCCCTGCCGAGGGGCTGCGTCATGTGCGCGAACATCCCTCCATGCTGGCTGCCATGATTGCCGTGCTGCTCACGGGCGTGGTTGACGCGGTGAGCTTCCGCATGGTGGATGTTATGCTTGTGGCGGACGCCCTGGGGCTGACGGCACAGGTGGCTGACGCGCTGAAACAGCTGCAACGCTCGCCTGCGACGTTCTGGGCATTCCTTGCAGAACCGTTTTTTCTGGTCATGTTTGCTGTGATGGTCATTGACGGATTAGCGCGTGTGGCTTGGAAACGTACCGCAGCGTCTTCGCTGTACGGCTCCCTGGGATTCGCCGGGTTCGTTGCAGCATTGCTCCGCATGGCGGGTGTGACTTTGGCCAGTCATGGCGGAATCCTGCCCCTGCTGTTCTCATATGGTGCGCTTGTGTATTCGCTGGTTGTTGGAGTGCTGGCAGTCAAACTGCTGTATGAGAAGAACGCTGGTTTGTCGCTGCTCGCATATCTCCTTCCAACGCTTCTTGAATTGGCGGCCACTATTGCACTCGTCATGACTTTCGGTGGAGCGCTCTGATGCTTGTTGACTTTGAGACTGAGCTGAACCCGCAACAGCTGCAGGCAGTGCAGGCTGTCAGCGGACCATGCCTGGTGCTTGCTGGAGCGGGCTCCGGGAAGACCAGAGTCATAACGTACAAGCTGGCCTACCTCATTGCCAGGCGCGGAATCGCTCCGTCGAACATCATGGCTGTCACGTTCACCAACAAGGCTGCCGGCGAGATGCGCACGCGTGCCGACGCACTCCTGGGGACGGAGCTTGGGAGGAAAGGGCTATGGATAGGCACTTTCCATTCGCTCTCCGGGCGCATTCTGCGTGAACAGATCGAGAAACTCGACATAGGGTACACCAGACAATTTGTGATCATCGACGAAGACGACCGCCTGCGCCTGGTGAGGCAGATTCTCAAGGATCTCAACCTGGATCCTAAGGCCTACGAGCCCCAGAAGATTGTGTACCGTATCTCAGACGCCAAGTCGAATCTCATTGGACCGGAGGAGCTGTCTGACTATGGATACAGCTACCTGGAGAAAGCTACCGTCAGCGTGTACAAGGTGTATCAGGAACGTCTGCAGCGGGAAAACCTGCTCGACTTTGACGACCTGATCGCGCTTGTAGTCCGGCTTTTTGACAAGCGCCCAGAGGTGCAGGAGTACTATGCTCGGAAATTCGAGCACATCCTGGTTGATGAGTACCAGGATGTCAACAAGATGCAGTACGAGCTTGTGAAGAAGTTGTCAGCGGTACACGGGAACATCACGGTGGTTGGCGATGACGACCAGAGCATCTACGCGTTCCGCGGTGCCAACAACAAGCTGATCCTTCACTTTGAGCAGGGCTTTCCTGGCGCAGTGGTCGTCAAGCTGGAACAGAACTACCGCTCCACAGAAGCCATTCTCGACGCAGCGAATTCGCTCGTGTCGAAGAATCGGACCCGGTATGCAAAGAAGCTCTGGACCACCAACGGAACCGGCGCTCCGATACGGGTGTTCGAGGCACTGACTCCCGAAGAGGAGGCAACCTTCGTGGCTTCCAGCGTCGAATCGCGTATGCGTGCCGGCGAAGAGGCGCGCAACATGGCGGTCATCTACCGGATGAACAGCCAGTCTCGCGTCCTTGAGGAAGCGTTTCTTTCTGCAGGGATACCATATCAGATTGTGGGAGGGTTCCGGTTCTATGAGCGTCAGGAGGTCAAGGATGTCCTGGCCTATCTGCGTTTGGGGTGCAATCCCATGGACAACCTTGCGTTTGAGCGGGCAGTCGCCAGGCCCTCGCGTGGCTTGGGCGAGAAGCGACTTGGCGAACTCAGGGTGTTCGCGGCAGAGCACGAAACGTCGCTGTACCTGGCTCTGCCGGAGTGGCTCGAGCAGAAGAAAGACACCAGGACATGGAACAAAGTGCAGGACTTCATACGACTGGTTCAGGACATTAGCGGGGCTGGAAGCTCTGCTCTTCATGCTGTCGACCTCGTGTTCGCATCGTCGGGACTCCTGGAGCAGCAGCCAGCCGAGTCGATCGAGACGAACTTTGAGCTGCAGTCCAGGCAGGAAAACCTCGACGAGTTGCACCGCACCGTCGAGGAGTTTGACCGCGCCAGCGAGGACCGTTCCCTTGCAGCCTATCTTACTCAGGTAGCCCTGATTCAGGACCAGGATGGCCTGAAGTCCGGGGCGGGTACGGGTGTAGTTCTGATTACCGCTCACTCGGCCAAAGGACTGGAGTTCGACGATGTATTCATCGTCGGGGCGGAGGAAGGCGTTTTCCCCCATCGGCGCTCGTTGGACAGTTCGGCTGATATCGAAGAGGAGCGCCGCCTGTTCTATGTTGCCTGCACGAGGGCCAAGAAGGAGCTTTGCATCAGCTATTGCACGGAGAGGTCGAGCTACTATGGCTCAGGGTTCCAGGAGCCTTCCAGGTTTCTCCGCGAGATGGACCTGCATAAGGAACGGGTTTCGGAGACAGCGCATACGGGTTCGTTGGCGCTCGTCGACGGCGACACAGTCATGCACAATATCTTTGGACAGGGCAAGGTGCTTGAGGTCTACTACGACGGAACCGAGCAATTCATCGTCGTCGACTTCAAGAAGACCGGTGTCAAGAAGCTGGCTGCACGATACGCACAGCTGAAGAAGGTCGGGCAGTAGCTCAAGCGGGTCTGTACCCTGCGCGGTGTTCTCTTGAAGTGGTCGCGCACTGTACTACAATAGCTGCGCTGCGGCTGTTCATGGCGAGGTACGGAGGGGAGGTGCTCGTGGTCAGTTTCTGGATAGCAATTGCGGTGACCTGCGCATTGGTTGATGCTTTCCTGCCGTATTACCTGCTCGTCTGGTTCTCCGGCGGGGCTTTGGTTGCTCTGTTGTTCGATTGGGCCGGGTTCAATACGTCGGTGCAGTTCATCATATTCTTCCTGGCATCGTTTGCACTCATAGCGTTCGTCGGGCGCGCTGTCAATCTGCGCCTGCTGAGAGGTGGCCCTGGCATGAGAACGAACGTAGACGACATCATTGGCAAGACAGCAAGCGTGGTGTTGGCTATTCCGGCCGGAGGAGCTGGCCGTGTGGCCCTCAAAGGTACCACCTGGAGAGCGATTCTGGATGACGAGGCCGCGAGCGCCGCAGTTGGCGACCGAGTAGTTGTTATGTCGATAGAGGGCGTGACCCTGACAGTCCGAAAGGAGTAGGAGGTACATATGCCAAGCACGTTTCCGTGGGCGGTTTTCTGGTGGATCGTCGCCATTGTTGTTGTGGTCATTTTCGCATTGCGGTACATCGTCATTGTCCGCCAGAGCACAGCGGTCATTGTCGAACGTCTCGGCAAGTTCAGCCGGGAACTCAAGCCAGGCCTCCACTTCCTGATTCCTATTGTCGACAGCGTGCGAGCCACGGTTGACCTGCGTGAGCAGGCATGGGACTACCCGCCCCAGCCCGTCATCACCAAGGACAACGTCCCCACGAGCATCGATATTGTCCTGTACTATTACATTACTGACCCAGTGAAGTCTGTTTACGAGGTCCGAAACCTCAACGAAGCCATTCTTAAGCTCACCATGACATCCATTCGCAACATCGCAGGCAGCCTGAACCTCGATGAACTGCTGGTGTCGCGTGAGAATGTCAACAACGAGCTCACACAGATCGTTGACGTGGCAACGGACCCATGGGGTGTCAAGGTCACGCGTGCTGAAATCAAGGCGGTCAATCCGCCAGCCGAGATTCTCGAGGCCATGACCCGCCAGATGAAGGCCGAGCGCAGCAAGCGCGCAGTCATCCTTGAAGCTGAGGGATTCAAGGAAGCCGAGATCAACAAGGCGGAGGGTGAGAAACAGGCTGCCATTCTTCGTGCCGAGGGTGACCGCCAGCAGAAGATTCTGAGTGCGGAAGGCGAAGCTCAGGCTCTTATCACAGTTGCCAACGCTCGCAAGGAAGCGACTATTGCATATTTCAACGGTATTCACGAGGGCGGCGCCTCGAATGATGTGCTGGCGCTGAAGTACATGGAAACACTTGAAGCCATCAGCGCAAACCCGTCGAACAAGGTCTTCCTGCCCTACGAGAGCAGTGCGCTCATGGGAAGCCTGGGATCTATCAAGGAGTTGTTCCAGGGCGTTCCTCCTGTGCCGCCTGCCAAACCAGCGAAATCCGAGGCAGCAAAATAGCTCGTTCATTGATGTAGTTTACGGCCGCCGGCTCTCGTGAGCCGGCGGCTTTCCTATCGATTGGCCAGTTGGAGTCGAATTCCGGTCCTGAACGCATGGCAGTCGAACTCGTGGTCGTGCAGGGCACGTGCTCTGCTTTGGGAAACGGGCAAATGGTCCTATAACGTTTTGCACCGGCAAGTACCCACGGTCAGGACTCTGCTCCACAAAGCAGAAGACACAGAAGACTGGCACGTGGAGACTAGATCACGTTGGGAGGAACCATGGAGGAATTTGAGCGAACTCTGGACCGGCAGCAGGCAACGATCGAGGCAGAACGCTGTCTGTACTGCTATGATGCACCATGCGAGGCGAAATGTCCCGCCCATGTGCCCATTCCGGAGTTCATCCAGTCCATCCGGAGTGGAAACATGCACGGAGCCCGCACCATGCTGCAGGAGGCGCATCCACTGATCGAAACCTGTGGCCGGATCTGTCCACAGGAGCAATTCTGCCAGTCCGTCTGCACAAGGGCGAAGGTTGACGCACCCATACGTATTCGCGAGTTGCACCGCTTTGTCACCGATACGACCGACGCCGCTGATCGCCTGGAGATAACGACCGAGAGCCGAGGCCCGGTCGCCATTGTAGGTGCTGGTCCTGCAGGTCTGGCTTGTGCTCGTGAACTCAGGTTGAGGGGCATCCGCTGCCATGTCTTTGAC
>DAOOUZ010000004.1:0-38412 GCA_035369785.1 Candidatus Cryosericum sp. | reverse complement strand
GCTGCACTGCCATGACTGGCAGGCGGCCCTTCTCCCCGTCTATCTTCGGACGGCCATGCCAGAGCGAACGGAGAAAACGCTTCTCACCCTCCACAACATTGCTTACCAGGGCATCTTCCCTGCGTCTGTCCTCGCGGACATCCAGTTGCCGGAGTCAGTTTTTACCATCCACGGTCTCGAGTTCTATGGAAAACTCAACTACCTCAAAGGTGGCATCGTCTGGTCGGACGAGATCAGCACCGTGTCGCCGACGTATGCGCATGAGATTCTCACGCCGGAACTGGGCTTCCGGCTGAATGGCATTCTTGAAGTCCGTCGCGAGCATCTCACGGGTATTCTCAACGGCATCGACTACTCCTACTGGGACCCGGCAACTGATGCCGCTCTGCCATACCTGTATAGCGCCTCATCACTGGACGGAAAGGAACGGAACAAGCAACACGTTCTTCAGGAAGCGGGTATCACGTCGCACCCGGATTTTCCGCTGTTTGCAGTGATTTCGCGCCTGGTCAGTCAGAAGGGCCTCGACCTGATGCTTGGAGCGTGGGACCAAATGATGGCGCTGCCATTGAACCTGATTGTGCTTGGAACTGGTGATCCCGAGATCGAGGCAGCTCTCCAAGACAAGGCCAACCAGTATCCAGACCGGTTCGTTCTGAACAGGCGCTTTGACGAAGGACTGGCGCACCGTTTGTATGCCGGGTCCGACTTCTTTCTCATGCCATCGCGCTTTGAACCCTGCGGCCTGTCGCAGATGATTGCCTTGCGCTACGGAAGTGTCCCGGTCGTGCGCAGAACTGGCGGACTCAAAGACACCATTCAGGATGTTCACCCGAAGACAGGTGTTGGCAACGGCATCAGCTTCGACGAGGCCACCCCTTCGTCGTTCCTGGACGCCGTCAAACGCGCGGTACGGCTGTATGCAGCGCCTGAGGCATATCGGCGAGTCCAGGCCATCGGGGCAGCGTGTGACTACTCGTGGCAGGCAAGCGCGCGCGACTATCTTGCACTGTACCAGTCAATGTCAGAGGCAAACCAATGAAAGCGGTCATTCTTGCTGGTGGGTTCGGCACGCGGCTACGGCCGCTGACCATCAACGCCCCGAAGCCGATGGTACCCTTTGCCAACCGGCCCATGATGCAGCACGTCATACGTCTTCTGAAGAAACACGGACTCGACGACCTCGTTGTCATTCTCTATCATCAGCCGGATGCTATCCGCACCTATTTTGGCGACGGCAGTGCCTTCGGTGTACATATCGAATATGTTGTCAGCCAGGAGGATCTTGGAACTGCCGGCGCGGTAGGTCTAGCGCGTGCACTCCTGCAGGATACCTTTCTTGTCATTGCCGCGGATATCGTCACAGACATCGACCTCTCGCAGGCAATCCAGTATCACCGCGACCATCACGCCGACGCGACCATCACCCTGTCGCGCGTCGACGATCCGCTCGAGTACGGCATCGTCATCACCGATGCCGACGGGCACATTGTACGATTCCTTGAAAAGCCTTCGTGGGGAGAAGTCTTCTCAGATACAGTCAACACGGGGATCTATGTGCTTGAGCCATCCATCTGGCAGGAAATCCCTGAAGACCGCGAAGTCGACTTCTCCAAGAACGTATTCCCCTCATTGTTGACACATCATCGGCCATTGTTCGGGTACATCGCTCCCGGCTATTGGTGCGACGTCGGCAATATCCGCGAGTACAAGCATGCACACTCGGACGTTTTGAAGGGCAAGGTAGACCTCGAGCCTCAGGGCGAACGCATCGGACGCATCGGCAGTGATATCTGGGTAGGAGACAACAGCACGATTGCGAGTTTCAAGGGATTCGACGGTTCAGTTCTTGTCGGTCGGGGGGTCTCTATCGGTGAAGCCCGGATCCAGAGTTCCTTCGTGGGGGACCATGTCACCATACAGGGCGGCGCAGTCGTCGAAAACTCGATTCTCTGGGAAGGGGCCACCATAGAGTCCGGAGCACGCGTGTTCAATTCCATTGTCGGCAAGAACGTCCACATCGGCAGGGACGTTCTGCTTGAAGGCGACAACATCGTTGCGGATGACTGCAGTGTCGGCCAGGGTTCAACGTTGAAGTCGCAGGTCCAGATCTGGCCTGGCAAGATTGTCGAACCGGGGTCGATTGTGACCAGCAACGTCGTCTGGGGAAAAGCCTGGTCACGTGCCCTGTTCGGCTCCTACGGCATCGTAGGCGTGAACAACATCGAAGTGACCCCAGAAATGTGTGCCAAGCTTGGATGTGCCTACGGCACATATCTGGGCAAGGGTTCCATCGCATTCACGGCGCGCGACGACCATCAGTCGTCGCGCATGTTGAAGCGCTCTGTCATCGGTGGTCTGATGAGCACCGGGGTGCGTGTCCTGGACCTTCAGGCAGCACCCGTTCCGCTTGCACGGTTCGCCGTGAAGTCGGTTGCAGCGAGCGGAGGTGTCCACGTCCTGCGCTCACCGTTTGACCGCAAACTCACGACCATACGCTTCTATGACCGCACCGGATTCGACCTCAGCACGGCGCAAGAAGCGTCAATAGAACGCATCTTCTTCCGCGAGGAGTTCGCGCGCGCAGACGTGGAGGAGGTCGGCACTATCGACATTCCACCCCGCGTCGTGGAGTCCTACAGGGATTTCTACCTGAATTCGCTTGACATACCGTTGATCCAGTCATCGGGTATTCGTTTTGTCATCGACTACTCCTATGGTACGACTGTTCAGTTCTTCCCAGCCATCGCCGGAGAATTCGGCCTGGAAATGGTTTCCCTCAATGCCTACGCCGACGGACGGAGGGCTGTGCGCACTGCATCAGAGTTCCGGGACGCGAAGCGCAAGCTGTCCGCCATGGTGAAGTCCCTGGAGGCATCGTTCGGAGTCATCCTGGACGCGTCCGGCGAAAAGATCTTCCTTGTCGATTCGACTGGTGAAATCATCTCGGACACCCGTGCCACAGCAATCATGATCGGAGCCCGCCATGCCAGCAGCCCGATGAGCTCCGTCACTCTTCCCGTAACCGCGTCGATAGAGCTCGAACAGTATCTGCGAGGGCTCGGCATCGACATTCACTGGTGTTCGACGCTGCCGCGAAGCATCGTCCGCGAAACGACCAACACAGACGCAGGAGCCGATATGCTCGGTGGGTTCATCTTCTCGCATTCTCTACCATTCTATGATGGCATGCTGTCGATCGGCCTTCTGCTGGAAACGCTCGCAACGACAGGAAAGGACCTCACCGCGCTCAAGCATGACACTCCGTCGCGCGACCCGGGCCACGTCGAACTACCGTGCCCCTGGGAGCTCAAGGGAACCATCATGCGCCGCCTGAGCGAGGCTGCACGGGACTCGGGCGAGTTCATCGAGGGTGTCAAGTTGCGCGAGAACGACGGCTACACCCTGGTGACCCCGGACAGGGACCGGGCAGTATTGCACATCTACGCAAGTTACACGACAGTTGAGCGCGAGCAAGCCCGCCTCAAGGATATGGAGGCGCAGGTGCGGTCCTGGCAGTCGTAACGGCGCGACCCCTACACGATGTTCCCTTGCCGGTGAGACAAGTCCACACTGGAAGGCGACAACAGTCCGGGAGGAACGCATGAATCGAAAGCGATGGACCATGGTCGTTGCAGCGACCATGGTCGCAGCACTCGCCGTTCCCCTTGGAAGGCGCCCGCCGGCGAAGGCACAGGACGTGTCTCGTTGGCACTCACTCGGCGCGAACACCATTGAACTATGGTTAGGAAAGGGTCTCGCACGCGTCAACGGCCACGACGTCTACATGGACCCAGGCAACACGACGGTCGCCCCAATCATCCTGAACGGACGAACGATGGTTCCCGTGAAATTCGTAGCCGAGGAGCTCGGAGTGGATATTCAGTGGGATGTTGCCAGCGCCACTGTCACGATTACTGGCACTGCTCCCTGACAGCCCTGGGCCCGGTCGTTCCCCGGACGCCCATCAGCAGGGGCACCCGTCTTCGGCAGCATGCCTCTACAGACCTACCGCTGAGGCCTTGGCCAGCGTAGTCAGGCCAATCTGAATGCTCTGCTCCTCCGCGCGCTTGAAGAGGCCCTCGGCCCCTTCGGGCTTTATCGCGTTCTTGGTGACGCTCCCGTCGACAGCAAACAGCGCGGATGTTCGCACACCGCGGAACTGGCCCACGATGAACACGCAGCCGCTCTCCATTTCGATTGCCTTGACACCTGATTGTATCATGAGCGACATCTTCTCGCTGTCGTAGTTGCGGTAGAAGGCATCTCCACTAATGACCACACCATGCTTGGTCGCTGGAGCTAAACTTCGTGCCGTTTCCATGGTAAGGTGAAAGAGCTCGGCATCGGGCACTGCCGGGAATGACAGGGGGAGGTACTGTGGTGTGGTTCCGTCGTCGCGGATGCTGCCGGTCGCGATCACCAGGTCGCCTGCGTCGACATCCGGATCAACCCCGCCCGCCGAGCCCACCCTGAGCAGGACCCGAGCGCCAAGATTGCACAGTTCCTCCACCACGATCGCCGTGGACGGCGCTCCCATTCCCGTCGTTGCCACCGACAGTCTTTGTCCCTCGTAGCTGCCGGTAAACACGAGCAGGTACCTGTAATCATTGACCAACTGTGCATCCTTCATGAGCTTGGCCACCTGCTCTGCCCGCTGGGGATTGCCCACCAGCATCACATACCTTGAAAGGTCCGTTGCCTCAAACTTCAGATGGAATTGAGCCATGAGTTCTACCTCCACATTTCACGAGAGAAGCATTCTAGAAACCTTCGACGTACGCTCAGCAAGGCCGCGAATTGACAATCGTTCCTTCCCTGGAACGTACGTTTCCAGACAGTCTCCGATGGGTTCTGCCCAGGCAGTCGGAACACCACCCATGACACCCAACACATTGCCAACGAGCCCAGCGTTGCAGTCCACGTCCAATCCACACCGAGCAAGGAGCGAGAACGATACCGTCATATCCCGGTTGCCGTACCACAGAGCCAGCGCGTCAGCCGCGATGTTTGGGTACGCATGAATCCAGTTGTATTGCTCAAAGCGACTCTCCAACCAGGCAAGCGGCCCCTCCGGGCTTGTTTCGTGTGACATGAGTTCCAGACACTCACCCACGACAGCGCGGTACTCGGTTCCCTGTGGGACATAGGACAAGGCCTCTCGCAGCATCTCGTGCGGATCGTCTCGGACATAGGCCAGCGCTGTCAGTGCTGCCGCGTACATGCCGCCATAGATGCCACCAGCCGAGTGGGAGACTGTGCCATCAAGGTACGCCAGTCTTGCGGCTTCCATGGGGCGTCCTGGAGCGAGCATCCCGCAAACCATGGCGCGCATCTGAACGCCTATCCAGTCAGAAAAGGGGTTCCTGTATGTCCCCGATGTTGGAGGCATGATGCCAGTCCTGAGGTTCTGCAACGCAACCCACTCTGCAGACCAGCCAAACGGTATCTGACGCAGCCATTCGTCCGCGATGTCCAGAGAGCCCACCTCCCGGCCGTGAGCATCGCAGGCATCCAGCAGGGCCAGCTCGTAGACCACGTCATCGTTCATGGTCTCGGGAGCAGTCACGTAGGAGCGGACGTCCCCGTACACCTCGGCAATGCGATATCCGGTGTATCCTTCAATCGCTGTTCCAAAAGCCCCGCCGGCCAATTGCCCAATCCAGCCTGAGAGCGTCCGTTCGTCGACCGCACCAACAGATTCCGCCGCGTGCGGTGCGGCACTGGGCAACGAGTCACACACGTCCTTCCAGTCATCTGGACGAGCGTAGGCGAGGTACGGACAGGCTTGGTCGCGCGGGGCGCTGAACAAGGCATTCAGATAGTGCCCCGTCAGAACTCTGAGGCGGGGTGTGTCTTGCGCGTCCAAAGCTTCCAAAGCGAGTGGAATCAAGGAAACTGCGTCACTCTCGTCATAGCCTTGGTTTTCCAGCGACTGGGCCGCCTCCAGGTAGAGGCATTCAGGAGCTCCTGAGCCTGGCACGCGGCTGCGCCACAGCATGTGCATCATTTCATCCTGTCCCAGGCTGCCGGCAGTCTGCTGACTCCAACTGCTTGGGTTAAGGCGCCGGTCGACCGGGATGGCAGATTGGCGCATATCACGTTCCAATTCCCACGCTTTTCTAGTCATGAGGTTTTCCTCTTCTGAACAGAGTAAAAGTACAGCGAAACCAGCGTTGCCACATAGGGAATCATGGCTGTGAATTGCGTGGGAATGGCGCTCCCCTGCAGAAAGACCGTGAGGCCGTCAAAGAAACCAAACAGCAATGATATGATGCTGATGCCCCAGGGATTGCCGCTGACAAGTATGACAGCAGCTAGCGAGATCCAGCCACGGCCGGCGGACATGTTCTCCGCGAAGAGCCGCACCGACCCGAGGGAGAGATACGCGCCTGCGAGCCCGCAACAGACAGCACAAAGAACCAATGACCAGACCCGAATCCCAGGCGTCTGAACACCGCTTGAGTTGAGGCATGCAGCATTGTAGCCTGCTGCACGCAGGCGAAGCCCGAAGCTGGTTCTGAAGACGACGAACGCGGAAGCAATCGTTACCAGCAGTGCAACGTAGATGATGGCATTGTACCCGCTCACAAGACGCCCCAGGACGGGTATCTTCCCGAGGAGCGGCAACGTGATGGAAGGGACCGCAACAATGCCGGGATCCGTAAACGCTCCTTTGACGTGAAAAATGTCGCGCAGCAGGAAGGTCGTCAGCCCTACGGCAAACAGGTTCAGCGCAATGCCAGTCAGAAACTCGTCCGTATGAAGCCTCACCGCAAACAGGACGAAAATGCCCGCCATCACGAGCGCACCTGCGATGGCGCTCACGATGCCCAGCATCCAACTGTGCAGAAAGAACGAGCCGAGCACGGCGCAGAATGCACCGACCAGCATCATGCCCTCCATGGCGATATTGAAGATGCCGGCATAGTACGTGAACGCACCGCCGATGGCCGCGAGCAGAATGGGTGTTGCCCCCACGAGCATCGCACTGTAGAGTCCATAGAACACATTCATTGGAGGCTCTCCCTCAGCTTCTTGCGAGTCGCAATGTGATCGAACACGAGATTCAGGCTGACCCTCCCAGCGACAACGACCAGCACGATAATGGCCTGGAGGACGTCAATGAACTCAGAGGGAACCGCCGTGACCAGCTCCATACCGATCGCCCCTTGCTGAAGCATGCTGAAGAGCAGTCCATAGAAGAATGTCCCAGGGATGCTGTTGTTGGCTACAACTGCAATCATGACGCCATCCCAGGCATAGTTGGCTCCCAGGCCCTTGACAAAGCGGTGCGGCCCGCCCATGACCATCAGCCCCCCTGCAAGTCCGGCCAGCGCCCCCGTGACCAACATCACGCGCACATAGTGGGCATCGACCCTGCACCCGCCTATTCGCGCAAACAGGCGGTTCTGCCCCATCATGCGCCACTCGTATCCACTAACTCCCTTGCTCATGAGAAGCCAGCACAGCACAGTAGCAGCCACCATGTACAGGACACTGGCATTGATACCCGCGACCTCTGAGAGCCACGCATGTGTACTGACGGGCCGCGTCATCGGGCTGAGCGCGGTCGGGTCGAAGAGCGGATACGTGATGGCCCACAGAGTGAAGTAGTCTGCGATGAAGTTCAGCATCAAGGTTACAATGAACTCGTCCATCGCAAAGGCCCTCCTGAGCACAGCAGCAAGTCCGGACCAGAGCAGGCCGCCCGCCATGGAGGCTGCAATGCACATTGGAATGAGGACGAGGGGCGGGAGCGGAACAAACAGCCCCACGAGGGTGGCGCTCAGCGCACCGATAACCAACTGACCTGGTTGACCAAGGTTGTTGAGCCCCGAGCCAAATGCAATCGATGCCGACAGGCCAGTCAAGACAAGGGGCACAGCGCGCGACAGCATCGCAGACAGCCCCGAAGCACTGAACAGAGAGTACTGAAGCAGTGCCCCATAAGTCGAGAAGGGATTGAACCCCTGGAGTGCGAGAACAAGGCCCCCGATCATGAGCGCCGCGAGCACTCCAAGAATACCGCTAAGCGTCTGCTTGCGCATGGCTGGCGTCCTTTCCCCCTAGCATGTAGTAACCAACCTCCTCACGGCTGGTTTCATCTGTGCGAAGGTCCGCAACCAGTTGCCCTCGTGACATCACGATGATCCGGTCGGCCACAGTGAACACCTCGTCCAGGTCAGCGGAAACCAGAAGCACTGCCTTCTTCTGGTTCCTCAGATCGATCAGAAGCCTGTGGACGTACTCGGTGGAGCCGACGTCCAGTCCACGCGTGGGTTGGTCCATGAGGACGAGAGGGGCCTCCAGAAGAAGCTCCCGCCCGAGGATGACCTTCTGCTGGTTTCCTCCCGACAGAGACTCGAACGGCGCGGCACCGTTTTCCATGCTGACATCGAACTGCGTCTGAATCTGTGACGTCAGGGCGCTTGCACGCATATAGTTCAGTCCAAGACCTCCCCAACGCCGAAAACTACGGTCCAGGATGTGGTGCGTCATGATCGCATTCTCAAGGATGGAGGCCGGCAGACTCGCCCCCATCTTCCCACGGTCCTGAGGGACAAACGAGATGTACCTGCGCCGGGCAAGAATATCTGCATGGGTAAGGTCGAACCCCTGCACCGACAAGCTGCCGGCAGTGACGGGGGAGAGGCCCATGATAGCATTCACCAGCTCAAACTGCCCATTTCCCTCGACACCGGCCACCCCAACGATTTCTCCCGACCGCACCTCGAAACTGACATGGTCGAGCGTTTCGCGCCCATCTGCGCCCATGACGGTAAGTCCCTGCGCCACGAAGACTGGCTCGCCAGGTTCTGCCGGCGAACGTTCGGCAGCGAAGACAACGGACCTGCCGACCATCTGACGCGCAAGCTCTTCCTTGGTCAGGGCCGATGCCGGAGACGTAGCCACCACCTTCCCTTTGCGCATGACTGTCACCTGGTCACTCAGACCAAGGACCTCATCCAACCGATGCGAGATGAAGAGGATCGTGTGTCCCCTGTCTCTCAGGTGTTCCAGTTCTGAGAACAGCTGGCCTATTTCCTGTGGCGCCAGTACAGCCGTCGGTTCATCAAGAATCAGGACCGAAACGTCACGGTACAAGAGCTTCAAGATCTCGACCTTCTGGCGAGCCGCGACCGAAATGCCGCTCACGGGAGCGTCGGGGTCAAGGTTGAACTGGAACTCCTCGATCTTCCTGGCTACGCGTTCCCTCGCTGTTCGGGTGTCAAGGGTGCAGAGCCCACGCACGGGCTCAGCACCCAGGACGATATTCTGCCACACCGTGTACTCGGGAATCAGGAGAATCTCCTGGTGCACCATCCCGATACCTGCTGCGATGGCCTCCCGAGGGTTCCGAAAGTCGACGTGTTCCCCCCTCAGGAGGATGTCCCCGCGGTCACGACGCTCCAGACCGTAAAGAACCTTCATGAGGGTGGTCTTGCCGGCGCCGTTTTCCCCCACCAGGGCGTGAATCTCGCCGAACCGGAACGCCACCGAAACGTCCGACAGTGCCACCGTTGCCGGTGGGAAAACTTTTGAAATGTGCTGCAGGTCGATCAGGGCGCCGTCCATTACGCTCACTGCTGATACTTGGGGACCTCGAGCGTACCGTCGATAATCTCCTTCCGGACTTCACTGATGCGGTCAAGAATGGTCTGAGGCAAGACCTGTACCTGCGCCTCTGTTACCAGGTCCACGGTTCCCGTCTTGAGACCATAGCGGATGACTTGTCCGGGCTGATAGGTCCCGTCCTTGATTGTCTTGTACACTTCTTCGATCGTCTTGCCCACGTCCTTGATATCCGAGGCAATCACGTGGCCGGGTTCGATGTCGTTCTGATTCGTGTCAACACCAATAGCGTACAGGTCACGTTCCTTGGCTGCCTGCAGTACGCCGAGCCCGGTTGCAGCAGCGACCTGGAAGACGACGTCGCACTTCTTGTCGTACAGGCTCAAAGCTGCCTGTTTGCCCTTGGTCGGGTCATCCCAGATGCCGGCAAGCACGACACGTTCCACCTTGATGTCCTTGTCCACGTAGTGGACACCATCCTCATAGGCACGCACGAACGCCATGACCACAGGATCATCGGCGGCAGCGACAACACCCACGATCTTGTCCGGGTTGATATTCTTGATGCTGGTGTCGGTAGTCGTGAGGCCTGCGCAGACGCCCGCGAGGAACGCGCTCTCCTCTTCGACATACTTGACCGATGTGATGGTATTCTTGCTGTTCTGCACGATCGTATCGATGTTGACAAAGATCTTGTCGGGATACTTGTCCGCCATGGCCTTCAGGTTGTCCTCGAACGCGTACGAGATGACGAAAATCACGTCACTGTACTGGGTTGCAGCCTCCAGTCCTGGTTCGTACTTGCCGGCATCGAAGTTGCATTCAATCGTCCTCGTCTCCACACCGTACTGACTCTTGAGGGCGTCGATCCCTTTCTGGCCCGAATCGTAGAAAGCATTGTCCCCGAGAGCGCCGTTGATGAGATACACGACTTTGTTCGTCTGAGGACCCGACGTGGTGGGTTTGCAGCCACCAACCGAAACAACAACCAGCATCACGACGAGCATCGTTCGCAAGATTCTCTTCACGTCTGTTCCTCCCCTTTCTGGTCCATGATTGTGCTTCCTGAAACCGATAGTACACCACTTGACCGGGAGCCCAGGAACCGGGCAACCTCTGCTCCATCCGGCATAGACTGTTGGGCCCCGCGACGCGTGACTGTCAAGGCACCGGCTGCCACTGCGCGCATGACTGCCTCGTCCTCGCCCAGCCCCTGATCGACGGATGCAGCAAGGGCTCCCTGGAACGAGTCTCCTGCGGCAGTCGTGTCAACAGCAGTCACCGCAAACGCTGGCACCACAGTGAATTCCCCCGCGTGAAACAGCACGATGCCATCTGCTCCACGCTTTACGATCACTGTCCGTGCGCCCATATCTGCGAGTCGCCGGGCCGCGTCCTTAAGATCGTCGGTCCCGCCCAGATTCTGTGCCTCACGTTCGTTCGGCGTCAGATAGTCGATATCGTCAAACACGTGAGAACCCAGTGCTACACTCTGCCACGGCGACGGGTCGAGAAGAACAGTCGCGCCTCCAGCATGAGCAATCCGCGCTGCTTCCCTCACCGCTGAGAATGGAACCTCGCACTGCATCATGACGACGGTGCCGGGGGCCACGAGGCTCTGCAGAGTCGCGACCTCCGACCGCCCTACCTCTCCATTGGCTCCCGGTACGACCACGATGCGATTCGCGCCACCCGGCTCGACAAGAATACATGCAACACCGGTGGGCGCGGCAGGGTCCACGGCCACGCCTCGGACCTCTACACCATACCGCGCCAGGCCGCCGACGGCCTGCTGCCCGAACGAGTCCTCGCCAACTCTCCCGACCATGGCCGTCTGCGCACCCATCCGTGCGGACTGAACCGCCTGGTTTGCCCCCTTGCCCCCTGGATTGACCAGCCATCCCGTTGCAACAAGTGTTTCGCCTTCCAATGGCAGTCGGTCGCACAGGACAACGAGATCCATATTGATGCTGCCGAACGAGATGACCATGTCAGACGGCCCGATTCCAGGTCCTACCGGCAGCCGACGGTCGTGGACCCGTGGAAGCTCTCACAACGAGTTCCGTAGAGAACATTGTCGGTGCGGGAACCGTATGGTACTCCCTCATGTGGACAATGGCCTTGACAGCCTGTCTGCCCATGGTGTACGTTGGTTGTCGGACTGTCGTCAGTGCAGGAGAAAGCAGCTTCGAGAACGCAATGTCATCGAAGCCGGTGACCGAGACACCGTCGGGAACTGACACACCCGTCTCCTGCAGACGGGACAAGGCGCCGAACGCACACAGGTCGTTGGCACAGACGATGCCCGTTGCTCCATCCATCAACGGCTCAGCCTCCTTCATGGCCGCGTACCCATCATCAATCCCAAACCCTGCACGCACTACTGCAAAATCCATTGCATGAGCTCGGCACTGGTCGGTAAAACCCTTCAGTCGGTCATCAGCAGTTGAAATTCGCGCTGGCCCGGACAAGTACATGAGACGACGGTGGCCAAGCTCGGCCAGGTGGTCAACCACAGCTCTGCTTCCGCCATAGTTGTCCGCCGTCACCTGCACGAACCGCGAACCGGAGAGCGTTCTGTCCATCACTACGACGGGTAGGTCGTTGGCAAGGTCCGTAACGTATGTGTCGCTTCGTGACGCACTCGCCACAATGATTCCGACTACATTCAGATCTCGAAGCGAGCGGAGGTACTGTTTTTCTTTGGAAAGGCGACCATCACTGTTGCACATAATCAGACTCAGACCAGCCCTTCTCGCCTCGTCTTCAGCTCCTCTCACAATGGCAGGAAAAAACGGGTTAGTGATGTCCGGCACCACGAGGCCAACGAAGTCGGACTGACCTTTCACCATTGCACGCGCAATCGGATTCGGCTTGTAGTCGAGCTCCTTCGCCATCGCGAGAATTCGTTCACGCAGTTCCGGCCGAACCAGTTCTGGCTTCGAGAACGCCCGCGACACCGTACTTGTCGAAATGCCCAGCCTTCGCGCGATCTCTTTCACGGCTATTCCACCTTCGGCAGCCAGATGCCCGTCTGGTTCTGGTACTTCCCCTTCTTGTCACGGTACGATACCGCGCACGAATCATCGGAGCTCACGAACACGACCTGAGCAATGCCTTCGTTCGCATATACCTTGACCGGCAGCGGCGTAGTATTGCTGATTTCAATCGTGACGTACCCCTCCCACTCGGGCTCAAGCGGTGTAACGTTCACGATGATTCCTGCGCGGGCGTAGGTACTCTTGCCGATGACAAGGCACAGGACATCGCGGGGAATCCTGAAGTACTCGAAACTTCGGGCCAGAGCGAAAGAATTTGGCGGAATGATGCATGAGGCCCCCTTGAGGTCGACAAAACTTTCTTCCGGAAACCCCTTGGGATCGACAACCGTGCTGAACACATTTGTGAACACCTTGAACTCGTCGGCGACCCGCATGTCGTAGCCGTACGACGAAAGCCCATATGAAACGACTCCCTTCGGACATGCAGATGCAAATGGTTCAATCATTCCTTGGAGAGCTTGTTGTTCAATCCACCTGTCAGACTTTACCCCCATCTTTCACCCCACTTCTCCTGTATCGCCTGCAAACGCTACCATTCTCGTCCCACGCATGGTTGCGTCAAGCAGGCTCCCTCTTGCAGGCGCCAGCGACTATGATCACTCGTCGTAGGTGTCCGGAAGGTCGTTCTCGAACAGGACTGTATCGCCGGGACGCACTATCGTTCCGATGAGGTGTGTCACCTCATCCAGCGAGCGCACGCTCACAATTGCCTCTACTGGAAAACCTGCCGCTGTCAGACCATCGCGCAGCGGCTGCGTGTGCCTGGCCCCCACCAGGACAACCAGGTCTGCAGCCTTGGCGGCCTGCATCCCGGCCTGTCGGTTTGCCGCTTCCTCGAGCGGCCCCAGCGAGACCAGACCAGGAGTAACCAGGATACGGCGCGGCGGGAACGACGCCAAGACTTCCATGGCCATTGCAAACCCCGCGGGATTGGCGTTGAAGGCATCGTCGATGACACGCACTCCTGGTGAGGTTGTGAGGATTTCCAATCGATGAGGAGGCGACTTCAGCAGCGAGGCCCTCGCCTGCAGCTCTTCCCAGGAAACGTCCAGCTGCCGCGCAACCGCTAGGGCGAGCAGCACGTTGATGACGTTGTAGCGGCCCAGAACGCTCGTATTGAATTGGTATCTTGTGTGCTCTGATGAATCTCGTACCTCAAACGCCAGGCCGTCCGGTCCAGCCACGATTTTGTCCGCGCAGAATGCCCCGGCAGTGTCGCCGCCGGCGGTGCAGACCCGAATGATGGTCTTGTCATGGGGAGAGGGCACCTGTGCGAGCACCGGGTCGTCCCCGTTCAAAATCACCGCCCCCCCGCTCTGAGGCATCGCGACAAAGTCCTTCATCGTCCGCTCGATGACATCGGCGGACCCGAATTCCTCCAGGTGCTGGATCCCAACAGAAGTCACGACGGAGAGGTCGCAGGGGACAATCTCGAGCAGGTGACCGAATCCGCCGGGTTCATTTTCCGCGAGTTCCACCACGAACACCTCATGCTCAGGGCGGAGCTGCTCTCGGACGGTTCTCGTGATCCCCATTGCCGTGTTGTAGCTGGCTGGTGTCTTCAGTACGTGATAGCGCGACTGCAGTAGCTGTTCGATGAAATACTTGGTGCTTGTCTTGCCATAACTGCCCGTCACGCCGATGACGACTGGATCATACTGGCGAAGAATCCTCTGCGCATCTCGGATGAACCAGCGACGTATCAGTGCCTCAACCGGCTCCACGAGCATTCGACCAACGAGAAGAACTACCGGGGTGACCAGCGGAAGTATCGCAAGCACGGCATATGCGGCTGGCTTGTCGAGGTACCATCCGCAGACAACCAGGCCAGCATCCACCACCATCGTGCTCGAAAGAAGACGCCACGCGCGTCCGGTCATCACCAGCGGTTTCTTGGCAGGTGTGCGGCCCGTGAGGCGCCGTTCCACGAGAAAGCCCGCGATTCCCAGGAGCGCGGCGATACATCCAGCGACCCACAGTGAAGGGACTGAGTCCGGACGCACAACCAGCGCCAGAAGGCCTGCAATTGCCAGAAGGTCCACCCAGAGATTTGCCACCAGCCGTTGCACGTGGCCCACTGCCCAGCGCGTGAACGCGCGCACACTGTATTCTTCCAGTTGAAGCATATGCAGGAGATACAGTGTCCGTACGACAAGGCAGGCAGAAACAGCCGCTCCACCCACCGCCAGCAGGACCGCGGCAGCGACTCTCATGTGGTCTTGGGCCCTCTTGTTCCGTCGACGAACGCGCTTACGACAGCACCCACGAATGCAGGCTTGTCGAGATAGCTGAAATGGCCGGCTCCGGCAACGACAATGAGCCGCGATTCAGGGATCAGGCACTCCATTGTCTTTCCGTCGCTGAGAGGTGTCTCCTCATCCTTGTCACCCCACAGGAGGAGCGTCGGCACCCGGATATCAGGCAGACATGGCAAGAGATCCAGCGTCACGGTCTTGACAAAGGTGCCCCTCATCACACCCGAGGTCGCACGATAGTCGGGGCTTCCAAACCTCGTCGCCAGACGCTCCTGCAGCGCCATGGTCCTCGACCGCCAGAATGGCAGTCTCAGCACCGCCTTCCCAGCCTTGTAGAAGAAGCTGCGAACCCTCCGCCCCGGCGTCGCCGGCTGCCTGATTCCGGCCGCGTCGATCAGGACCAACGCCTGGACAGCCTCAGGATGGTGAGCCGCGAGCCAGATAGCAACACGCCCTCCAAAGGAGTGACCAACATAGGTTGCGCAGACGATGCCTAGGGACTTGGCAGCCTTCCAGACGAACTCTGCATACTCTGGCGTTCCCCATGGTTCAGGAGGGGGATTGCTCTCCCCGAATCCGGGAAGATCGAATGCCAGTACTCGATACCTTGTTTCCAAAGCCACGATCAGGGGCATCATGCTTGCAGCCTGTCCTCCCCAGCCGTGCAGGAGAATAACCGGGTCGCCAGAGCCCTTGTCAACATACGCCAGCCTGATGCCCTCAACGACCGTGGTCGGCATGGGGGAGATCAAGGGTTCTTCGAGCCAGACTTTCCCTGGGAACCCAGCTTCAGGAGGTCGGACACCTCGTAGCTGACAATATTCGACCTTCGGTCGCGAAATGCTTCGAGGGCAAGATCGATTGCCCGCGTGAGCAGGTCCCGATACTGCATGCCTGCGGCTTCCCACAAATAGTACGACAGAGCTCCTGGAATCGTGTTGATCTCGTTGACATAGACGACTCGAGACTCGTCTATCAAGAAGTCGACCCGTGCAACTCCTCGGCAGTCAAGTGCAGAGAAGGCCCGGCATGCAAGGTTTTGCACCTCGTGCGTGAGCTCCTCACCCAGGTCCGCCGGCACGCGCCGCGCCTCACCTTTCTCTACTCCTGAGCCCCCGTCGGAAGCTTTATACCCAACCCGGTACTTGGCGTCATAGTCAAGAAAGGTATGAGTGCTGAAGACTTCTTCGCATGCAGACGGCAGGGTATCATCATTCCCGAGGACAGCGCAATTAACCTCGCGCGGATTGATGACGGCTTGTTCCACCAGCAACTTGCGGTCAAAGTGACTGGCAACGTCCACAGCGTATCGGAGTGTTTCCCGGTCAGTGGCGCGGCTGATGCCAACGCTCGAACCAAGGTTGGCGGGCTTGACAAACATCGGGTACCGCAGGTGTTGCTCCGCCGACACAAGGCAGGTCTCTGGATCCTGCAGCCAGGCTCGTCTGCTGAATGCTACATGAGGAACGACAGGGATGCCTGCCTGCAGAAAGACCTTCTTCTGAAGCACCTTGTCCATCCCCAGCGCAGAGCCAGTCACCCCCGCCCCCGTGTACGGGATGCCGAGCAGTTCGAACAGACCCTGCATAGTCCCATCCTCGCCATTTGTCCCGTGATTGCAAAGCAGCGCTACATCAACGCTGAGGGGTGTTGTGTCGACACCGTGCGCCATGAGTCCATGCCTTGGCGACTCGACGGACAACGTCATCTTGCCAGAAAAGGGATGCAGCGATATCCGCTGGGCTCGTGAAGGGATGCCGCCAAGGTCCTGGAACGCATCCATGGTCCTGAGATGGGGACCGGTATACCATAGTCCGTCCTTGGCAACATAGACAGGAATGGCCTCGAACCGTTCCTCGTCCAGAGCGTTCATTGCCTGCACAGCGGTAATGATAGATACCTCGTGCTCAACTGACCGGGAACCGAAGACTACGGCAACCCTTGTTTTCATGGCTGACTCCTCACCTAATTGCTGCACAAACGCGCATCAATGCGTCGTTGCGTGTTTCTTAAGTCTAGCTTGTTCGGCGCTGATTGCAACGTCCGGAGGTTGCGGGATGATTCTCAGAGGCTTCTCTTGAGCAGCAACTGGACGGTTTGACAGGCGTCACCAACGATATATATTGGAATACGAATCATTCCCTGGAAGGACGCGCCATGAACTATAGAACTTTTGGAAAGCTCGATTGGAAAGCATCTGCTCTCGGATTCGGCGCCATGCGCCTGCCCGTCATCGGGAATGACCCGACCGCTGTCGATGCGCAGCTGGCAATTGCCATGATACGCACGGGCATCGATGGCGGCATCAACTACATAGACACCGCCTACCCGTATCACGGGGGAAACAGCGAAGTTGTCGTTGGGAGAGCCCTTCAGGACGGATATCGGCAGCGAGTGCACCTGGCAACCAAGATGCCATCGTGGCTCATCAATTCGCAGAACGACATGACACGGTATTTTGATGAGCAGTTGCGTCGTCTCGGTACGGATCACGTGGATCTGTATCTTCTCCACGGCCTGACCGCAGATCGCTGGCATCGTCTTGCGGCAGCAGGAGTTCTCGAGTGGGCAGAGGCCCGCATCCAGGACGGCACGGTTGGCTCCCTCGGCTTTTCCTTTCACGACACCAACTCTGTCTTTCACGAGATTGTCGACGCCTATGACAGGTGGGGGTTCTGTCAAATCCAGTACAACTTCCTGGACGAACTGACGCAAGCCGGCACCGAGGGACTGCAGTACGCCGCCTCAAAGGGACTGGCCGTCGTCGTCATGGAGCCACTCCGAGGTGGGAAGCTGGCTAATCCGAGCCCTTCGGTGGCCACGCTTTGGGACTCCTCCCCAGTACGGCGAAGTCCGGCCGAATGGGCGCTGGACTGGGTCTGGAACCACCCAGAAGTGTCACTGGTGCTGAGTGGCATGAGTACAATGGCTCAAGTCAAGCAGAACCTGCTTTATGCCGACGCCTCGCACCCCGGCATGCTGTCGTCCGACGAAGTCGCTCTGGTCGCTGAGGTGCGCGACGCCTACAACGCGCTGATCCGTGTTCCGTGCACGTCGTGCAGATACTGCATGCCATGTCCTCAAGGGGTCAACATACCTGGGGTGTTCCAGCTCGTCAACGACGGTTCCATGTTCGGTACGATGGCTCTGCAGCGTGACAAGTACAAGGCAATGAAAGCAGACAACTCCAGTGTGGACAGTTGTATCCAGTGCCGGCTGTGTGAGCTGGCCTGTCCCCAACACATCTCGATACCCGAGCAGCTAGCCGCCTGTGCCGCGGAACTGGGCTGAGCGGTTGCCGGGCGCCCGCCGAAGCTCTGCCTGCCGGCACTGAGGGCAGTAGCCGTACAACACCAGACTCTGCCCGATCACCTCGCAATTCGGTCCACTGGCCATCTTGCGCTCGCCCTGGGTCAGCGGACATGGCTCAATCGGAACCAGATGGTGGCAACGGACGCACACAAGGTAGTGCCGGTGACGTCCCTTCGTGAACTCAAACAGCATGCGGCCGTTTGTACCCACAACCAGCGGTTCGACGGCCCCCCTGCGGATGAGTTCCTTGAGATTGCGATAGACGGTCGACAGTGCGACAGTCTTCAGACGTTCCTGGACCTTCCGGCAGACGTCCTCGGCGCTCAGTGGCTCCGTTGCTTCGGCCAGCACATCGAGTATTAGCTGCCGTTCCCTGGTCATGCGGAATCCTTGCTTCCATGAGTGAGCAGAACCGCGGCGTACGCGAGTCCTCCCCCCGACAGTCATCTCGCCACCCCCTGTGCGAGTTGGATCACGATGCCCGTCGCAATACTGATGCCAAGGAGCCAGCCCACGACCATCGCCGTGTTTCGGGCATCATGGTTCTCCCGCACGAGCACGAGGAGTCCAAGTCCGCCTGCAGCACCTAGGCCCGCCACAACGGAGCCGAAGGTAATGACGCCGCCCACATATAGCTCCGTCAATGCGACGCTTGCAGCGCAATTCGGTATCAACCCTATCAAAGCAGCCAGTACGGGCTGCAGCAATGTGTTGTTGAGAAGGAGGCGGGCCAGCTCAGCTTGACCAATTCCATTGATGAGCAACCCGATGCCGAGCGATGTCAGGAAAACGAAGAGAAGGACCTCTGCTGCACGTCGCAGCGCAGAAGACAGGATTTCTCTCCAGACCACGTTCCGGCCAGCTGGTTCGCATGAACGGCGGGTGTCCTCGCAGGAGCAGCTGTCCTCCCCTATGTGTCTCGCATTCTGCTCCGCCTGCGCGCGGTTGCAGCACTCTGTTGCGCGCCGGCGATTAGTCTTCGACATGACAGCGTCTGTCACGTATCCTCCTGCAACTGCCATTACCACTTTTACCCCAATCAAGGGCAACACGACGTGGGACTGACCGGGCTTCGAGAGCAGGACGGGAAGAGCCTCATCCGACGTAGCGAGATACGTGGCAACGAGCGTGCCCATGGTAATGAGGCGCTGGGTGTACAGCGCGCTGGCCATGACCGAAAACCCACACTGTGGAATCGCTGCGCCGAGGGATGCGACCAGGGGGCCAACTCGACCCGCATGTTCGACGGCGTCAACGATCGGTTGCTGCCAACGGGCCTCCACGTATTCGAACCCAATGTACAACATCAGGAGAATCGGCGCCATGTTGAGTGTGTCTTTCAGCGCATCAATAATAACGTTCATTGTTATTCAGCACCCTGGCCACGTGCAAATGAATTGCAACAGCGTTGCAAGTATACGGCCCTTCGGAACACAGCACTACTGGAAAAACTGAGAAGACGGCAGGGCGCTGTACGGTCAGCTCATTCGGGATACAATGAACATCAAACACACCATGCACAAGAGGAAACATGACGGACAACGAACAACTCATTGAATCCATGATCAGATCCGGACAGGCGGACCTGTGCGCCGCTGTCGGCGGGCAAGTAGTGTTCCGGGAGGATGGCCCGGGGGTAACATGCCTGCTGGCAGCCATTCAGAATCCACTCCTCAGCTCGCTGGGGCCACTTGACTGGGGCGACAAGGTTGTCGGGCGTGCTGCAGCCCTGCTGTTCTCACTGCTGCCGGCCAGATCCGTGTTTGGCTCCACTATGAGCGCGGGCGCCCAGGAAGTCCTGGCCGCCGCCGGCATTCCATATCGTTGCGACGCGACCATCCCGGTCATACTGGACCACTCAGGCACGAGGCCATGCCCTTTGGAACAAGCTGTTTCCGACACTGCTGACCCGCATGCTGCCTTCGATGCGCTTACCCGCCTCCATGCAGGAGATCCCGCTATGCAACCACCACCCCGAAAGGAGACCGCATGAATCAACTTGTAGAACGCTTCCTGCGCTATGTGTCCTTTGATACGCAGTCGGACGAGAACTCTGTGACGTTTCCCAGCACTGAAAAGCAACTTGTCCTTGGTAAGCAGCTGGTGAAGGAGCTCATGGAGCTTGGCCTGACCGATGCCGAGATAGACGCAAACGGGTATGTCACTGCAACGCTGCCCACCAATTGCGAGAACGGCGACCAGGTGCCTGTGATTGCTTTTCTCGCCCACATGGACACGTCCCCCGATGCCTCGGGTGCAGGAGTCAGACCACGCATCGTCCATGACTATGCAGGGACCGACATCGTTCTGAACACCGAAAACGGGCTCGTCCTCAGCCCGAAGGAGTTTCCCGACCTCCTGGAGTATCAGGGCCAGGACCTCATTGTCACGGATGGCACGACCCTGCTGGGGGCAGATGATAAGGCCGGCATCGCTGAAATCATGACCGCACTGGCCTTCATGCTTGCTCACCCCGAGGTACGCCATGGCACAATCAAGGTCGCGTTTACGCCGGATGAAGAAGTGGGACAGGGAGTCGACCGGTTTGATGTCGAGAAGTTTGGTGCAACGTATGCGTACACGCTCGACGGAGACAAGCTGGGCGGGCTGGAATACGAGAACTTCAATGCTGCCTCAGCAGACTTCACCATCATCGGCAAGAGCATCCACCCTGGCACGGCCAAGGGCATCATGAAGAACGCTGCGCTTATCGCCGCGGAACTGACCGCACTCTTTCCAGCAGACGAGACGCCCCGTGCAACGGAGAAGTACGATGGCTTCTACCATCTGACTTCGATCAACGGAACATGCGAGAAAGCAGAGGTCAAGTATATCATTCGAGACCACGACCGGCACCGATTCGAACTGCGCAAGAGCACTGCAGGCGCAATCTGTGACTTCCTGAATGCGAAGTATGGCGAGGGGACGGTGAGTGTCCGTGTACGTGACTCATACTACAACATGCGCGACATCATCGAACAACACATGCTGCTCATTGATGTGGCACAAAACGTCATGGAGCACCTTGGAATAACTCCCGTTGTGAAACCCATTCGAGGTGGTACGGACGGTGCACGGTTCAGCTACATGGGGTTGCCATGCCCCAATCTCTTCACCGGCGGACACAACTACCACGGCCCGCTGGAGTACGTCGTCGTACAGTCCATGGAGAAAGCCGTTCAGGTCATCGTGGGCATAGCGGAGGCATTCGCCACTTCAGGTTCCCTGCAGAGCTAGCCGCGCGATGAGACGCTAATGCACCAGGGCAGGACGCGTGTCCTGCCCTTTCGCATACCTTTCCCGCCTGGCTACTTCTGTGCCTCCCGCAAGGCGTTCAGGACTCTCTCAGGGGTATAGGGGCTTCGATGCAGCCGTACTCCGGTAGCGTCAAAGATAGCGTTTCCAATAGCCGGTATCGGGCCATTGATACCGATCTCAGCCACTGACTTGGCCCCCAGCGGCCCCGTCGGCTCATAGTTGTCCACGACGATTACCTGGACTGGAGGCATATCCCTCCGCGAGAGTATCTTGTAATCGAACAAGGACGGATTTGTCATAGCGCCGCGAGCGCTGAAGTGATACTCCTCCGTCAGTGCAAACCCGATGCCATTCGCCACGGCCCCCACGACCTGACCCCGCACCAGATTCGGGTTGATCGAAACCCCGCAATCCACGGCGGCGACATAGTTCACGACAGTGACCTTGCCAGTCAGGTCGTCCACCTCCACCTCCGCAAAGTGCGCGGCAAATGGTGGCGGAGAATACGGCGATACAAAGGATTGGGTCGATGCGATCTGGTGCTGGCCTACCTCGTAGTAGGCTCGATACGCAATCTCGGACACCGAGACACGCCTGCCACTGCGCACCGATACAACATAGCCATCATCCATCCTGTAGAAAGAAAGAATAGGATCTGGCTGATCGTTGTCGCCTTCGACCTTCGGGTCACTCATCACAAGCATCGGATCCAGCTCCTCCCCCAGCACCTCGGCAGCGACGGAAAAAATCTGGTTTCGAATGGCCTTGGCTGCCTTCACGACAGCACCGCCAGAAACAAAGGTAGTGGAAGAGGCATACGCCCCAACGTCGAAGGGCGTCAGGTCAGTGTCACTCGAAAGGGTGCTGATCATGTCCGCACTGACCCCGAGAATCTCAGCGGCCATCTGGGTCAGTATGGTGTCGGACCCTGTGCCGATGTCCGTGGCCCCAACAGCCAGGAAGTACGTTCCGTCTTCATTGAGTTTCATGGACGCCGCGCCCATGTCAATCAGGGGTATTCCTGACCCCTGCATATGCATCGACATGCCTACGCCACGCACCTTATGGCCAACACGGGCTCTCTTGCCACGCTTCTCCTGCCAGCCAATGGCCTGAGCGCCCAAGGCAAGCAGTTCGGGCAGGGAACTGCTCTTGATCGTCTGGGCAACACCCTGGCGACCCTCTCCCAGCGCCTCGAAGATTGGCGAGCCCTCACCAACCTGAATCATGTTCATTGTGCGCAGCTCGATAGGGTCCATGTGCAGCTTGGCTGCAAGGTCATCGATCGTCGTTTCGAGGGCGGCGTATCCCTGCGTCGCACCATAGCCACGATATGCTCCAGGAACAGGAAGGTTGGTATAGACGGCATCTCCATAGAACCGGACATCGTTCGCCTTGTTGTACAGGGGCAGCGTCTTGCTGCCCGTGTTGGACATGACTGTCAGGCTGTGGCTGCCGTATGCACCAGTATTGCTGAGGACGTACATCTTCAACGCCTTGAAGTGGCCTGCAGTGTCACACCCGATGCTCATGTCGATCTTCATCGGATGGCGTGTCCGCGACGCAATGAACTCCTCTTTGCGCGTCAGCTCTATCTCACACGGAAGACCTGTCCGCAGGGCCGCGTACGCGACCAGATCATCAATCAGTATCTCCTGCTTTGCTCCAAATCCACCACCGATGCGGGGCTTGATGACGCGCAGCTTGCTCATCGGCATCCCCAGAATCCGACTCACGATGCGCCGTACGTGCCACGGCACCTGCGTACTCGAAACAATCGTAAGTTTGCCGGTGTCGTCCACATAGGCAAGGGAGGTATGCGTTTCCATTGGAACATGCTGCGCATAGTGCGTTTCGAATGTTTCGGCAATGGTAACCTCTGATGCGGCGAGTGCCGCATCCACATCGCCCACAGCAACGTCGACGTGCGCGGCCACGTTGTGCGCCGGGTCATAGGCCCCCTTCGGGTTTTCAGGATGGACCAGGGGAGCACCTGGTTTCATGGCGTCTGAGGCATCCAGCACAGCCGGTTCTTCCTGGTAGGTCACCTTGATACGGTGGAGAGCCTCTTCTGCAGCTTCGACAGTATCGGCGAACACCGCAGCAACCCGGTCACCCACAAAGCGTACTCGTTCGGTAAACATCTGGTTGTCATATGGCGAAGGTTCGGGCCAGCCTTGCCCGGCCGTCGTGTAGAAGGTCCTTGGTGTGTTCTTGAACGTCAGAACCAGGTGGACTCCGGGCAGTTCCTCAGCAGAACTGGTATCTATCGACGTAATCATGCCCTGTGGTATCGGACTTCCCAGTATCTTCCCATGAAGGCGATGAGGAAACTCCCTGGCAGCAATGTCATCGGTATAGACTGGTGCTCCACTTACAAGGGAATAGCCGTCAATCTTGTCAACAGATGTTCCAACGACGTGCGTGAGTGGCAGCCCCTCAGCCGTATGGCGGAAACCCTTCACATGGTCGCTCACCGATGTCCCTCCTTGCGAAGCTGCTCAGCCGCATCCAGGACGGCCTCAATCTGCTGCTCGTACCCGGTACAGCGGCAGTAGTTGGCGTCCATCGCCAAGCGCACCTCGTCTTCTGTTGGTTCGGGGTTTTCGTCAAGCAAGGCTTTGGCGGAGACGATGGCACCAGGGATGCAGTAGCCACATTGAGCGGCACCATTTTCAACGAAGGCTTTCTGCAGGGGATGGGGATGGGTTCCGTCTCCGATTCCGCGAACTGTGGTCACCGAATGTCCATCGACCCGCGCTGCAAGTGTAAGGCACGACGCTACCGGATGACCATCCACTAGGACCGTGCAGGCTCCACAATCGCCTGCATGGCACGTACCCTTAACCTCAAGGTAGTCCGCGCCGCGCAGAACGTCCAATAGCACATCGCCAGGGTCCACATCGAGGGCGCACTGTGCGCCGTTTACCGTTATCGAGATTCTCATTGTTCATCTCCCGTCATCCACTCGCCCAGACTGACAATCGCCGCACGGACCAGTTCCCGCCGATACTCTGCAGTCGCGCGGTGATCCGCGCCCACGTCTACCAGTTGCTGTGCAGTCTTGGCCAAGCCCTCGAAGGCATCATGTGAACTGCATCTGTCTACCAGCTCTTGCCCCAACTGTGGGTAGAGCACGGCATGTCCGGGTCGCCCCGCAAACACGATGTTCGCCTTCGCGACGCGGTTTCCTGCGGTGTCAATCAGTGCTGAACAATGGAGTACTGAAATGTCCTGCTGCGTGCGCGTAAATCTCCACATGAATCCTCTTGCGTTCCTATTGACAGATGGCAGTACAACGCTTTCAATCACAGCCCTGGCGCACTTCGCGCCGATGTAGGACACGAGCGGTGTCTGATGCTCGGCGCCGTCGAAGTAACGTACTTCGGCGCCGAGGGCAATGAGATGAGGGACGAGGTCATTCCACGGTTGATTGCGGCCGATAGACCCACCCACGGTAATCATGTTGCGCAGATTGTTCTGGGCAATGCGGCCACTCCACAGTGCGAGCGAACCACCTGCATAGTGTTTCAAGAGAGCGCTCTTGCTCATAGCCGCCAGGGTCACTTGTGAACCGATGAGGATACCACCCTGAACCTCCAGGATTTCTCCAAGCCCACACTGCGAAAGATCAATGAGGGTGCTGATTTCTGGATTGCGACGCAGGACCAGCTCCACCCCACCACCAACGTATGCTGCTGATGGCCCGAGGCGCTGAGCCGTTCTCACCGCGTCCTCGATAGAACCAGCCCGATAGTACTCCACAATTCTGCCCATGGGACCTCCCGAAGTCACGTCACTGAAACCAACGCTATCATACAGCCCCGCCAGACGCAATGCAACCGCCCGATCGGTCCAAGGCTTCGGGGGGCCATCTGGCCTGAACCTTCTTCTTGCCCTCCCGCCCCTACCACCGGGGCACGGAGCAAATGACCGCCCCTGGCGCTGGGCTAGTCGGCCCCGGAAGCAGCCTCGATCTGGAGTCGCTCTTCCTGTTCGCGCCGCCTGGCCCGCTGAATGCAGAACGCCAGCTTGAGGAATTCTTGAGAGATGTCCACTGGAATGACCGGTGTCTTCTGGGGCACCTTGATGTTCACTGGCGCAAAGTTGACGATGCCGAGCACCCCGGCGTCGCATAGCAGTCCAGCCACTGCCTGGGCGCTGGACGCTGGCACGGCGATGACGCCTATCTCGACGCGCTCACGCCGAATCACTGTTTTCGCGTCATTGATGTGGTACACGGGAACGCGCCCTATGTGCACACCAACCTTGTGCACGTCTGAGTCAAAGGCAGCAGCATAGCGGAATCCCCACCGCTGCGTCATCCGGCTGGATATGAGCGCCGTGCCGAGCGACCCGGCTCCTACCATGCAACACACCCAGCGTTCTCCGTCTACCCGGAAAATGTTCTCAACTTCCTCTCGCAGCCGCGCAACGTCATAGCCGCTGCCGCGTTTGCCAAATCGTCCGAACAACGCCAGGTCCTGTCGCACCTGTTCGGGGCTCACACCTGCAAGTTGCGCCAGTTCACGCGATGAAACAGCGGATACACGCTGCTGTTCCAGTGATGCCAGACACCCAAGATACGTCGCCATGCGTGATACCGTGGGCATGGGTATGTCACTTCCAACACTGTACCTTCTCAAACGTTCCCTCCTGCCCTACGTCGTCGACGACCCGTCATCCCTGCGTGAGGCATCGGCCACCAGGTCAGCCTCCCGTTCCTGCAGAAAGCGCAGCAGCAACTGCTGGGCACGGGGATCCGAAAGTTCACCCGAAGGAAACACCCCTTCCAAGTCTTCCGTTGTCAGTGTATACCTCTTTCTACCCTCCCCCCGGGAAATGTGCCAGCGCACCGGACTGCCACAGGTCAGCAATGCAAACAAAGCGCCCGCGATGTCACCCGTCGGGATGCAGTCGATGTGGTCAGTATGGAACACTGTGGACACCGTGGTTCCTACCCCGGGGTGGCTTTGCAGCCCGACCGTTCCTCCCGTCAACTCCGCGTTCTGGCGCAACAGCGGCAGTCCCAGGCCGAACCTGCGAATCGTGTGCGGCCGGGTGGTAATGAAAGGGTCAAACACCTGTTTTTGCAGGTCGTCGTCCATGCCGCGTCCGTTGTCGCGAACCATGAACGTGAACATATGCGCCTCGGGATCGGATGCAATATCCAGCCAGACATCAGAAGCTCCCGCTGCAATACTGTTCGAAGCAATATCCAGAATGTGGTCGGCGATTGTTCTCACAGGAGGCGCGTACGCCGCCCCCCTTCATGTCTGAGAGCAAGAAGGACTTCTGGCACTGAGATGGACTCCAGCTCCAGCACGCAATGAGGCGGTCCAATCATGTCCAGCGCGTGCGAGTCGCTGTTGCTGATGAATTGCGCTTCCTCTGGTAAGTGCCTCGCGACCACTGCTGTATCAGCCGGCCGTGCGACTTCATACGTAGGGAACTGCATTCCTGGAGTCACGATTCCCAACTGATACAAGAGCCCATTGCGCCGCTCCACATGACTGGGGACAGCCACGCCCCCGAATTGCCCCACTAGGTCCTGCAGCTGCCCAAGACTCAAGAGGCTTGCCATTGACAACAGAAAAGGAAAGTGTCCCACAAACTCATCATGTTCCGTGCACACCAGCTGGTAACCAAAAAGCTCGGGATCGTTGTGCACACGCGGATATGCTGCAAACAGGGCCCGGCTGAATCGCCACAGCGCCACGGCTGCTTCAAAGTAGCAGAGGACATGAACCTCCTCCGATGTCGTGACTTCCATCCCAGGAACCAGCAGAATCCCGTGTCTGCTGAACACACGCTGGAATACGCCAACGTTGCATGCCGCATTGTGGTCCGTGAGCGCCGCGATGGAGATTCCTGCGCGCTCGAGGCGTGGCCAGACTTGGCCTGGCAACATCGTGATGTCGGCGCACGGCGACAGACATGAATGCACGTGCAGGTCGCAGGGCACCTGCAGCATGGGCTACCTCAGGCCAAGCGCGTAGAGTTTGCCTGACACCGTATACGCAGAGTCCCTCGACGAAACAATGGTCAAGTTCTCCTTGACAGCGTGCTCTACTGCGTCAGGCTCACACTTGCGGCCCTCACAAATAACGACCACAGCAGCCCCAACCATTGCAGCAACGGCAACAATGTTTACATGCGTCTGGATGGTAGCCCACGCGGTCCCTGGAACGGCCTTGGCAATCACCTCGGACAATAGGTCACACGTATATCCCGACAGCACTTCGCGCTGCGAGTTTCCCTCGACGATGACCTCTGCTCCGAGCGCCTGAATGACCTCCTGTACCGTCATGCCGCCTCCTATTCCTTGTCCACAAGAAAGATCATTTCCACCTTGGTCGGCTTGTCCTTCCCGGAGATGATGACCAAGTGGTCCGAGAATCGGCGGATATTCGGCAGGCCCATCCCGGCTCCGAACCCCAACTCCCGAATCGCATCCGTTGCCGTAGACCAACCCTCCTGCATCGCAAGGTCGATGTTCTCGATCCCGGGTCCCTCATCCTCAACGCGGACAATGATCTCGTTGTCCCTTGCAATCGCCCGAAGGGAGCCCTTGCCGGCGGCATGGATGCAGACGTTGATCTCAGCTTCGTAGGCACAGACGCTTGCCCGGCGCACGACCGATTCGGCATATCCCTTGCTCTGAAGAAACGCCTTCAAGCGAGCAGACCCTTCGCCAGCATTCGTGAGCCCGCTTGACCGGATGTCATATGCAAAGTCCGAGCTGTTCTCGAACTCCTTCGAAAGGTCGGCAAAGCTGCCCAGCGTCAACGTGCGCCGCTGGTCGTGCACGTAAACAGAGTAGAAGCTGCGAATGATCGCCGACAGGACGTCCGTGTCGGTAATCATTCCCACGAGTCTGCCGTCCTCACCTACGACAGGAAACCGCCCAAACTTGTACCGCTCGAAGTACGACAACACAGTCTCGAACGAGTCGTTTGCTTGCAGTGAGACCACTGCACGTGTCATGACCGAATCAACCGAATCCGCCAGACGTCCATCTGCAAGCGCCTCAATGATCTTGGAAACGGAAATGAGGCCGACAAGATGGAACTGCTCATCGACGATGGGAACACCGGATATGGAGTTCTCTCGCATGACGGCCCTCGCCTGAGCCACCCGGTCTTGTGGATGCAGCGCATACAGCCTTGTCGACATAATGCTCGACGCGTCCAGGTTGCTGAACAGCCCGAGATACCGGAGGGCTTCTACGCTCTCTTCAAGGGACATCGTCAGCCTGGCAACCCATGTCCGTAGAGTTTCCCTGAGGCAACATACATGATGTCACGCGTCGCGAGCAGACATATGCCCGACGCCCGTGCCAAGTCGACCACATCGCGCGGCACTTCCTTGCCTCGTGCGACAAGAATGGCCGGAAGCCCGAGAACCTGAGCAGTGCGGACTATCTGAGCAGTCGTCAGCCCCGTGATCAGCAGTGTATCAGGATGCGTCATCGCAAGCACATCACTCATGAGGTCGGAGGCAAACGCATGATTGACTTCCAACAAGGAAAGATCCTCGCCAACGAGACAGGTGGCCCCCGTGATTGCAAGAACTTCGCTCAGCTTCAAGTGTGTCGCTCCTCTCAACCAATAACGATTAGACCGCTTCTTCCTGTGACGGTTCCGGAACGTGTGACTCGGCGAGAGCGGCTTCGAACTCGCCGCGGAAATTGCGCACCGCAGACTCGAACGCGAGGGGAACTGCCTGGCCAAGGCCACAGAACGACGTGTCATTCAGCAAGGCAAGCAGTCTTGCAAGGCGCTCCAGAGTGTCGGGTGCTGCCGTTCGATTCACAAGGCTGTCCATCATCCACTTCACTTGAAGAGTGCCTTCACGGCACGGTGTGCACTTGCCGCAGGATTCATGCCAGAAGAAGTGCGCTACTTCTGCCAGGAATGGAAGGAGTGGAACATCCTGAGACGCAACGAGCACAACACCTGACCCGATCGAGATGTTGTATGCCTTCATGGAGGCAAAATCGAGCGGAATGTCCAGATACTTGTCAGACACCACCGTACCGGCGCTACCACCAGTCTGAATGAACCCGATGCGTTTGCCGCCCTTGACTCCACCGCCGAAGTCATAGATCAGCTCTCGCAGCGTTACCCCAAGGGGAGTCTCGACGATTCCACGGTTCACAACGTCACCGGAGAGCGAGAACACCTTGGTGCCAGTGCTGCCTGCCGTGCCGAATGACTTGAACCACTCGCTCCCATTGAGGAGAATTGGCGGAATATTGGCGAATGTTTCCACGTTGTTCACGACTGTGGGCTTTCCAAAGAGACCAACCTGCGGTGGAAATGGAGGCTTGTTCCGTGGAGTCCCGCGCTTGTTCTCAATGGACTCCAGCAAGGCGAACTCCTCGCCACAGACATAGGCCCCGCCGCCCCGATATACCTCTATATCGAATGAAAAGCCTGTGCCCAGGATATCATCGCCAAGCAGTCCGTACTCATGCGCGTCTCCGATGGCCTTCTTGAGGCGTGCAATGGACAGAACGTATTCCCCGCGAATGTAGACAATGCCAGTGCGCGCTCCCGTGGCATAGCCCGCAATCGTCATGGCCTCGACAATACTGTGCGGGTCCCCTTCCAGTATCAGACGATCCTTGAACGTGCCAGGTTCTCCCTCATCGGCATTGCAGACGATGTACTTCTCTGCTGAGGGTTCTTTGGCAACCATGCTCCACTTCAGTCCAGTGGGAAAGCCTGCCCCGCCACGTCCCTGCAACTTGCTGTCAGTCACAATCTGGATGACTTCCTCCGGCTTCATTGCCAAGGCTTTCGCCAGCGCCCCATACCCGTCGCGCGCGATGTACTCATCAATGCTCTCCGGGTCGATGAGTCCAGCGTTGCGAAGAACTATCTTCTGCTGGCCCTTGCCGGTTTCCTTTTCCACCAGACGCTTCGTCGACAGGTTCTTGTCGATGACAAGACGCGAGACGACACGACCTTTCAACAGATGCTCCGTGACGATTTCCTCGACGTCCTGCGGGGTCACTCCGCCGTAATACACGTCATCCGGGAATACGGCCAGCACGACACCGCTGTCATAGATTCCCAGGGCTCCAGTTTCAACGACCGACACCTGGCCCGCAAGATTGAACCGAGCAATGGTCTCTTCCAGAACGTGCTTGACTTCGAGCGCGCCCTGAAGGACAGAACTCGAGTCAACCGGCACAAGAATCTGCGTTGAGAACAGTTTCATTGGCGGCCTCCGTTGCGCTTTGCCTCGAGAATCCGGGGCAAGTCCTCGGGTGTGAGGTTGCCGTACGCGTCTTCATCGATCATGATTGCAGGAGAGACCCCGCAGATGCCAAGACAACTGGAATCTTCAAGGGTAAACTCACCGTCCGCCGTCGTGCCCCCCAGTTCGACGCCAAGCAGCTGCTTGAGCGCGCTCAACACTGCTGGAGCTCCTGAAACATGGCAGGGACCACTGGTGCACACTCGAATGACATGTCTGCCACGTGGCGCCGTAGACAACATCGTATAGAACGTCACAAAGCCATTGAGCTGTGCAGGAGAGGTGTCGACCAGCCTCGCCACCTCGGCAAGAATCGGACTCGGAAGCGAGTTACCGTAACGATGCTCCAACTCGAACAGGATGTCCATGTAGGAAATCCTGCCATGATGCTCTACACGATTGGCTTCGACTAGTGCCTGCAGAAACACTCTGTCTGTATCTGCGAGCCGTTCGCTGGTTCCCGCAGGCCGCGCTTCGCTATTCAACTCCATGGTTTCCTCCCTGATCGTCTTGGTCGGGAGCACTGCGGCTCCTCGCACACATCCGACCGGACCCCGTCAACAACAACCAAGGAGCCCCGTCGTTTCAAGCATGAGCTGCCATTGCTGCTGAAACGATTTTCACATCGCGCACGATCTTCCATCAGCCGTTTCCAGAGCGATCGTTTCCACAGGCCAGTGCCGTAGTCCGCTAGTCGCAACTCCGATCGCAGTATTCAGTGTGAAGAAGGTGATGTGCTTTCTCGCTGTTCGGTTCGCCCAGGAATTCCTTGTAGATCTCCAGGATCTCGGGGTTCTCGTGCGACTTGCGGATCGGCTTGCCCGCATCCTCACGATATATCGCTTCCGCGCGTCGCTGCTTGACATCGGGATGGTCAGAAATGGGCTGGCCGCCTCCGCCCAGACACCCTCCGGGGCAGCACATGATCTCAATGAACTGGTACGGTGACTCGCCCTTCTGGACCTGGTCCATGAGCGCCCGGGCATTGCCCAGCCCGTTCGCAACCGCGACCCTCAGGATTGTGCCATCAATATCGACTTCAGCACTCTTGATTCCGGCTAGCCCGCGAACATCCTCGAACTCGAGTTTCTCAAGTGTCCTGTTGGTCAGCACCTCGTATCCTGTCCGCAGGGCAGCTTCCATGACACCGCCTGTAGCCCCAAAGATCACTGCTGCGCCAGAAGACTCGCCGAGCGGCCTGTCAAATTCCTCATCCGGGAGGTTGGCAAAGTCCATGCCGCTTTCCCGAATCATCTGCGCCGCTTCCCTAGTTGTCAGAACGTAGTCCACATCGTTGAAGGCCTCGTCATCGCGCAATCCCAGTTTCTCCTGCCAGTAGTGGAACGCTGTCTTCATCTCCGGACGTTCCTTCTCAAACTTCTTGGCCGTGCATGGCATGATAGAAACAACCACCACGTTTCTGGGATCGAGGCCCATCTTTTCGGCCCAGTAGGTCTTGGTCACAGTTCCAAACATCTGCTGGGGAGACTTGCAGGACGAAACATGATCCAGCACGTTCGGGAAGAACGTTTCTGCAAACTTGATCCACCCCGGAGAACACGACGTTATCAGGGGCAGCGTTCCACCGTTCTTGAGCCGCCCAATAAGCTCGTAGCCTTCTTCCATGATGGTCAGGTCGGCGGAAAAATCAGTGTCGAACACCTGGTTGAATCCGAGCCCCCGTAACGCGGCCACCATCTTTCCGGTGGCCTGTGTCCCATCGGGCATGCCAAACTCTTCTCCGATTGCCACACGGACAGCGGGGGCTGTTTCGACCACGACAACCTTGTCGGGATTTCCCAGCGCTTTCCACACCCCGGGAATCTCACTCCGCTCGGTAATCGCTCCCGTAGGGCACACTAGAAGGCACTGGCCACAGTTTACGCACTCAACATTTCCAAGTCCCTCGTCGAGGAAGGTCGAAACCATGCTGTTTGAGCCCCGCCCTACGATGTCAATCGCATAGACGGATTGTACCTTAGCGCATACGTTGACACAGCGTCTGCACAGGACACACTTGTTGGGGTCCCGTATGAGCGACAGCGACGTTTCGTCAAATGGCAGCCACTCACTTCGTGTACGGGGGAACTCCACCTCCCGTACTCCAACCTCCGCGGCCAGTTCACGCAGGCGGCAAATCTGGTTTTTCTCGCACGTGAAACAATCCGTCGGGTGGTTTGCGAGAAGCAGTTCGACGTTCAGCTTCCGTGCCTCCCGCACGCGGGCGGTATTGGTCCATACCTCCATACCGTCGGTGACCTTGACGACGCAAGCACGCTGGAGGTTCTTGGCACCCTTGACCTCCACGACGCAGATTGCACAGGCCCCCTCCTCGCTGATCCCTTCCAGATAGCACAGGGTAGGAATGTCGATGTTGGCATACTCCTGGGCAGCTTTCAGAATGGTGATGCCTTCCGGCACTTCATACGCCCTTCCGTTGATCCGTACGTTCAGCATTCTCGTCTCCATGGCGTTCCTCCGGTTCGATTACTCTTTCTGAATCGCACCAAAACGACAAACCTCGTAGCATGTACCACACTTGCTGCACTTGCTCTGATCTATGACGTGAGCCTTCTTGACCTCGCCGGAAATCGCATGCGACGGGCACTGCCGCGCGCACGCCGTACAGCCAACGCATTTGTCTGCACTGACAGAATACGTCAGAAGATGCTTGCAGACGTGCGATGGACACTTCTTGTCGTAGATATGGGCGCGATACTCGTCCTGATAGAAGCGAAGTGTCGACAGCACAGGATTGGGGGCAGACTGGCCAAGTCCACACAGCGACGTGTCCCGGACAACTTCGGCAAGCCGACTCAACTGCTCGATGTCGCCGTCGCGTCCCTTACCCTCACAGATCCTCTCCATCGTATGGTACATCTGACGTGTTCCCTCCCGGCACGGCGTGCACTTGCCACACGACTCATCCACCGTGAATCCCAGATAGAACTTCGCCACGTCGACCATGCAGCTGTCTTCGTCGAGAATGATGAGGCCACCAGACCCCATGATGGTCCCTAGCTCCTTCACCGTATCAAAATCGATCGGCATGTCGAGATAGTCTGCCGTGATGACTCCTCCAGATGGGCCGCCGGTCTGCGCCGCCTTGAACTTCTTGCCCCCGGGAATACCGCCGCCGATATCGAACACCAGCTCCCGAAGTGTCGTCCCCATGGGAACTTCCACGAGCCCCGTGTTCTGGACGTTTCCTGCCAATGCGAAGACCTTCGTTCCTGGACTCTTTGGTGATCCAACACTGCGGAACCACTGTGCTCCCTTGGTGATGATCTGGGGAATGTTCGCATAGGTTTCAACGTTGTTGATAAGGGTAGGCCGGTTCCACAGTCCGGCCTGTGCTGGGAATGGAGGTTTGACACTTGGCGTTCCCCTCTTACCCTCAATGGACCGCAGCAACGCCGTTTCCTCGCCACACACAAACGCTCCTGCACCAATCCGGATCTCAATATCGAAGCTGAAGCCACTGCCAAGAATGTTCTCCCCCAGGAATCCATACTCGCGGGCCTTGCGCAGTGCCCACTCGAACCGTTCAATCGCCAGAGGATACTCCGCTCGAACGTACATGTAGCCTCGCTGGGCCCCAACAGCATATCCAGCAATGGTCATGGCTTCGATTACCGAGTGTGGGTCGCCTTCGAGCACACTTCGGTCCATGAAGGCTCCGGGATCCCCTTCATCGCCGTTACAGACGACGTACTTCGGACTCCCTTTCGCATCACGTGTCGCCTTCCACTTGAACCCGGTAGGGAAGCCCGCCCCGCCACGCCCGCGCAGACCCGACTCTGTGACAACACCGATGATGTCCTCGGGAGACATCTCCAAGGCAGTTGCCAACGCAAAATAGCCGTCCCTGGCGATGTACTCCTCGATAGACAATGGATCAATGACTCCGCAGTTTCGCAGGACGCGCTTTACCTGCCGTGTGTAGAAAGGAATCTCCGCCCCACTCGCCACCTTCTGCTGGGTCTCAGGCTCCGTGTACAGCAGACTCTCGACCACGCGCCCCTTGACCAGATGTTCGCTGACAATCAGGCGTGCTGTCTCTGGAGTGACCTTCTGGTAGAAGGTCCCTTCCGGGTAGACAACGACAATGGGCCCGAGGTCACACGCTCCCATGCACCCTGTTTCGATGACCTGTACTTCCTCTTGAATAGAATGCGAGTTCAGTTCCTCGATCAACGCATCTTTGACACTCTTTTCGCCGCTCGTGATACAAGCCCCGCCTGCACATATCAGTAGTTCGTTTCGTATCATAGCCTATCCCCTTGCGCCCGGGCGGGTCAGATGTTCTCGCGCTTGATGACCAGGTCTGCCACGACCTTGCCAGCTCCCACATGTTCCCGGATGATTCTGCGCGCGTTCGCATCGTCCACGTCCCCATAGACAACTGCTGGCTGATCTTTCATCGATACCTCGACTGTCGGCTCTCTGTCACACAGCCCCATACAGCCGGATTGCACGACCTTGACATCATGAATCCCCTGCTTGTCCAACTCGTCAATGATCGAAAGCAGGGTGTCCTTCGCGCCTGCTGCGATACCGCATGTGCCCATCGCCACGACGATCTTTCCCCGCTCCTTCGCCTGCCGCAGGTCCATCTCCTTGAGAGTCTCTTCCTTGATGCGCTTCAACTCTTCCAGCGACTTCATTCGTTCCTCCCGCTTCTCTGAGGTTACACGTACTTGTTGAGCAACGCAGAAACCTTCTCCGGAGTCGAACGTCCGTATGTATCCTTGTCGATGACGACAACAGGCGCGAGCCCGCAGGCGCCGACACAGCGCACGAGATCAAGGCTGAACCTCCCGTCCTTGGTCGTTTCGCCCGCCTTGATGCCAAGAGTCTTCATGACCTTCTCGTACACAGCGTTCCCTCCCCGGACATAGCATGCCGTTCCCAGGCAGACACTGACCGTGTGGCGTCCCTTCGGCACACGTGAGAAGAAGTGATAGAACGTGACGACACCAAACACCGTCGAGCGAGGCACGGCAAGTCTCTTCGCTACGTGCTCAAGTACCTCATCCGGAAGGTAGCCGAAGATCTCCTGTGCACGATGCAGCACATTGATGAGACTGCCCTCAGTACTCTCCAAGCTCGCAATGTACGCGTCCAGCGCGTCGAACTGCTTGCGGAGCTCAGGGTTTTCCTGCAGATGGTCCTCTAGGTTCATCTTCATGTGTGTTCCTCCTGTAAACACTTTTCACGCCTGCTGAGCATGCGCTCTGCCATAACGAGATCGTCGGGGGTGTTGACATTGAAGAAGGATGCCAGCTCCTCGTCAAACTGCTGAACAAAGGACCGGTTGGCGATGCCTACGCTCAGGTCTGAGCATTTGAACAAATCACGCACCGAGTGCCGACCTGCAGCCAGCAATCCGCCTGCAATGTCCGCCACCCTCTGGGAATAGATGGCAAACAGGGGTTCGACCAATCCATCAATTGATGGGTACAGAATATCAAGGCCCTCGGTGACAGCGCGCTGCTCCATGGCCTGTGCGAGCTTTGGCGACCCGCAAGGCATGTCGGCACCCATAACCAGGTTGATGGCGCTGGCAGAGGCACCAAGTCCCGACCAGATGCCCCCAAGGGGGCCTTCGTCTGGGACTGCGTCGCAGACAACACGCACACGGGAGCGCTCAAGACTGGTGACGCTCTCGCTGTTGCCCACAACGATGACACTGTCGCAGACGGGAGCCATCCGATCAAGCACATGATCATACAGGGACTTCCCCGCAAGCATCATTTCATACTTGCGGCTGTTCCGCATTCGCGTTCCCCGTCCTCCAGCCAGAATAATGAGGTTCACAGGCTTCTCCCTCTGCTCAGTGCCCCGCTCTTCATCCGGCAGGCATGCAAACGCCCACTACCGTGGGCCACCGGAAGCAGACTGTTCCCTTAAGCGCAAATACGAAACCCAGTACAGAAACGCAACGAAGAACACGCCGCCGGTCAGGTTGCCAAGCGTGACAGGGAGCAGATTGCGTACCCACAGGCCGCTCCACCATGTCAGCTTGTCCAGGCCTGCCACAGGCCCGGCAGCCTGTACGACGGCTGGAACACGTCTGAGCAGCAGCCCCATGGGAATGAAGAACATATTGGCAACGCTGTGTTCGAAGCCCGAAGCGACAAACACCGTGACTGGAATCATTGCCCCCAAGATCTTGCCAGTCACATCATCGGCTGCCGTCGCCATCCACACCGCCAGGCACACAAGCCAGTTGCAGAGAATCCCCCGAAGAAACGCAGTCCCAAACGGCATATTCACTTTGGCGACCGCTATCTTCAGGGCGTTTGCGCCGACGGTGTTGTCGCTGAACATGTACTGCCGTGTCCCGAACAGCATGAGAGCAAAGATAAGAGACCCCGCCAGATTGGCGAGGTACACATACCCCCAGTTCCGCAGCACTCCGCGCCAGGGAATCCGGTGCGAAAATGCCGCCATGGCGACAAGGCTGTTGCCAGTAAAGAGTTCGGCCCCGCACAGGACGACCAGTACCAGGCCAACGGAGAACGCCACCCCGCCGAGCAGCCGACTGAGTCCATAGCCTGCCACCTTGGACAGGTCACTGGTGACCAGTGTGAACAGCTGGGCTCCGAAGGCGATGTAGACGCCACCAAGAACACCCAGAGTCGCAAGCCTGAAGCCTTCCAGCCGTGACTTGCGTTCACCTGAAGTCACCGTTGCTTCGCCAATCGACGATGGCGGTAAGCAGTTCATGGCGCCTCCCAGCATTTCGCACAGCGCACCAGTGCGGACTTGCACCGTGCACGCCTTCTTGTCGGTACCTCAGGCGTGCAGGCAATGCCTCGGCCTACACGACCAGTGTCCGCCATTTTTCCATGTGAAGTTTATAACTAGGGATACAGAAGTCAAGTCTGATTCGTCCGGAGGGCGTCCACCCCGGGAGGCGTGGCACGCACGGGAGTCTCGTCTCACCTGAATCCACGGCCGCAGGACCGTCTTCTGCCTGGACTGCTCCTGGTAGGCTGTGAACCATTGACATCCCTATGAAAAACGATACAGTAAATGAGATATCGTCCACGACACAAAGGAGAGTTTCATGCCTATCAAGAAAGCTTCTATTAAGGACGTCCGCAAGACCAAGGCCCGGACCGCCTTCAACACGGAACATACAGCAAAGACCAAACTGGCGCTGGACATGGCTCGTAAGTCAGACTATGCGCCCGAGAAAGTGGTCGACGCGATACGGCAGTTGGACAAACTCGCACAGAAGGGTATCGTGCACAAGAATACCGCTGCACGCAAGAAGTCTCGCCTGATGAAGAAGGCAAACGCCGCAGGTTCTGCTTCTAAGCCGGCTGCATCGTAAGCGCGACTTCGGAAAGTAGTTGTTCCAGGGCCGTCAGCGCACTGCTGATGCGCCCTTTTTTGGTTCCGTACTCAATGTCCTCGAGTTTGTCAAGCAACAGTTCAATGTCCCGTAGCTTGACGCGTGCTGCTGCGGCAAGTATTGCTGCGACCGATCGGTCATCAAGGTACTGGTGCTGGGATCTTAGACACCATGCCCTGAGGTCAGCCTTCGGGCGATTGGACCTCGACACCAGCTTGGCGTTCAATAGCCTCATGAAGCCTGTCTCCACATCGTAGAGAACAGTGGTGTCGGTAACACCGGCAGCCGCAAGATCAGCCAGCGCTGCATTTGCCCG
>DAOOUZ010000003.1:0-38890 GCA_035369785.1 Candidatus Cryosericum sp. | reverse complement strand
GGTACACGAACGCCGGGAAAAGCACATTGATCAATGCCCTGGCAAATGCACACCTGCTTGCCGAGGATCGCCCGTTCGCTACCCTGGACACGGCTGTACGCCCAATGCGCCTTGGCCGGCAGTCTGCCGTTCTCATCGATACGGTCGGGTTCATCCGCAACCTGCCGGCCTCTCTGATGGACTCCTTCCGCTCCACACTCGAGGAAACGCGCAACGCAGACCTGCTGCTGCACGTGGTCGACTCCGGGGTGCGTGATCTGCGGGAGCGCATCGCGGTGGTGGAGGAAGTGCTCGCGTCCATTGGCTGCTCTGACATTCCTGAGGTGATCGTGTTCAACAAGATTGACACCCTGTCGAGCTCCCGGCGGGGGGAAATCCTCGGGCTTGCAACGGGAGTCCCTGTGTCCGCTGTCACGGGCGAGGGACTGCAGCAGCTCCGGGACGTCATCGGCGATGCTCTGCTGCGTCAGGTGCTCCACGGGAGATATGTCATTCCCTTCGCACACCCCGAGGCGAGGGCAGAGGTGTATTCCTCAGCTGTCGTGCTGTCGGAGCGCAGCGGCCCCCGCAGTTGGATTATCGAGGCGGCGGCAGCTTCTCCTGGGGCACAGTTGCCGCCAAAGTTTCTCCGGAAGGACTGACGCGCCGGAACTCATGGAACACTGCTGCCTGCCTCGTGTCTGCGGCAGGTTCTTGGCAAGTGCGCACCTGTTCCTATACTGCACACTGTTGCACTAAGCGCGGGCTGTACTTCGGCCCGCGCGGTATCTCTTGGTATGGGAGTTGACCTGGTTATGAACATCGAGGACTTTGATTACGAGCTGCCAAAGGAGCTCATCGCACAGACACCGCTCGAGAAGCGCGATCTTGCGCGTCTCATGGTGGTGGACAGGGCGACCGGCAGCATCGAACACAAGCTCTTCCGAGACCTGTCCGGCTATCTGCATGCTTCGGATGTCATGGTTATCAACGACACGCGTGTCAATGAGGCCAGTTTCGACTGTCGAAAGGACACAACTGGTGGGAGAATCAGCGTTCTGCTGACTGCAAGACGGTCGCCTACGGTGTTCGAGGCACTGGTGAAACCGCTCAAGCGGCTTCACCCCGGGGAAACGTGCACCGTGACCTCTGACCTGAAGCTGCGGCTCCTGGAACGCAATGAGGATGGCGACGCATTGCTGGAGTTTTCGAGTGACCCCTACGCCAGTCCCGAGTTTGCGAGCATTGCCCGGGTGCAGATCCCACCGTACATCAAGCAGTTTCCGGCCGACCCGGGGTCCTATCAGACCGTGTATGCACAGGTTCCCGGGTCCGTGGCAGCGCCGACCGCTGGGCTGCATTTCACGCCGGAGTTGCTTGCTAGCATCGTGTCGCTCGGAGTGGATGTCAGACATGTTACCCTCGACGTTGGACTTGGAACCTTCCAGCCCGTACGGGTGGATCGGATTGAAGACCACCACATGCATACGGAGCGGTATACCCTCCCCGCAGACACTGCGGAAGCCATCAACGCCGCGCACGCTCGTGGCAGCGCAGTCATGGCGATAGGAACAACGGTTGTCCGCACCCTCGAATCGTGCGTCGGCCAGGACGGACGCATACGTGCCGACAGCGGCGACACGGGCATCTTCATTTACCCGCCGCATGTGTTCCACGGCTTTGACCACCTGGTTACCAACTTTCACCTGCCGAAGTCTACCCTGCTCATGCTGGTTGGTGCCTTCATGGGGATGGACCTCATGTGGCAAGCCTATGATGTCGCAATCCATGAGCGGTACCGCTTCTTCAGCTTTGGCGACGCCATGCTCATTCTCTAGGGGACCACGTGGGAATCTTCGAGGTCACGTGCCAGAGTGCTACAGGGCCGGAGCGCACCGGCATCCTGACAACCGCTCATGGCACCGTCAAGACGCCCGTGTTCATGCCGGTGGGTACTCAGGCGACAGTCAAAGGGCTGACACCAGAGCAGGTCTCAGCCATCGGATTCGAGATTCTTCTCGCGAATACGTACCACCTGTATCTTCAGCCGGGCGATGATGTCGTGCACGAGGCGGGAGGGCTGCACCGCTTCATGCACTGGGACAAGAGCATTCTTACGGACAGTGGCGGATTTCAGGCGATGAGCCTGTCCCGCATTAGCAGAAAGTCCGATGATGGCATCGAATTTCAGTCATTCATCGACGGTTCGCGGCATCTGTTCACGCCCGAGCGCGTCATTGCAATCGAAAAGAACCTGGACTCCGACATTGTCATGCCGCTGGACATTTGCACCCAGTACCCGTCTGATCGCAAGGCGGCGGAGAAGGACCTCGACCGGACAGTAGCATGGTTTGGCCGGGCAAAGACAGCGATGGGAACGTCGCACCAGATCCTGTTCGGCATCACCCAGGGCGGCTTCTTCGGTGACCTGCGCGAGCAGTCCACGGAGCGCATCATGGAACTGGACCCTCAAGGCTTTGCGATCGGGGGATTGAGTGTCGGTGAAGAGCGCCAGCTCACGATGGACATGCTGGACCACAGCCTTCTGCATGCTCCACGGGACCGACCGCGGTACTTCATGGGACTCGGTGACCCCGTGGGCATCCTCGAAGTCATCAGCCGTGGGGTGGACATGTTCGACTGTGTGCTGCCGACGCGTGTCGCGCGCAATCAGATGGTCTTCACGAGGGATGGCGCTATCAAGATCTCGAAGAAGACGTATGAGCGCGACTTCCGGCCGATCGAGGAGGATTGTCCTTGCTACACGTGCCGCAACTACACCCGCGCCTATCTGCGACATCTCTTCAAAGCAAACGAGATGCTGGCGGGCACGCTGGCCACAATTCACAATCTGCAGTTTCTCCAGACACTGGTCACGGAAGTGCGTGCGTCCATTGCGGCGGGCGCGTTTTCGGGATACAAGCGAGGCTTTATCGAGCGGTACACCTCTGGCGCGGACCGGGCGTGGTAGCAGTACCGGAGTGCCAGTGCTGCATTGACAGTGAGCCTCATCTGATGTACATTTGAAGCGTTGTCGAAATCAGGAGGAAGGATCATGCGGTCGAAAGTAACAAGCGGTTTGATTGTTGTGATCGTCGTGGCTCTTGCTGCCGGCGTGATCAACTACCAGGGATTGGTTGCCAAGAATCCGAGGCTTGCCCCGAAGCTTGGTCTTGACCTCAGTGGCGGCGTGCGCATCGTACTCGAGGCCGAAGACACAGCGACGGTCCAGGCAACGAACGATGCAATCGACGCGGCGGTGGGCGTCATTGACAAGCGAGTAAACTCTCTTGGCGTCAGCGAGGCCACCGTGGTACGTGAGGGCGCGACGTCCAAGCGCATCATTGTGGAGCTGCCAGGCTGGGAAGACCCGGAGCGTGCCAAGGAGCTCATCGGCAAGACTGCACTGCTGGAGTTCAAGACCGAGGACGGCAAGGTCATCGTTACCGGTTCGCATCTCAAGAATGCCCAGCTCGTGTTCAGCCAGGAACAGTCAAGCCTGGGAGAACCTGAAATCTCCTTTGAGCTCGACGAGGAGGGCACGAAGGCATTTGCCGATGCGACCGCTGCCAACATCGGAAAGAAGATCACGATCTACCTCGACAACCAGGTTCTTATGAGTCCGACTGTAAACGATGCCATTGCCGACGGCAAGGGCGTCATCACCGGGGGGTTCACTGCGGAGGAGGCGAGCAACTATGCGTTGCTGCTGAAGAGCGGTGCCCTGCCGGTCAAGTTGACTCCCATTTCGGAGCAGGTGGTTGGTCCGTCCCTGGGGACGGCCTTTGTCGGCCGTAGCACCTGGGCGGCCGCAATCGCCTTGCTGCTTATCGTGGGCTGGATGTTTTTCATGTATCGCTATCTGGGAATTGTATCGGGCCTGGCACTTGTCGTGTATGCCGACATCCTGATGGCAATGTATCTGCTGCTGCACGCAACCCTGTCGCTGCCAGCGATCGGAGGAGCCATCCTTTCGATCGGCATGGCGGTCGACGCAAACTGCATCATCTTCGAGCGCATCCGGGAGGAACTGGCCGCAGGGAAGACTGCACGAGGGGCAGTCGCGGCGGGATTCTCGAAAGCCTTCCGCGCCGTGTTCGACTCGAACCTCACGGTGCTCGTAGGTACGGCATTCCTGTTCTACTTCGGCACCGGCACGGTACGCGGATTTGCGGTCACTCTTGCGCTGGGTGTCCTCGTGAGCATGTTTACTGCTGTGTTCGCCAGTCATACGCTGGTCGACCTTCTGCTCACGCCTGCTGTCGCAAAGAACAGCAGGAAATACCTGGGCTGACGGAGGATGACCATGAGATTCAGAGAGAGAGTTCTTAGCTGGGACATCATCGGCAAGACCCGGACGTGGTTCACCATTTCGGGCATCATTATCGCGCTGGGTATCGTTGCCATGGTCGTCAACACCATCAGCTTCGGTGCTCCGCTGAAACTGGGCATTGACTTCATCGGAGGCACAGTCATCAACGCATCCTTCGAGCGGGCTCCTGACGAGGCGGTCGTGCGGCAGATCCTCGCGGACAACGGATACACGAGTGTGAGCGTGCAGAAGGCTGGCGATATGGGCATCACCATGAAGGTGGAGGCCACGGAGATCGATCCAGCTGTGAGCGGCAAGATCCTGAGCGCTATTTCGGCCAAGTACGGTGCCATTGACGTGGCGACGAAGGAAATCACGTCGATTGCTCCGGTCATTGGTCACGACCTCCTGCGACGTTCAGCGCTGGCGCTTGGTCTAGCGCTGTTGTTTACGCTCCTGTACATCAGCGTTCGCTTCAAGTTCTCGTTTGGTCTGGCCACGATCCTGGGCATGGTCCACGACATTCTTGTCGCCCTCGGCATCCTCGCGATCTTCAGGATTCCTCTCAATGCCCCATTTGTTGGCGCGTTTCTCGCCATCGTCACCTATTCGGTGCAGGATGGTGTGGTGGTCATGGACCGCATTCGCGAGAAGCTGCGCTTCCGCACGAAAGAACCCTTCGACAAGCTGGCGAACACTGCCGTCACAGAAACGTGGGTACGCTCGTTCAACACCTCGTTCACCACGTTCCTGGCCGTTTTCGTGCTGTTCATCATGGGCGGCGCCCCCATCCGTGACTTCTCGACCACCTTGCTGGTTGGTGTGATATCGGGGACCTACTCATCCATCTATATCTCCACGCCACTTCTGGTACAATGGACGAAGAACAGGGACCGGGCGACTGTCGCCCGGAAGGCATAGACAAACCGTACGCTACTGAGCAGGGATGATACAGGGAGGCAAAATGAACCTGAGAGAGTACATCCGCGACATACCCGACTTTCCCCAGAAGGGCATCATCTTCAGAGATCTGACGCCGCTCATGGGGGACGCGAACGCGTTTGCGTTTGCGGTAGACGAACTGGCCCGACAGTTTCAGGGTGAGCACATCGACAAGATTGTCGGAGTGGAAGCTCGGGGCTTCATCATCGGTGCCGCACTCGCGTATGCCCTTCATGTGGGGTTCGTTCCTGCCCGCAAACCCGGCAAGCTGCCGTACAAGTCTGTCCGGAAGGAGTACGAGCTCGAATACGGCGTGTCGATTCTGGAGATGCATGAAGACGCCGTCAAGCCTGGCGAGCGCGTCCTTATCGTGGACGACCTCCTGGCAACGGGTGGGACGGTCAGTGCGACCGCCGACCTGGTGCAGTCGCTGGGGGGCGACATCATCGCCTACGCATTCCTCGTGAGCCTCAAGGACCTGGGCGGCGCGAGCAAGCTGAGCGGGGCGAGAGTTGTCTCACTGCTTGATCTTTGAAGCCCGAAACAGAGTTCGATGTCGACAGGGACTATGAGTCACTGATAGCAGACCTCAAGGGCTGGCTATCTGCCGACGAAGTCGGCCTGGTTCAGCGGGCATTTGTGTTTGCGCGCCAGAAGCATGGGGATCAGAAGCGTGCTTCTGGCGCTCCCTATATGATCCATCCCGTGCAGGCCGCCCTCATCCTTGTCAACTTCCGTCTGGATGCAGAGACGTATGCCTCCTCCCTTCTCCACGATGTCCTGGAGGACACCGACACAACGGTTCAGGAGCTGCAGGATGCGTTCGGGCCCAAGGTTGCATCGCTCGTTGAGAGCGTCACCAAGTTGCACGGGTTGAACTACCTGTCTCGTGAGGAGAACAATCTGGAAAACGTGCGCAAGATTCTCCTTGCCATGGCAGCGGACCTCAGGGTTGTGTTTATCAAGCTGGCCGATCGCCTGCACAACATGCGCACGTTGCAGTACCTAAGCGAGGACAAGCAACAGCGCATCGCGCAGGAGACGATGGAAATCTATGTCCCTCTTGCGCATCGCCTCGGGATCTATGAGCTGAAGTGGGAGATGGAGGACCTTGCCTTCCGGTACCTCAATCCCGACGAATACCGCAGGCTTGCGGGCTTGGTGGCCGCAAAGCGTGCGGAGCGCGAAGCGTTTGTCAAGAGCACCATCGAGCAGATTCAGAAGCTGCTCGAGGAGAAAGGCCTCCATGCGCACGTGTCGGGACGGCCCAAGAATCTGTACAGCATTTACCGCAAGATGGTGCAGCAGGGCAAGACGTTCGAGGAGATCTACGACCTGACCGCCTTGCGGGTGCTCGTGAACACCATTCCGGAGTGCTATCTGGCACTTGGCTATGTGCATGAGGCGTTCACGGTCGTCCCGGGTCGGGTAAAGGACTACATCGCCCTGCCAAAGCCGAACGGCTATCAGTCCCTCCACACCACTGTTCTGGGTTCAAACGGAGAACCGCTCGAAGTTCAGATACGAACCAGGCGCATGCACGAGGTCGATGAAATGGGTGTCGCCGCTCATTGGAAGTACAAGGAGGGAAAGGCCGCCGACCTCGTCGACTCAGAGCGCTTTGCGTGGTTGCGCCAGATGGTCGACTGGCAGCGCGAAGTGCCCAGCAGTGGTGAGTTCGTCGAGCGGGTCAAGGTCGACGTCTTCAGTGACGAAGTGCTTGTCTTCACGCCCAAAGGAGATGTCATCAACCTTCCTGCAGGCTCTACCCCAGTGGACTTTGCGTACCATATCCACACGGACGTTGGCAACAACCTCGTGGGTGCCAAGGTGAACGACCGCATCGTCCCAATTGACACCGAGCTGGTTACCGGAGACCGGGTGCAGATCATCACGTCGCGCAACTCTGGTGGGCCAAAGGCAGACTGGCTGCAGTTCGTTAAGGCAGCCTCCACCAAGGCGCACATACGGGCGTACCTCCGCAAGAAGGAGTTGGAGCACGAGGTTCCCGAAAAGGTCGAGGCGGTCGAACGTCCGCGGCAGCCAGTGAGCCGCACCGCAGCTGCCCCTCGGCGGGGCCTCGCGGAGTCCGGATTCCAGATTGTCGTGCACGGAGACCCGACGCTGCCGGTGGTCCTTGCCCCATGCTGCAACCCGCAGTACCCGGACGAAATCCTTGGCTACATCACGCGAGGACGTGGCGTTACCATCCACCGGGCAGATTGTGTCAACATCCCTTCCCTTGCCATGGAGCCGGAGCGCCTTGTCGAGGCACACTGGGAGATGATTCCCCGGAAGCTGCGAGAACGCACCATCGTCATCGAAACGCTCAACGTGCCCGGCGTTCTGTACCGAGTTTCGGAAGAGTTCGCCAAACGAGACATCAACATCAAGTACATGAAGAACGCTGAGCACCTCGCGGTCTTCAAGAAGAAAGGCGACCCGGGCCGTACCCAGATCAAGATTGTTGCCGAGTTCCCGAATGACACTGTCTATCACCAGACGATGGACGCTCTCAAAGACCTGACGTCCGTCATCTCCGTGAAGCAGCAATAGCCCCACTGCCAGACCTTGTAGACCCATGGTCGACCGGGCGTTGACCGGGGGGGCCTATCTTGGGCACGGTTGACTGGCGATGGTCTCGTGCTATACAAACAGAGAGACGTGTCGGCAATCGGGAGGAACGTATGCTAGCGGGGCTGTTTAGCAGTTCAAGCTATGTGCACAATCCCTACGCGTTCCCGATGTTCATCACGGCGTTGCTGGTGGTGCTGTTTGGCATCTATACGCTGACACAGGAGCGAAGCGCTGTCAGCAAGTCACTGCTCGTAGCCACCGTGTGTGCTAGCCTCTGGCTGGCCGGGACGGGCCTCATGTACTCTATGACATCGCCTGCGCTCGGGCTGGCATTCTACCGCCTGGTGCCCTTCCTTGGGGTTTCCCTGCTGGCTCCTGCCGTATACCTGCTGACAGTTGCTTCCCTCGGTCTTCTGCGCGAGAAACGCAGGCTGGTTTTCCTTACGTTTGGAATTGGTCTGGGTTTTTATCTTGCGGACCTTGTGTGGGATTGGCTGGCGGTGGGGGTTGTTCAGCACTTCTGGGGCCTGTACCCCGTGTACGGTCCACTGTCTGCGCTTTTTCTGGCGTTCTTCTTCAGCACCTTTGCGTGTTCTGCCTGGCTGTACCTGACCTATGTCAGGAGACTCACCCCCGGCACACGCCGCAAGGAATTGGAGCTGCTGCTTGCGTCCCTCCTGGTGGCCGTCGTCGGTGCCATTGACTATGTGTCGTGCTTTCCGCCGCTTGAGGTGTACCCGTTCGGATATGTGGCCATCCTCGGATTCGTCGTCATTGAGACGTACGCGATCACGCGATACGGCACAGCATCGCTGGCCGAAGTCTTTCGTTCCATGGAGGAGGGCATTGTCGTCCTGGACAGCCAGCAGAGGGTCACCGGCACAAATCCAGCAGCGGAACGCATTTTCGGAGTCGCCAGACAGGCCATGGTTGGTCACCGTGCTTCGGAGGTACTTGAGCAGTTGAGCGCTAGGCTGGAAGACCGGGAAGCTGCTGTGGACTTGCTGGCCTCGCTTACCCCCGGCATCCCTGACGTAGTGGAGCGTGACCTGGGACTGCGCGAACCCGGGATGCAGGTCAGCGTGTCCGTTTCTCCCCTTATAGGACGGCTGGGTACTGTCACGGGGACGGTGCTGACGCTGAAGGACATCACAGAGCGTAAGAGGCTGGAGCGGGAGCTCCTGGAGTACAAGGAGCACCTCGAGCAGATGGTCGACGAGCGGACGGAAGAGCTCCGGGTATCGGTAGAAACGTACAGGACTCTGGTGACGCACGCCCAGGTGGGCATTGCTATCCACCAGAACGGCACCATTGTCTTTGCCAACGAGGAGATGCTTCGTCTTTCAGGATACTCGAGTGAGGAACTCATCGGCATGCCGATTTCCCGCTTGATCGACCCGGAGCAGGCGGAACTGATCATGAAGAGAGCAAAGGACAGGGTACATGGCCGGTCGGTACCTGACTCGTACGAGATGCGCTTTGTGACAAAGGATGGAAGCCTCAAGCCTACGACGCTCAGCAATGCCCTGATCGAATACCAGGGAAAGACTGCGACACTCGTCACCATCTTCGACATCACCGACTCGAAGCTGCGCAGGGAACTGGAAATGGCCAACCGCGAACTTGAGATGTTCGCCTATTCGGTTTCGCATGACCTCAGAGCGCCCCTGAGAAGCATCGACGGGTTCGTCCGGGCACTCATGGAGGACGCGGGAGAGCAACTCAGCCCAGATGCTCTCGAGGACATTGCGAGGATACGAGGAGCGACACAGCGCATGGCCGCACTCATCGACGCGATCTTGCGTCTCTCGCGTCTCAGCAGGGCAGAGATGAAGCGGGAGCAGCTGGATCTCAGCGCGATGGCAGAGGAAATCGGCTCGGATCTCCGGGCCGCCGAACCAGACCGGAACGTGGCGTTTTCCGTGGCCCCGGGGCTGACGGGGCTCGCTGACCGGACGTTGCTGCGGGCAGTGCTCGAGAATCTTCTCGGCAATGCATGGATATTCACGCGGCACCACCAGAGCGCACAGATCGAATTCGGCATGGTTGACAGGGATGGGAAAAACGTGTACTTCGTTCGCGATGATGGGGCAGGATTCGATATGAAATATGCCGACAAGTTGTTCACGCCATTCCAGCGGCTTCACACGGACGCAGAGTTTCCCGGAACGGGCATCGGGCTGGCGACGGTGCAGCGCATCATTCGGCGGCATGGGGGCGACATCTGGGTCGAGAGTGCCGTGAAAAATGGAACGACCTTCTTCTTCACGCTGGAGTAAACAAGGAAGCGTCCCTCGAGGGCTGTTCCTGAAGGTGCATCGACGACACAGCCGGCGCGATGCGCGAAAAGGCAGACCGCCGGTCCAACAGGGCTGGATGCAGCCCAGAACAAGGGTGCTCCGTCAGTTCATCGATCTCCATGGCAGTTGGCTGCGGTGCCCCGGGGGGGGGCCAGTAGTATCAACATTGGCGAGCACCACCGAACATACCTCTGTTGCCAAGTGCTGACTCGGTGAGCTCCCGCAGCCGTCTCTGAACGCATACATGTGCACGCATAGACGTGAACGGCGGCCCGTAGCAGCCGGCCGATCGGTGAAACCAGCGAGTCGCCATGATCTCCACACATGCCCCGAGCCGTGCACTGTCAGTCCGGTTCAATGCTGCTAGCAGGCGTCCATGTTCCCTCATTGTGCAGGGAAGACTCTCTGGCCACACTCCATGTCGTGGGAGTGTCACACACGTTGCCATGACTGCGCTACGGGACGTGTACGCGGCAGGGCAACATGCGCGGCTTGACACGTGAATGACCGAGGCTAGCATGGCATACGACGTCGGTCGGGCTGCTCCCCCTGGGTCGCAGTCATGAGGATCGACTCTCCCCCGGGAGGTATTCATGATATACAACCAATGGTATGCGATTCTGCCATCCAGCTCTGTAAGGCCTCTTCACGTCCTCGCTGTGCGCAGGCTCAGTATGGACCTCGTCCTGTTTAGGAATGCGAATGGCGAACTTGGCTGCGTTGTCGACCAGTGCACGCACAGGGGGGCAGCACTGAGCGGCGGCAAGATCAGAGGTTCGTGCCTTCAGTGCCCATTCCATGGATTGGAGTTTGATGTCCTCGGGCGATGCACACTTGTTCCGGCGTACGGCAGAGCGTCCACAGAGGACTTGACACGGTTCAACGTCAGGCACTACATAGTGAGGGAGGCGTACGGTATTGTCTATCTCTGGTATGGAGATGAGGACAAGGTGGAAGCAAACGTGCCGTTCTTTGCGGGCGACGTCGATCCCAGCTACTCCTACAGCGAGATATCCGACCTGTGGAATGCTCACTATTCACGCTGCATAGAGAACCAGCTTGATGTCGTGCATGTGCCCATCGTACATTACAACACGATTGGCCGTGGCCACAAAACGCTCGTGAACGGGCCCAAGGTGGTTTTTGAAGACAACACGATTGTAACCAGCGCCAACAACGACGTAGACAGAGGACAGTTGCCCAAGGTTCCTTCTGAATGCGTTATCAAGCAGACAAACCTGCAGTTCAAGTTCCCCAACATCTGGATGAACCATATCAACTCCAAGATCAAGGTGATCATTTACTTTGCTCCGGTAGATGATGTGCGGACAGTCCTGTACATTCGCTTCTACTGCAAGGTGACCAGCATTGCGCCTGTCAACGCGCTTATAGCGTTCTTTGGAAAGTTCGCCAACCGTGTGATCGAGCGTCAGGACAAACGAGTTGTCGTTACTCAACGGCCAAAGGCCTCTTCCTACGTCTCGCATGAGAACCTGCTGATAGGTGACGGCCCGGTGGTGGTCTACAGGCAGATACGCGAGAGTTTGAAGCAGAACCAAGGGAGCCCACAAGCGTGATCTCGTTGAGCGCACAACGAGTTGAGTATGACGTAGTGGTCATTGGCGCCGGCATTTCTGGATTGACAGCGGCGTCTCTTTTGGCCAAGAGAGGCCTCTCGGTAGCTGTGGTGGACAAGAGCTACAACCCCGGTGGCTCGTGTGGAGCATTCCGGCGCGGCTCCGTCACCTTTGACCAGGGGGCAGCCATGCTTTACGGTTTCGGTGAAAACGGCTTCAATGCCCATCGGTTCGTGTTCAATTCTCTCGAGGAACACATTGATGTTGTGCAGCACGAATTGCTTTATTGCATAACCTACAAGGGTCACCGCATCCGGTTCTGGCCGGATGTTCACAGGTTTGCAGACGAACTGTCGGAGGTCTTCCCGCAAGAGAGAGCCAACATCCATCGCTTCTACCACGATATGTTGAAACTCTATCAAGATGTCTTGATCGACTCACCATCCTACACGACTCCTGATGAAACAGACTTCAAAGAGGCACTCAGAAACATGGCGCGACATCCCCGTTCCTACATTCGCTTCCTGAGGCTTCTCAACAGGCCTGCCAAGCAGCTTCTTCAGCAGTACTTCTCAGACCCTGACATATTCAAGTTCTTCGACAAGCTGACATCAACGTACTGCTACACGACAGTAGAGGAATCCCCCGCAGTGCTCGCCGCAGTCATGTTCGTCGACAACCATGTCGGAGGGAGTTTCTATCCGGCTGGCTCAACTCTGTTTCTTCCCGGGAAGCTCGAAAAGGTAATCGAAGAGCATGGCGGTGACATGCTTCTTGACCAGGAGGTGGTATCGATTGTTTTTGAAGGAGGCAAACCGACTGGTGTGGCACTTGCAAGCGGGCAAGTGCTGTACGCACGAGACATCGTCTACTCGGGGACGGTCTGGAACCTCTATGGAAAACTCATCGACCCGCTGCAGTCGACGAGTAGGCGCCGCGATTGGGCCACCAATCAGGTTCCGACTTACCCGAGTGTCGTGCTCTACGCCGTTGTCGACCGAGAGGCGATTCCTGAGGACACTGCGCCAATAGAGATGCTTGCCAGCAGTGCCGACAAGCTCGACGAGGGCGAGGTGACTGCATACATTCTGAGCATTGATGACCGAACGCTGTGTGCCGAAGACGAACATACCGTCGTTGCCATCGGTCCAACGTTCGAGGACTGGCATTCAGAAAGCCGCACGGAATACCTTGCTAAGAAAGACCGGGAGTGTAATCGGCTGGTCGGTGTTCTTGAGAATCGGTTTCCCGGGATATCCAAAGCGCTTCGCTACAAGGAACTGGCCAGTCCCAGGACCATCGAGCGGTACACGCTGAAGAATGGCGGTGCTGTTGCAGGGCCAAAACAGATGTTGGGTCAGCACATGCTGCATCGCCTTCATACCCGGACAGAGTGGCCCAATCTCTATTGCTGTGGCGAGTCCACTGTGATGGGAACCGGGACGCCAACCGTGACTACGTCAGGTGTTGCCGCGGCCAACGCCATCCTGAGGAAACTGGGAAACGAACCATATGTCTTTCGAGGTGGGATCAAACAGTATGTTCACGTGGTAGACAAGCCGTTTACACCAGAGCGTCTGTTCGAGAGATACGATGGGGCTGCCCAGGATGCGATGAGAGAAGCCATGCGGTGCAGGTTCTGCGAACATCCGACCTGTACTACCGAGGTCGATGTGCGAGGTATAATGCGACGGGTCGTCGTTGGGAATTTTACCGGGGCAAAGAAGTGCTGGCTTGACCACCCGGCGGACGCCTCGGCGCTGCAGGCGTACCAGGGGGCTTGCATCAGAGCTCGGGAAGATGGCATGCCCGTCAACATATGTGCAGTGGTAGCCTACCTGAACCAGGAGAAGCCATGACCGACAAGTATGATGTTGTCATCGTAGGAGGCGGGTTTGCCGGCCTTACTAGTGCCGCGTACCTGAGCCGATCTGGATACCGCACGCTGCTCATCGAACGGTCTCACGAAACGGGTGGGCTTGTGCATACGTTTTGGCATCGCGGCTATGCTTTTGATGCAGGAATTCGCGCATTCGAAAACTCTGGAATCTTGTTCCCTATGCTGCACGACCTTGGTCTGACAGTTGAGTGCCTGTCCAATCCTGTATCGATCGGGATCATGAACGAGTGGACGACGCTGCGTTCCCGAGACAGCCTGCAGGACTATCAAACCATGCTGGCCCATGTGTTTCCCCAAAACATGACCGACATAGAGCGCCTGACAGACGCAATCGAAGCGACCATGGGCTACATGGATGTTCTGTATGGCATTGACAACCCACTGTTCATGACAAGGCCTCCCAGCATGAAATACCTGAAGGAGACTCTGCTTCCGTGGCTTCTCAAGTATCGAGTTGCCATCGGCAACGTGGGCAAGCTTGTGGAGCCGGTACAACACTACTTGGGGAGGGTCACGGACAACAGAGCTCTCGTGGATATGGTCACCCAGCACTTCTTCAAGAACACGCCCACCTTTTTTGCCCTGAGCTACTTCTCTCTGTACCTGGACTACTGCTATCCAAAGGGTGGGACCGGGGTGCTTCCACAGAGGCTAGCAGAGTTCGTCCAGGCCCACAACGGCACTATCGTGACCGACGAAGCAGTAACAGAACTGGACGCCGCCAATTGCCAAATCAGGACCAATAGGCAGCAAGGGTATGAATACCGCAAGCTGGTGTGGGCTGCGGACCAGAAGACTCTGTACCAAGTACTGAGAAGTCCGACTTCGCGACCCATCAGTCGCCAGCGCGACGTCGTGAACAGTGCGAAGGGCGGTACCTCGGTGTTTTCGCTCTTTCTCGAGGTCAACCTGAATCCAACCTATTTTGAAGACAGGTGTGGTCCACATGCTTTCTATACTGCGTCCTCAATCGGATTGTCCTCCCTTCCCGCATGGGGGAGTCTGAAGCCCACGAACCAACTTCTCGAGGACTGGGTCCATCGCTATCTCGAGTTGACGACGTACGAGATATCTTGTCCAGCGCTGCGTGACCCTGCCTTGGCGCCTGATGGGAAGACAGGCGTCATTGTCAGTACGCTGATGGACTACGAGCTGGTGAGAACAATGGAACTTGCAGGCGCCTACGAGGCGTTCAAGGATGCGTGTTCCAGGAAGATAGTTCAGGTCCTGGCTGCCTCGGTCTTTCCTGATCTCGCAGATCACATCGAGTCAACATTGTGTGCGACACCCCTGACGATCAAGCGTGTGACAGGCAACTCCGAGGGGGCGATCACTGGCTGGGCATTTGTCAATGCTACGCTGCCGGCAGAAAGCCGACTCGAGAGGATGTCGCACGCAATCTACACTCCGATCCCGAACGTATATCAGTGTGGTCAATGGTCCTTCAGCCCTTCAGGCCTGCCCGTGTCCATTCTTACGGGGAAGCTTGCATCAGATGCCGTGCACAAGTCCTTGCGGAGGTAGGCAACGGTGCCGAGCCGCATTGATCTGCTCGTCATCATCATCGGCCTGTTCCTGACAGCGGTTTTGTACCACCGCTTTCGGGTCTTGCCGGACCACCCGGCGCGAGATGGAGCGTCCTATCCGAAAGTGTCCGTCATCGTGCCAGTTCGAAATGAAGAAAGCAATCTAGCCCGCCTATTGACCGACCTCGACAGTCAAACGGTGAAGCCAAGTGAAGTCATCTGTGTCGACGACAGCTCAGAGGATGCGACCACTGAAGTCGCCATTCAATGGGGCGCGCTTCTTGTCAAACCCGATGAAAAGCCACAGGGCTGGATAGGCAAGTCGTGGGCATGTCAGAACGGGGCAGACATGGCAACCGGGGACGTCTTGGTGTTTCTCGACGCGGACGTGCGCATGCGGGAAAACGCCCTGCGCTCGCTTGTGGATGCCTACCTTCAAGACCGGTGCACGATCTCTGTACAACCTTACCACGTGACTGGGGCGTGCTATGAACAAGTCTCCCTGTTCTTCAACCTTATTGAGGTAGCTGCTAACGGCGCAACGTTGCCCAGGGAATGCGGGGTTGGCCTGTTTGGTCCCGTTATCCTCATCACGCGTCAGGACTATGCAACCATCGGAGGCCACCGGGCAGTCAGAGCCTGCGTTGCGGAGGACGTTGCTCTAGGTAGAAACCTGGCGAGGGCAGGACTGAAGTTCCGCCTGTTCGTAGGCGACCACGATTTTTCGTTTCGCATGTACCCCCAGGGAGCCAGGAGCATGATGCAGGGTTGGATCAAGAACATGGCTACAGGCGCGACGCTGACCTCGGCGCCTTTGTTTGTGATGGTGTTCCTGTGGATCACTTCAATGACGTCGGTGGCGCTGCACATGGCCAAGTGCGCCGTTTCGTGGAATCTCCCCGGGTTCGCCTTGTGCTCTTGTCTGTATTTCGCCTGGGCGCTCTCGCTGTACCTGGTGGGCAGACATGTCGGGCGTTTCCGGATCTTGACCTACCTACTCTACCCTCTTCCATTAGCTGCTGCACTCGGTGTTTTCGGCGTTTCCGTTTTCAGAAAAGCCCTCCATCTCGGCGTCACTTGGAAGGGACGGGAAATCACTCCCGGAGGAAGGTCGTGCGAGTAATCTTCCTGTCTGACAGGTGGACTGTCGTGCTTTGCTTTGCCCTATGGCCCGTCCTGCAGCTGGGTGCGGCGTTTGTTTGCCTGCACGTTCCGGACCGTTTCTACTCAACTGAGGCTCCGCTGTTTCGAACCCGCGGGTTCGAGCAAGACGGCATGCTCTATGACCGCCTCTTCCGAGTCAGTCGTTGGAAGCATCTGATACCGGATGGCGGGGTGGCGCTGAACAGGAACGGTTTTAGAAAGAAGAAGCTTGACAGCTTTTCCGAGGGGAATCTACGACGCTTTCTAGTTGAATCAGCGCGGGCCGAGCTCACCCATTGGTTGGCCATTTTTCCCTTCTGGGTCTTTTGGTTCTTCACCCCGCGGCCAGTACCGTGGCTCATGTTAGCCTATGCGCTCGCCGTGAATCTTCCGTGCATCATCGTTCAGCGTTACAATCGCCCCCGAGTCAAGCGGTTCATCGAATGCAGGGCGCGGCGTGAAAGCGCAACGGTGACAGACTCTTGACCGAGCAGGATTCGGCATGAACCATGCCGACAAACTGTTCACGCCATTCCAGCGGCTTCACACAGGTGCAGACTTCCCCGGAACACGCATCGAGGCGGCAACAACTCAGCGCACGATTTGGCGGCACGGGGCGACATCTAGGTCGAGCGTGCCGTGGAAAAGGGAACGACCTTCTTCTTCACGCTGGAGTAAACAAGGAAGCGTGCCTCGAGGGCTGTTCCTGAAGGGGCATCGACGACACGGCCGGCGCGGCGAACCAGAAGACCTGCCAGGTGCGGCTTGTTTGTTCATGGTGGAGCCGAGGGGGTTCGAACCCCTGACCTCATCCGTGCGAGGGATGCGCTCTCCCAGCTGAGCCACGGCCCCATCCGTTGTATTATACGTGATTCCTCTCAGGAGTCAAAGACCGTAGTGTTTGTGCGGGCTGCAGACGGTTTCCAGGTTGACACCGCTTCCTTTGGAAGTACAATTTACTGGTAACCAAGCAGACAACCTGTTCCTGAGGAGCGGTCATGTCCAGGCCAGTTGGTCTTGTCGTCGGCACCGGTGTCGACGGCGTTGAGCTTCTTTCGGATGCACGTGCTCATCGTATCACAACCCCGTTCGGCGAAGTACAGTACCTCAGGGGCACGCTGGGCGGCGTAGACACGGTCATCCTCAAGCGTCATGGAGAAGGCCATGTCGTGCCGCCTCACCTCATCAACTACCGGGCCAATATCATGGCCCTGTACATGCTGGGCGCCTGGCAGGTCATCACGACAAGCGCAGTGGGGTCCCTGCAGCCGTCCATCGAGCCAGGAAGCTACGCGTTGATGGATGACTTCCTGGACTTTACCAAGGTTCGTGCCCACACGTTCTTTGAGGCGGGCAACGTCGTGCATACGGACATGACGCACGCCTACAGCGCTGCTCTGACACACGTCCTCGCGGCAGAGATGGACACGTTGAGACTTCCAGTGTCGACCACGCACGGAGTCTACGTGGCTGCCGAAGGTCCACGGTTCGAGTCACCGCAGGAAGTTCGCATGTACGCTGCCATGGGTGGTTCAGTAGTCGGGATGACCGGGGTGCCAGAGGTGACGCTCGCGAACGAGGCGGGACTGGAGTATCAGACCATCGCCATCGTTACGAACTACGCCGCGGGCATGAGCGGTGCACCTCTGACCCACCAGGAGGTACTCGACGCCATGGCCAGCGCGTCGGCGTCGATTGCCCTGCTGCTGCGACAGGTCGTACCACAGGTGGCCGGGCTGCCGGATGGCAGGGCGGCGGCCGAGCGGCCTCTCGATCTACTGCTGAGGTCATGAAGGTCGAACTGCTTGCATACACGCCGGACCCGGACATGCTGTGTGCCTACGCTGCGCACATCTGCTACAGCACGGCGCCGTTCGATGATCGACACTCCAGGCATGTCCTCGCAACTGTTCGGGCCAACGGTCATCTCTCCGTTTTCGAACATGCCAGTTTTACATTCCTTGTAGAGGGTCTCTCACGTGCTGCGTCTCATCAACTAGTGCGTCATCGCTTGGCCTCGTATTCGCAGCAGAGCCTCAGGTTTACTGAGGCCCAGCCGGTATTCGTTTCACCTCCGGGATGTGACTTCACTGCGTTCTATCGGGAAGCGTTTGCCGAATACCAACGCCTGCTCGAGCAGGGCGTCGCCGAGGAAGACGCTCGTTATGTACTTCCGCAGGGAATCACTTCTCGCATCGTCGTCACCATGAATGCAAGGGAGCTGCTTCATTTTTTCGAGTTGCGCTGCTGTCTGCGGGCCCAGTTTGAGATACGGGCCCTGGCATGGGTCATGCTGGCGAAAGCCAGGGCCGTCGCACCTCTCCTGTTTGACCAAGCGGGCCCCGTCTGCCTGCAAGGGAAAGTGTGCCCGGAGAAGTCATTTGCTTGTCCTCTCAAGACGAAGGGGCAGAAGGGAGACATGGGATGACAGGAACCATGGTTGCTCTGGTCAAGGAACGTCCAGAACCGGGGGCGGTGTTGCACGAGGTGCCCATTCCCCGGGTAGCGGACGACGAGGTCCTTGTCAAGGTCGACTATGCGTCGATCTGCGGGACGGACGTGCACATCTACGTGTGGAACGAATGGGCGCAGAATCGCATCAAGACGCCGCACATCATGGGGCACGAGTTCGCTGGCCATGTTGTCGAAGCAGGCCGTTCCGTGCGCGGATTCTCGGAAGGGGACTTTGTGAGCTCAGAGACGCACATCTACTGCGGACATTGCTATCAATGCCGTACGGGACACAGCGAGGTCTGCCAGAACCTGCAGATCCTGGGCGTCGACAGGGCCGGCGCCTTTGCTGAGTATGTGGCCGTTCCTGAGCGGGTGCTGTGGCGGAACGACGACTCCGTTCCTGCCGCATGGGCATCGATTCAGGAGCCCATGGGGAATGCTCTTGATACCGTCAACTCTGAGCCGGTTGCCGGCAAGACAGTGCTGGTGACAGGCGCCGGGCCCATCGGCATCCTTGCAGTCGGCATCGCAAAAGCCTTTGGGGCAACTCAGCTGTTTGTTAGCGATCTCTCGGACTACAGGCTGGGTCTTGCGAGCAAGATGGGGGCGGACGTGCTCCTCAATCCGACCCGGGACGATGTAGTTGCCAGGGTTCTCGAAGGAACACAGGGGGTCGGTGTGGATGTCGTCCTCGAGATGTCCGGCAGCGAGACAGCACTTCACCAGGGACTCAAGGCATTGACGCCCGCAGGGCGCATGTCGATGCTGGGCCTTCCTGACCGTCCTGTGACGATCAACATGACGGACGATGTCATCTTCAAGGAGCTGCGGCTCTATGGTATCACGGGGCGTAAGATCTTCGCCACGTGGCAGACGGTCTCTCGCCTGCTTGCTTCGCGTCTTGTCGACCCCACGCCGGCAATCACCCACAACCTGAAGTTCGAGGACTGGCAGCAGGGGATGGACGCGATGGTGGCGGGGACCAGTGGCAAGGTCGTGCTTCAGATCTCCGGGAGGTAGAACATGAACGAGAAGTTTCAGGAGATGATGCAGACGGAGCTTGCGAGACTGAACGAGCAGGGGCTGAGTGTCCGCATCCGCACTCTGGATTCGGAGCAGGGGCCCGCTTGCACGATCGATGGCAAATATGTTGTGAACCTCGCAGCCAACAACTACCTGGGGATCATCGGACGCAGGGATGTCAAGGAGGCCGCCAAGCGCGCCGTCGACGAGTTCGGTGTCGGCTCGGGTGCTGTCAAGACGATCATCGGCAACACGCGTCTCATTGTCGAAGGCGAGCGAAAGCTGGCAGAGTTCAAGGACGTGGAAGATGTCCTCATGTACCAGGGCGGCCTCACAGCGAACTCCGGGACCATCCCCGCTGTCGTCCACGACGGAGACTTCATCTTCAGCGATGAGCTCAATCACGCGAGCATCATCGACGGCTGCCGCCTGAGCAGGGCGAAGATTATCCCGTTCAAGCACTGCGACGTCGCGGATCTCGAGGAGAAGCTCCGGCAGTACGACAACGAACCGGGAACCAGACTGGTCGTCACCGACGGCGTCTTCAGCATGGACGGGGACATCGCACCACTTCCAGACATCGTCGAGGTTTCCACAAAGCACAATGCCGTGGTCATGGTCGACGATGCGCATGGCGAAGGCGTCCTCGGAGACCACGGGCGTGGCATCGTCAACCACTTCCACCTGGAGGGTGAGGTAGACATCGAAGTCGGCACGATGTCGAAGGCGTTCGGCGTCGTCGGAGGATATGCCGCGGGGACGCGTACATTGGTGGACTACCTCAAGAACAAATCGCGTACGGTCCTGTTCAGTTCGACCATCACACCGGCGGATGCCGGGGCCATCCTGAAGGTCATCGACATCCTCATGGAAAGCGACACCTTGGTGCGCCAGCTGTGGGACAATGCGGAGTACTTCAAGGAGAAGATGAAGGCCTTCGGGTTTGACACATGGCGCAGCCAGACGCCGATCACACCGGTCATCATTGGCGATGGGAGGGCTGCAAAGGACCTGTCGTCGCGATTGTTCGAGAAGGGCGTCTTTGCGCAGTCCCTTGCGTTCCCTACGGTTCCCCAGGGACTCGCCCGCATACGCTGCATGCTGTGCGCGGCGCATACCCACGACCAGCTTGACTTTGCCGCCGAGAAGTTCCACGAGTCTGCGGTCGAGCTTGGCATTCTCAGGGGTTGAGCACATGATGGCTCGCGCTCGTGTTCAGGCCATGATCCTTGGCGCAGGACTTGGGACCAGGATGAAAAGCGCGGTGCCGAAAGTTCTCCATGACGTTCTGGGTCACCCCATGGTCTGGTATGTGGTAGACGCGGTCCGGGGGTTGGATGCGTCTCCGGTGCTGGTAATCCCCCCTGGCAACGACGCGTTCCGAGAGGTCTTTGGCGAGAGCGTCCTGTATGCGGAACAGCCACAGCGCCTGGGCAGTGGACATGCAGTGCGGTGCGGCATGGACAGGGTAACGGCAGAGTATGTTCTCATCTGCAATGGCGACAATCCGCTGCCATCGTCGCACGACTACGAGGAGTTCGTTGATGCCTGTCTCGCTGAAGGTGCCACAGCAGGGGTGCTTTCGGCCGACCTGGCCGACCCGCGCTCACTGGGGCGCATCATACGCGACGAGAGCGGTGGCTTCACCCGGATTGTGGAAGCCCGGGATGCGACACCTGCTGAACTCGCGGTCCGTGAAATCAACACCGGCATCTACTTTTTCCGGACCGAGGAGCTTCGACGGTGCCTTGCAGAGCTCAGGCCAGAGAACGCTCAAGGCGAGTACTACATTACGGACTGTCTGGGCATGGCGATGCGCGATGGCACAGGCGTCAGTTGCCATGCCTCCAGCGACCGGTGGGAGCTGGTTGGCATCAATGACCGGTCCGAGCTGGCGGCTGCGACGAGACTCCTACAGGCGCGCAAGCAGGAGGCGCTGTTCGCGGGTGGTGTCACGATTGATCTGCCGGAAACTGTCCGCGTCGATTGGGACGTCACCGTAGAGGCGGACTCGGAGATTCGCCAGGGCAGCTGCCTCAGAGGGGCGACCCGTGTTGGCCGGGCCTGCATCATCGGGCCCAATTCAACACTCATCGATGCCTCAGTGGGTGACGGCGCACGGGTGGTAGCGTCGTACGTTGAGGCGTCTCACATCGGCAGTGGGTGCGTGGTGGGACCGTTCTCGTACATCCGGCCTGGCACCACGACCGGCAAGCAGTCGAAGGTTGGCGCGTTCTGCGAACTGAAGGCAACAACGCTTGGAGCAGGCAGCAAGATCCCGCATCTGTCCTACATTGGAGACGCCACCATCGGCGAGAACGTGAACATCGGCGCTGGAACAATTACGTGCAATTACGACGGGTTTACGTCGGAGAAACACAGGACGGTCATCGAAAAAGACGCCTTCATTGGTGCAAACAACAACCTGGTCGCGCCGGTAACAGTGCACGAAGGGGCTTATACAGCGACGGGTTCGACAATTACCCACGACGTTCCACCGGGGTCGCTGGGGATAGCACGGGCAGTCCAGGTAGACAAAGAGGGATGGGTCAGGAGGAAAAAGCATGGACAGTGAATACAACCCGATCAAGATCTTTTCCGGCAATGCCAACCGACCACTGGCAGAGAAGGTCGCTTCGTATCTGGGCGTTCCGCTCGGGGAAGCCGAAGTCAGCAGGTTCCCTGATGGAGAGATCAAGCTGCGGATCAGCGAAAACGTACGTGGACTGAATGTGTATGTCGTGCAGCCGACCAACGCGCCTGCGGAAAACCTGCTGGAGCTGCTCATCCTGCTGGACGCGCTCAAGCGTGCATCTGCAGCAAGCATCACGGCGATCATCCCGTTCTTCGGCTATGCTCGTCAGGACCGCAAGGTCCGCTCGCGCGAGCCGATCAGCGCCAAGTTGGTCGCCAACCTGGTAACCGTGGCCGGGGCAGATCGGGTCGTGGCAGTGGACCTGCACGCTGCTCAGATTCAGGGGTTCTTTGACATCCCGGCGGATAACCTCACTGCGATGGTTCAGTTTGCCCAGTACATCAAACACAAGCAACTGGACGACCTGGTGGTGCTGTCGCCCGACGTCGGCGGTGTCGCACGTGCAAGCACGTTTGCACAGAGCCTGCACGCTTCGCAGGCCCTCTTCGTGAAGAAGCGCCTGTCTCCTGACGCCGTGGAAATCCAGTCTCTGATTGGCGACGTGCGTGACAAGAACGTCATCATTGCGGATGATGCCATTCACACCGGCAACACGATGCTGAACGCGTGCGACAGAGCAATTGCTGAGGGGGCCAGAAGCGTCATCGCGTGCGCGACGCATGCGGTGTTTGCCGGGAGTTCTCTGGATCTGTTCGCGCGGTCCAAGTTCAGCGAGGTCATTGTGACGGACACCATGTACGTGCCTGGGCGCGAGTATCCGCCCGTGTTCACGGTGTTGTCCGTCTCGGAGTTGATTGCGAAGGCCATTTACAATATCCATAACCACTCCTCGGTATCTGCTCTGTTCCAGATGTGAGGAGACCGGGCCTGCGTCTTGATGCAGAGCCCGTTTCGCATATACTTTGTTGATAGCCCGGTATCCTGACATCTCTAAGGAGTAACTATGCAAAGAGTAGCAATAGAAGCCACGCACCGTGAGAGCGGCAAGCATGGCAAGTTGAGTGCCCTGCGCAGGCAGGGATACATTCCAGGCGTTGTGTATGGCCACGGCATGACGGCCATGTCCGTCGCCGTGCCTGTCAGGGCGTTCGAACGCATTCGTCGCACGGCAGGCGAGTCCGCCATCATTGATCTGCAGTTTCCGGATGGTGCCAGCCTGACGACCGTCGTTCATGAGTACCAGATGAATCCGGTCCGCGACACGTACACGCATGTGGACTTTCTGTCCATTGCTCTGGACGAGAAACTCACCAGCAAGGTCGCCATCAGGCCCGTAGGGACGCCCATCGGACTCAAGGATGGCGGTGTCCTGGAACACTCCCTCTATGAACTTGAGGTCGAGGCCCTGCCCCTGGACATTCCCGATTTCATTGAGGTCGATGTCAGCGGACTCGGGCTGAAGCATTCCATTCACGTGGGCGACTTGAACCTGGGAGAGAAGGTCAAGGTACTCACCAATGACACGGTCACGGTATTCTCGGTTGTGGCTCCTGAAGTCGAAGAGGCTCCAGCGCCCACGGAGGAAGCCGCTGCACCGGCCGAGGGAGCCGCAGCTGCTGCAACGGAAGCTGCGCCGGCTGCGTCTGAAGATACGGCGAAGGCTGCGCCCAAGAAGTAGGTCGACGCTGCATTGCTCGAATTACGTTGCTTGCATGGCGTGCGCTGGTCCTGCGGGGCCAGCGCTTTTGCTGTACGAACATGCTTCTGACGATTGACCACCCTTCACATGAGAATTCTGCTTGTCGGTGACGTTTTTGGTCGTCCGGGCCGAGACGCCGTCAAGAAGGTGTTGCCAGGCATCCGGCAGGAGTTTGCGCCAGCCCTCGTGATTGCAAACGGGGAGAACGCCACCCACGGAACGGCTATGACCCAGCCCGCCTATGAGGAGCTGACCGCTGCCGGCGTGGATGTTTTCACGGGAGGGAACCACACGCTGGGCAAGAAGGAGTCGCTCGAGCTCATGACGGCACACGCCAACGTCCTGTGCCCGGGGAACATCAGCCCCGCAGTGCGCTCACACGGGCACGGCGTATTCACTACGCCTGATGGCTCCGTGGCAGTTATCAATGCCATGGGTCAGTACTGCATGAACGGGGTCGACAGCCCGTTCCATTACCTCGAGGAACTGCTGGATGAGCAGGACATCGCTGGGGCGGCGGTCCGAATCCTGGACTTCCATGCGGAGGCGACTGCCGAGAAGGCGGCCATGCTATGCCTGACGGATGGGCGTCTTTCCGCGGTCATTGGTACTCACACGCATGTGCCGACAGCTGACGCACGCGTCACGCCACGGGGGACCGCCTTCATCTCTGATGTCGGCATGACTGGCGTGCAGTCTTCCATCATCGGGCTCGACCCGGGCGTCATGCTGCAACACTTCAGAACGGGTGTAACGCAGCATCCAAAGGTCGCGACGGGTGACGCTGTTCTCATGGCAGTCCTCATTGACGTGGACGCGGCAACCGGCCGAAGCCGTTCCATCATGCCCCTTATCAGGAACGCCTGAACATGCCAACATTCGTTGTCAAGACGTTCGGGTGCCAGTTCAACGAGCTCTACAGCGCATCCGTCACAGAGATGCTGGAGCGTGCGGGATATGAGCAGTCCAGGACGCTCGACAATGCCTCTCTTGTTGTCATCAACACCTGCGCCGTCCGGCAGAAAGCACAGGAGAAGGCGTTCAGCTTCCTGGGAGAGGCGGCCAACGCAGTGGATGCGAGCCGAATCATCTTCATGGGATGTAGCGCAACGCTTGACCAGGTAAGGGCAAAGCGCATCGCTGGCCGTGAGGTGAATATCATACCGGGAAGCGCCGGCATCGAAGAAGTGCTCGCGAGGGTACAGTCCATTGCCGCTTGTGCGCGAGTGGAACCCGCGGTCCCGCATTCCCTCTTTCCCACGGCGGACATCGAACTGGTACGCGGCTGCGAGAGCTACTGTACCTACTGCATCGTTCCCAAGGCCCGGGGTCGTGAGACAGTTGCGGACGCAGAAGTCGTGCTGCGACAGGTTGAAGACAGCATCCAGCACGGGTTCCGGGAGCTGCTCCTGCTGGGCCAGAACATCAACAGATATCACTGGAGCGGGGGAGGACTCATCGAGCTGCTGTCAGCAGTCGACCGTCTCGATGGCGAGTTCTGGTTTTGGTTCCTCAGTCCACATCCGGCGTATTTCCACCGCGGTGAGGTGCAGGAGCTCATGCAGCTGGAACATGTTGAGCGCCACGTGCACCTCCCACTCCAATCGGGCAGCGAGGGCATCCTGAAGCATATGAACAGAAGGTATTCGATGACTGAGTACGACGCACTCGCGGACACTGTCCGAAGTGACCCCCGCTGGACATTGACCACCGACATCATCGTCGGATTCCCGGGTGAAACCGATGAGGACTTCGAGGCCACCCTCGCTGCCGTGCGACGCCATCGGTTCGATGGGGTATTCCTCGCGAAGTACTCCGATCGCCCGGGTACCCCAGCGTCGGCCATGCCGGACAAGGTGCCGCCGAAGACCATCGATGAGCGCCACTCAATTCTTCTTCAGGTCGTCCGCGACCTCAGCCTTCAGAGCAACGCTGCGATGGTCGGTCGCTCCGTCGATGTCCTTGTCCTGACCGCTGGCGCGTCGGGGGGCATGTTCGGCAAGACGAGCGATGGACGGAACGTCTGGTTCGAGGACAAGGGTCGCCTGCCCCATGCTGTTGGGTCGTTCGTACGAGTGGACATCAACCATGCTTCAACGGAAGGGCTGTATGGCATCTGCAGCGCATGACAGCGCGCTTGTCGTGGCTATTATCGGCCCAACCGGAACAGGAAAGTCCGCCGTTGCGGTCGCCCTCGCGGCGGAGTTTGCAGGCACTGTCATTTCTGCCGATTCAATGCAGGTGTATCAGGGCATGAACGTAGGGACGGCAAAGCTGAGCTTGGATCAGCGCCACGGCGTCCCGCATGAACTCATTGATGTGGTGGGGCCCCAGCACCACTTTTCGGTGGCCGAATACCAGTCGCTGGCAACCGACGCGATTGAACGAGCGCTGGCAAGCGGGCGCCTTCCGATCGTTGCCGGGGGCACAGGGCTGTATGTACGGGCTCTCCTTGACGGCTACGAGTTCCTGGCAGAGAAACCAGATGCCGGTACGCGGCAGCGGCTGCGCTCGCTTCCCGAGCAGGAACTTCGGGCGCGCCTGGCGCTGGTGGACCCAGTGGCAGAGCACGCCATTGCTCCCCGGGACTGCAGGCGCCTCTCGCGGGCCCTCGAGATAGCAGAGGAGACACAGGCGCTGCCCAGCGAGGTCAAGCGCCGGCAGCATGCCGTGGCATGGCGAGTCCTGCGTATCGGACTCTCCATGAACAGGAGCCTGTTGTATGAGCGGCTCGAGCGACGGGTGGACGCCATGATGGCGGCAGGAATGGAGGCAGAGGTACGCGGCCTTCTCGCATCGGGAGTGACATCGGACGACACTGCCATGCAGGGCATCGGCTACAAGGAGATTGCAGCCTGGCTGCGGGGAGAGACCTCACAGGAGGAGGCCGTTGCCCTTTGGAAACAGCGGACGCGCAACTATGCGAAGCGGCAGGAGACGTGGTTCCGCAGAGAAAGGGACGTTCACTGGATCGATGTCTCTCACATGACTGAAGCCGACGTGGTGCGACAAGCAGCCTCCCTCGTGAGTGCCGCACGAGAGGAGCAGGTGGCATGCTGACTGTAGAACAGCTTATGGAGCGGGCGGGCGAACTGGAGCAGGTTCTGGCGCCGGAGATTGCCGAAATCCGGCACGTGGAGCGCGCGAACTTCAAGCGCATCCTTGACGCCGTCCACGAGGTGCATCTCTCGACATCGGACCTGCGGCCGGGATCCGGCTATGGAATCGGTGACACGCTGAGGGACAAGACAGAGAAGGTCTTTGCGCTCCTGTACGGCGCCGAAGCGGCACTTGTCCGGCCCCAGATCATCTCCGGCACGCATGCCCTCGCTATTGCCTTGTTTGGTATTCTGCGCCCCGGGGATCTGCTGTGCTGCGTCACGGGTGCCCCATACGACACGATGGAAGAGATCATCGGCATCCGTCCATCGCCGGGGTCCCTGGCTGAGTTTGGCATCCGGTATGCTCAATGTGACCTCACCTCCATCCCGGAGAGCAACTGGGGTGAGACCGTGGCAAGGTGCCTTGGCGGGGAGCTGCCCCGCGTCGTCCTAATCCAGCGAAGCAGGGGATACAAGCGCGTACGCTCCGTCGGGGAAGCTGAAATCGCGCACATGATAGCATGCGTGCGAAGCGTTGCACCTGCCTGCAAGGTCGTCGTGGACAATTGTTATGGCGACCTGTTGGAAACGCGGGAGCCGACCATGGACGGAGCTGACCTGGTTGCGTCCTCGTTCATGAAGAACATCGGGGCGGGCATCGCGCCCACCGGTGGCTACGTGGTGGGAACGCGGGAGGCGGTGTCGCTTGCTGCAACTCGCTACTCGAGTCCAGGAGTTGGTGCGGAAATCGGACCAAACCTCGGGTTTGCTGAGACATTTCTGCGCGGTCTGCTCTTTGCCCCTCTTGTGCTCGAGCAGGTGCTGATCGGAAACCTGCTGGCCAGTGCGTTGCTTGCAGAGCAGGGGTTTGCGGTAGACCCACGTGCCGGCGAGCGGCGTGGTGACATCGTTCTGCGTGTAGAGTGCGGGTCCGAGGACAGGTTCATGGCATTTGCCCGGGCCGTGCAGGAAAGCTCGGTTCTTGACGCCGATGCGGTGCCGGAACCTGGGTCGATGCAGGGGTACGATCGGGACATCCTGATGGCGGGTGGAACGCTGGTGCAGGGGTCGACCGTCGAACTCAGTTTCGATGGACCGTTTTGCAAGCCGTATGTGGGATATCTTCAAGGCGGACTCAACGCCTGGCAGGTCGTGGCCGCGGTCGCACGGGCCATCGTTGCCTGTCAGGACGCGTCTGCGTAAGCCTGCGGCGGCCAATTGTGGTAGAATACTGCGTGGCAGTTTGGTAGCATGAGCGACGGGAGGTCATCATGAGCAGTCTGGACAGAGTGGATCCTGAAGTAGCAGATATTCTGAACCGGGAACTGCACCGGGAGCAGAACAACATAGAACTTATCGCGTCGGAGAACTTCGTTTCGCCCGAGGTGCTTGCGGCACAGGGTTCGGTGCTCACCAACAAGTATGCCGAGGGATATCCAGGAAGACGATACTACGGCGGCTGTGAATACGTCGACATGGTAGAGACGCTGGCGATTGAACGAGCGAAGGCGTTGTTCGGGGCGGAAGGGGCAAATGTCCAGCCGCACTCTGGAACGCAGGCGAACCTCGAGGTGTACGCTGCCGTCCTGCAGCCCGGGGACACAATTCTGAGCATGTCTCTCGCCGATGGCGGACATCTCAGTCACGGAAGCCCGGTGTCATTGACAGGGAAACTCTACCGCATTGTTTCCTATGGAGTGCGCAAGGACACCGAGACAATCGATTATGACCAGGTGCGAACCCTGGCACTGGCGGAGCATCCCAAACTCATTCTGGCAGGGGCCAGCGCGTATCCTAGACTCATCGACTACGCTGCCTTCCGCGACATTGCGGACGCCGTTGGAGCCGTGCTCATGGTCGACATGGCACACATCGCGGGGCTGGTTGCGGCACGCTTGATCCCGTCGCCCGTTCCCTACGCCGATTTTGTCACGACCACAACACATAAAACGCTCCGCGGCCCCCGTGGAGGCGTGATCCTCTTCAAGGACCAGTTTGCCAAGCAGTTGAACAGCGCGGTCTTCCCCGGAAGCCAGGGTGGCCCGCTGGAACACATCATTGCTGCCAAGGCAGTAGCGTTCAAGGAGGCTGCTTCCTCTGAGTTTGTCGTCTACCAGCAGCATGTACTGCAGAACGCCAAGGTACTGGCGGAAGCTCTGGCAGAACGCGGGTACCGGATTGTGTCCGGGGGGACGGATAACCATCTCATGCTGGTGGACCTGACATCCAAGGGCATGACGGGCAAGGACGTCCAGACGCTGCTAGAATCCGTAGGCATCACAGTCAACAAGAACGCCATCCCCTTCGACCCGCTGCCACCCTCCAAAGCTAGTGGCATTCGGGTAGGGACGCCTGCAACGACATCGCGGGGCATGCGCGAATCGGAGATGCGGGACACGGCGGCCCTCATCGATGAGGCAATCATGAACCGCTCTGATGAGGCCAAACTGGCCAAGCTTCGAAGTCGGGTCTCCGCGCTGACGGCAAGATTCCCCATCTACACAGGTCTCGCATATTAGGAGAAGACATGGAGTATCGTAACGTCCAGGTTCTGGACCATCCGCTCATCCGGCATAAACTGACCCTGCTGCGCAATCGGAATACGACGCACAAGGACTTCCGCGAACTTGCGGAGGAACTTGCAGGACTCATGACCTACGAGGTCTGCCGTAACATGCACACCAGAGCGTGCCACATTGAAACGCCGCTGGAGCCGTACTGTGGTCAGGAACTGGAGAACGAGGTCACCATCGTTCCCATTCTTCGGGCCGGGCTTGTCATGGCACAGGGCATGCTGGACATGATTCCTCATGCCAAGGTTGGTCACATTGGCCTCTTTCGCGACGAGAACACGCTGGAGCCAGTCCAGTACTACTGCAAGCTGCCGGACAACACGCACGAGTCTGACGTCTTCGTCGTCGATCCGATGCTTGCAACGGGTGGCAGCGCATCGCTTGCTATATCGCTTGTCAAGGAGCGCCACCCACGCAGCATCTCGTTCTGTTGTATCATTGCGGCTCCAGAGGGAATAGCAGTCCTTGATCGTGATCATCCGGACGTCAAGGTCGTGACGATGGAGATCGATCGACAGCTCAATGAGAACGGATATATCCTGCCCGGCCTTGGTGACGCAGGCGACAGGATCTATGGGACAAAGTAGGTCATGCGCATCATTCTGACACAGGCACAGATACTGTCCTTCGTCGTTGCTCTGGGATTGAGCTTGGTGATGACACCGCTCGTCACCAGACTGGGCCTGCGTTGGGGCATCACTGACAAGCCGGTGGAGGAAGCGAATGATGCTGCACACCCCAGGCGGCACAGGGTAAACGCCAAGGTGACCCCGCGCACCGGCGGGATTGCTGTTGCGCTCGCGTTCGTGATCCCGGTACTGTGCTTTAGTCGCCTCACCCTGGAACTGAAGGGCATCCTCATCGGTGGCACGATTGTCTTCGTGGGCATGCTGCTGGATGACATGTTCGACATTCCCGCTGTGCTCAAGCTGCTCATACAGTCGATTGCGGCGATCGTCGTCATCTCATTCGGCGTGCGTGTCACTGCTCTGACCGACTTCCTTCATGGAGGATTCTTCGAGCTCGGAGCGTTTGGCATCCTGCTGACGTACATCTGGATCGTCGGGATTACCAATGCCGTCAATCTCATCGACGGCCTGGACGGCCTCGCCGCAGGCGTGGCTTCGCTCATCCTGCTGGCAATGTTTTTCTTCGCCGTTTTCAAGAACATGTCAACCCTGGCGGCACTGCTTGCCGCGCTGCTGGGGAGCGTCCTGGGTTTCCTAGTGTTCAACTACAATCCTGCCAAGGTCTTTCTGGGAGATGCAGGGTCTGAGTTCCTTGGATTCATGATTGCAAGCTTCTCCATCTACGGAACACTGAAACTGCCGACCACCATCATGCTCGTGCTGTCCGTGTTTGCCCTGGGCATCCCGATTGCGGAAACGGCCTCAAGCATCTTCCGGCGCGTGGCCAGGCACCAGTCCCCGATGGAGGCCGACAACGGGCACTTCCATTATCTCCTGCTGTTCCGTGGCTGGAGCCAGAGGCGGATTACGACCTTGTACTACGTGGTTACCCTGGTGCTGTGTTCCATCGGCCTCGTGATTGCGCTCGCAGGAGCCCGCTGACATGGGGCGCGATATCCTGTGCATCTTCGGCACGAGGCCGGAGGCCATCAAGATGGCGCCGGTCGTGAAGGCCCTGGAGGCCGACGCAAGGTTCCATAGCCACGTTCTGCTGACTGGTCAGCACATGCAGATGCTGGATGACGTTGTCGAGATGTTTGACCTTCGCATCTGGCGGGACCTGGCGGTCATGAAGGAGCGCCAGACACTGCCGTACCTGACCGCTGCCCTCATCACGCAGATTTCGCAGGCCGTCGAGGAGCTGAAGCCGGACCTCGTCCTCGTCCATGGAGATACGACAACGACGTTCATGGGCGCGCTCGCTGCCGTATACGGCAAGGTTCCAGTGGGGCACGTCGAGGCAGGACTGCGCTCGCACAGGAAATACAGCCCCTTCCCCGAGGAAGTCAACCGCGTCCTGACCGATCAGCTGTCCGATTTGTGTTTCGCCCCGACTGACGAGGCCAAGCGCAATCTGCTGGACGCCGGTATCGGGGAGAGCCGCATCAGTGTCGTTGGCAACTCCATCGTCGACGCAGTTCAGCTGGCCCTGCCGCATCTGCATGCACCACAGGTCATGGAGCAGGTCAACCAGGCAGCAAGCCCGTTGATTGTCATGACAGCTCACCGCCGCGAGAACTGGGACACGGGCATCGGCATCTTCTCGGATGCGCTCGTGACGCTTTCCAAGCGGCATCCAGAGTTCACCTTCGTCTTTCCTGTGCACTTGAACCCGGTCGTTCGCGACACCGTGTTTACCAAGGCATCCGGCCTCGGCAATGTGATCCTTACAGATCCACTGCCCTACTTTGACTTTCTGTACCTGCTGCAACATTGTTCGGCGATTCTCAGCGACTCCGGTGGGATTCAGGAGGAGGCCGTGACGCTGCACAAGCCGATGCTCCTGCTGCGGGAGGTCACCGAGCGTCCTGAGGCAGTAGCCAGCGGGTGGGTCAAGCTTGTCGGTCAGGACGAGGAGTTGATTCTGTCGTCGTTCGAGGAGCTGGCGGGTCATGGGTTTGCCGTCCTGCCATCGGCGGAGGCGAATCCGTACGGCAATGGAACCACGTCACAGCAGATTCTTGCCCGCATCAACGAGTTTCTCTGCGGGCCAGGTGGAAAGGAGTAGCATGGTGGATACAACTGAGAGCCTCATCGTCGAAGGTGGGCACTCCCTGCACGGAACAGTCCGCTGCAGTGGCGCCAAGAACTCCATCCTGCCGCTCGTCGCGGCGGCTATCGCTGTTCGGGATGTCGTCACCTTCCAGAATGTCCCCGACATCACGGACTTGCGGTCACTGCTCGCTTTGGTCGAAGCCATGGGTGTCAAGGTTGTTTCCTTTGCAGGTGGAGAGCTGACGCTTGACAGCTCGGGACCGATTGAGACGCGAGTCGAAAACGTCAACGGCTTCAGTCTCCGGGGAACACAGACCCTCGTGGGTGCACTGCTGGGGCGCGAACATCGCGCGATGCTCCCTTCGCTGGGCGGATGCAGCATCGGGGCCCGGCCAATTGACCTTCACATCAAGGGACTTCATGCCATGGGCACGGAGTTCGAGTGGAAAGATGGCTACCTGAGCGGTCACGCATCGGCGCTTCGGGCGTGTGACGTCTATCTGGACTTTCCGAGCGTCGGCGCGACAGAAAACCTGCTGCTCGCGGCCGCACTGGCCGAAGGAACGACCCGTGTGTTCAATGCAGCACAGGAGCCGGAGGTGTACGACCTCATCTCGTTCCTAAACAAGGCAGGCGCGCGCATTGTCCCGGTCTTCCCGTTCGGGTTCCGCGTCGAGGGCGTGCGACAACTGCACGGAGCTTCACACAGTGTCATCGGTGACCGGATCGAGGCGTCAACGCTGATGCTGGCTACGGCTATCACGCTGGGGGAGGCGACGATCACAGGCGTCGATGCTCGGCATATCTGGTCGATCATTGCGAAGCTGCGGGAGACAGGGGCCACGGTGGAAGTGGAAGGAGACGATGCCGTAGTCGTGAAAGGCAGTCCGGAGTATCGGTCGACAGACATACGCACCCTGACGTTTCCAGGATTCCCCACGGACGCCCAGCCGCAAATGATGGCCTACCTTGCTCTAGCGCACGGGAACTCTGTCATCGTTGAGAGCATTTTTGAGAACCGGTTCGGTGCTATTCTGGAACTCGAGCGCATGGGCGCCCGGATCAAGGTGACGGAAGAAACGGCCATTGTCGAGGGGGTTGAGTCCCTGAACTCGGCTGTTGTCCAGGCGAAAGACCTGCGCGGCGGCGCTGCTCTGGTTCTCGCAGGTCTTGCAGCGCGCGGCGCTACGACCGTGAAGTCCATCCATCACATTGATCGGGGGTACGAGGCCCTGGACAGCAAGCTTGCCCAACTGGGGGCGCGTATTACCCGTGTTGTCTGACAGGGAGGTATTCGATGATAGAGGAACAGCAGATTCTCGACGTGTTGCGCTCCGTGTATGACCCGGAGATTCCAATAGATGTCGTCGACCTGGGCCTGATCTACAAGGTTGACGTGACGCCTGAGGGCGACGTTGGCATCCGCATGACTATGACAGCGCCGCAGTGCCCCATGAGCGGATACCTCGCACAGCAGGTCGAGGAGAGCGTGCGGACCATCGCAGGCGTCAAGAGTGTTCATGTAGACCTTGTGTTCGACCCGCCATGGGATCCATCCATGATCAAGCAGGATGCTCTCAAGAACCTCGGGTTAGGAGCAGCGGCCGCTGCAGACGCCGCAGAAGGGGAATGTCCTCCAGAGAAATGAACAAGCTCGTGGCGCGGCAACCAGCAGGCGCGCTTGCGGCGAATCTGGACCAGCTCATCGAGGGGTTCCTGCTGGAGCAGGACGTCAGCCCTGCGAGCAAGGTTGTCTATCGCCGTGCCCTCAAGCCCTTCAAGGAGTTCCTGCAGCTGCGCGAGGCGAGCGGCGCGACAGGCTACCTCACAAGGACGGATGTCGTCCAGTACAAGAGCCATCTCCTCGCCCAGGGGATGTCGCCCCGCACAGGCAATCTGTACCTGACTGCCCTGCGTCAGTTCTTTCGCTACCTTGAAGTCAACCGCATCTACCCCGACGTGGCTGCCGGGCTCAAGGGCTTCAAGCGTTCCAGTGGATTCAATCGGGATCCCCTCACTGTGCAGCAGGCGCGTGAGCTCCTGGACGCCATTGATTGCTCAAGCCTCGTCGGCATGCGCGACTATGCGATGATCAACCTCATGCTGCGGACGGGACTCCGCACCATGGAGGTGGTGGGGTCGGACGTGGGCGACATCCGCCAGAGCGCCAACGCCACCCTCCTGTATGTCCGCAGCAAGGGCAAGGATGGCAAGGATGACTTCGTCGTGCTCACGCGCGAGACGTATGAGCCGATTGCACGGTACCTTGCTGGACGCCGTTGCAGCGACCCTCGCAGCCCACTCTTTGTCTCCCATTCCAGGTCGAACGCCGGAGCGCGGCTCAGCACAGAGGCCCTGCGCATGGATGTCAAGAAACGGCTCATGGGCATTGGTGTCTATAGTTCCAGGGTGTCCGCCCACTCGCTGCGCCATACGTTTGCCACGATGGCACTGCAGAACGGAGCGACGATCGAGCAGGTGCGGGATACGCTGCGCCACCAGAATATCACGACGACGCAGATCTATGTGCACACGGGCGACCGTATCGAGCACGCCGCGGAGAAGACGATCAAGATATAGCTGTCCTGCCAGCTCCCCTGCGCTTCCATCGAAAAAGTGGCCCTAGGAAGAGATTTGCCTCGAGCAGTATGCATCACTGCACCCGAGATGCGCTTATAGGCCCTGAAATCGATGGACTGCCTCAGGTGCCACGCTACAGGCTCACTAAGCAGCGGTCAGCGTCGAGGGGCAAGGACATTGCCCTTGGAACTGCCACGGTCAGGGGTCAGCCAGGAAACTGACTTCCTTCATCCCGGGACATCTCGTCACAATGGGTAGCATAAATCAATATTTATGCTACCGTACCCAGGCTGTCAGTAACTTTCCCAACTCTCTGTCAGGGAAGCGGCAGCGAAAAAAGCATTCCCTCGGTGAGACGCCGCCCGTTGATCAGTTCGCCCGCAGACATGGGCCGTTTGCCGGGGAACTGGACGACTTCGAGCTCAAGCCACCCCTCCCCACATCGAACCGCGGCGCGCTTGCCGCTGAACAGCGACAGTGTTCCAGGGATAGTTGGGACCACTGCGGCTTCGTCCGGGGACGTGGCAAGGGGCGAGGCACGTACAATGCGTAGCCTTTCCTGCCCGTGGCTGGTGACGGCGCATGGATCCGGGGACAATGCGCGAATCTGGTTGTACACGCTCGTGACCGGGCGCGTCCAGTCGATCACCTCGTCCTCCGCACTGATCTTGCGAGCATAGGAGCCTGGACCCACCTGTGGCCGGCGTTCCACATCACCGCGTGTAACGCGCTCGATCACGGACAGCGTAAGGGGAATGCCTGTTGTGATGACGGACCGCTCCACGTCAGGACGGTAGTCGGTGTCAGCGATTGGGAACTCCTGCTGGGCGAGAATGTCACCCCGGTCAAGCGCCCCGTTCATCTGAATAATGGTGACCGCCGATACAGTGCACCCGTCCATGATCTGACGCTCAATGGGCGCGGCTCCGCGGTAGCCAGGCAGAGGCGACGGGTGCAGGTTGATTGACGCGAGCCTGGGACTGTCCAGAAGGTCCTGCGGCAGCAACTTCCCATAGGAACAAAGGAACACCACATCGACCTCGTTCGCCTGGATGGTCTGACGTAGCGCGTCCGGCAGAATGTCGGCGCCGTTCATGACAGGAATGGAGTGTGTGGTTGCCCACTCCTGCACGGGGTTCTCGATGACCCGCCCCCGTTTGACGCGCGCGCGTTCGGAGATCACGGCAAGCACGACCGCGTACTGCTCCGCGATGGCATCGAAGATGGGAACCGATATGGGCGATGAACCGAACACCGCGATACGGACGTCGGTTGCCATGGTCACAAGGTGGCTGCTCGCGCCTCGATGGTCTGAGCCAGGATCTCAGCGACAGGACTCCCCTCCTCGACAGTAATCGTCGAGGGATCCGTAATGTGGTCGATGAACAGCCTTCCCTGCAGATGGTCAGTTTCGTGCTGAATCACGCGCGCCTCAAGCCCCGAAAACTCGCGGATGCGCCGCTTCCCGGACCGGTCCAGATACGATAGCGTTATCTGCTCGGCTCGCTCGATGGGTGCCCAGATGCCAGGAATGCTCAGACAGCCCTCCTCGTTCGTGACCGTTCCCTTGTGGTCGAGGATTTGGGGGTTAGCGACAAGACGGAGACCGTCGCCGACATCGTAAATGAAAAAAGCCAGCTCCAGCCCAACCTGCGGTCCGGCCAAGCCAACTCCGTTGGGCTTCATCAATGCCTCCATGGACGCGGCGAGGTCAACGAAGTCGCTCGTAACCTTACGTATTGGTTTCGCCTTCTTCCGAAGGACAGGGCTGCCTATCAGCACAATCTTCATGGTATCAGTATACCCGGACCAGCGCGGTCCGAAAGAGGCGACTGTGAGCAAGCGCCTTGCTTACCAATGTTCCCGGGCTCGCATGGTCACGGCCTACTCGAAACTCCAGGGAGGCTGTGGCATGACCGCCCGCGCCGTGAAGGAGGTCTCCGTGCAGCCCCTGCACCTCGAGGTTCTGGGCGGCAAGGGCACGGCCCAGTTCCGCCGTCAGCGCCCCGATGTCCGACGACCGTCGAGGCGGGAGCGGAACCTGCACGACGAACTGACGCGAATAGGGCGGCATTGCCAGCGCCCGGCGCTGTGTGCGCTCCGACTCCAGAAAATCCGAAAAAGCGTCGAGACTCTCCAGGTGACTGCGAAGACCAAGCGACCGCCGGTCAAGCTGGATGACCACGGAGCCCGGAGCAGATTCGACAACCGCACCAAGAACAACGGCTGCCAGCTGTTCCACATTGTCGAACACCGGATGCCGGAGGCCAATGCTGATGTCCGGGAACACCACCAGGGCCGGCCGCAGCTCGGCGACCCTCTGCACGTCCGCATACGTTCCCAGGTGAATGAGTGGCTGCGATGCGGTGGGAGCTCCGGCAAGTTGGATTGCCGATACTGGAAAGGTCCTGCCAAGTTCCCTTTCCAGTCGATCGAGCCCGTAACCCCGTGCACGGAGCGTGGGTCCCCCGCAATTGGGACAGACATCGGGCGCCTGCTCCGTGTGCCCGCACTGCTTGCAGAACAGCGCGGTCCGGTCGTTGTTCAACGTCAGCGTTGCACCGCAGTCCGGACATGTCGCAGTATACCCGCATTCGGCACACTCAATGAGCGTCGCATAGCCTCGCAGGTTGAGCAGCACCAGCGACGACAGGTGCTGCTCGAAGGTGTGCCGCAGTAGCTTCATCGTTTCTGGAAGCACAATACCCGGTCTTGGCTCGACCGATGAACCTCTCGGGCTCGAACGAACAACGAAGACTGGGGACGCCGAACGGTCAGGCGTGACGACAGCATTGCCCGACGTAGGACGAAGGTTGCCGGTCGCGTCGAGAAGAGATAGCGTCGGAATACTGGCGCCAATCCGGCAGGGGGCGCCTCGCGCTTGGCAGAACGCCTGAACCAGGCCGACAAGAGTGCGTTGGGAGAACCGTTGCCAGAAGAACGGCCACTCGCCAGGGACGCCAAGGTCGACAACGACCAGGCGCACCTGTGGCAGGAGGACAGACGAGAACTGTCGGGTGCTCAGCCACACTGTTGACAGAGGATTGCCCTTGAACCTTCTCGCAGGGGTTGCAGGCCACCGCACGACGGGAAGGTTCCACTCACCTCGGAGTTGTGATTCATACAGGTCCGTCAGAGGGTCGGCGCTGGTGATGACAGCAACGCTGCAGCCTGCTTCCAGCACTTGTCGGACGGAGGGGAGGAACGACGCCGCCCGCCGTTCGAACGAATCGACGAGAAACACCGTAGAGTCAGAGGAGGTGCTGGATGGGCAGGACGTGCCTTCTGCCTCGGCAAGAGCGGCATCCACAACCAATCCCTGGGCGTAGAGGTTTCGCCGGGTGGCAGGGTCCAGTCGCCAGAGCGCGTGGCCCAGGTCCTCGCCTTCGGTCAGCAGGGACAACAGCTCGCGTGCCCCGGACGTGCTGGCTGAAAACACCGAATCTCGTGCCGAGACAACCTGCAGCTGGTGGAGCAGACTGGAAGCGTCACTCACCGCGAGACGCGCCGGACGGTTTCTGGCGTGCGCCTGGGAGGATTGTAGAAAGCGAACAGCCGCCAACGCATCATCCCATCCCAAGACTTCTTCCTCGAGAAGACGGCGGAGAGCCTCGACCTGGTCCTGCAGCGGCGGATAAATGCCGGGAGCGCTGCACATGCCAAGAACAGGCTCGGGGATACCCGGTACGTCCGCCGGAGCAGCAGACGTTGTCACCAGGAGCGCCGGCGAGACATTGTGGAGCAGGGGGACCAGGTACCAGGAACCGGGCACAACAGGGTCAGGGCACGCTGCCATGTCATACGAGAGCAGCGTGCGCGAGAACGGTCCTCGTTGGTTGAGAACCGCGAATTGCCCAACCACGAGCTACAGCTTCAGCCAGTTCTTGAGTTCCCGGACCAGGTCAAGCTCCTCCCAGCTGAATC
>DAOOUZ010000002.1:0-42752 GCA_035369785.1 Candidatus Cryosericum sp. | reverse complement strand
TGGCTCATGAACATGGACAACATGATACGTAAGGCCACTCGACCCGTCGAAAAGCATCGTGCTGCCAAGCGCAAACCGGCGAAAGTGCGGCATCTGCGAAAACAGCAGAAGTTGTGGATGGCGTCGAAGGTCATCTGGCGCAGGCCCGAGAACAGGCGAGGACCTGCGCCCTTCCGTAGCCGGCTTCGCGGGTGTTCCTCGTGCCTCGTGTGACCATGCTGTGTCCGACACGGTGAAGGCGTCCGGCATGGAACGAGCACTTTCCGTGGCAACAGCGCGTGATGTCAGTGTCTTTCAGGTAGGCGGGTTGTATCTTGTTACTGCCTGTGACAGCCTCGGGGCTATCGGAAGAAAGCCCGCAGACGTTGTGACTTCGCCTGAAGCCATCTGCGGTTCTTATACGCTGCGGGTCTGCCTCAGCGAACTTGCTGCTGTCGGGGCAACTCCCGTACTGGTGATGTCGCTGGTGTCCAATGAGTGGGAACCTACGGGGCGAGAAATCCTGGAGAGTATCAGAACGGAACTTGACGTCGACGGCTACACCGACGTTGCCATCACGGGCAGTACCGAGGAAAACATGCCGACGACCATGACAGGCCTGGGAATCGCGGTGGTTGGAACGGCTCCCTCGCTCCGCTGGAGGAGGACGCGTCCAGGTGACACTCTGTTTCTGGTCGGTCGTCCGTGGGTTGGCCAGGAAGTGCTGGAACACGGTGCAGAATTGCTGACGCCTGCAATCGTGCGGTCGCTGGTGACAGACGATGCGGTAGGTGACTTTCTGCCATGCGGTTCGCGAGGCATTGCACACGAGGTAGACGTTCTCGAACGTGAGAGTGGCACGAAAGTACTGCTGGACGAGCGCTGGCCCTACCTGAACAAGTCGGCGGGACCCGCCACCTGTGGTATCGTGACAGTGCATCAGGCAACGTTGTCCAGCTCCCTTGGACTTACCAGGCTGGGGACCATCGGACGGGCGCAATGAACCTGGGGGCAACTTCCTGGCAGGATGCGGGAACCTACGTCGACAATGCGCGGCTGCTTGCCGGGCATGCGTCATTCTGTGAACTGCTTGTCTACACCTGGAATGATGAGATTCAATACCAGCTGGAGCGCGAGTGGGATGCCATGGCGTCTCTCCTGGAACTTTCTGTACACCTTCCTGCCGACAGCGCCGAGAACGCCGCCGCGGCCCTGAAATTCTTTCGAGAGCGGGAAGTGCTGCGGTTTACTGTTCATCCGATTGTGGACGTGGCGATGCTTCGGAGACTGCTCACTCTGGGCGTCAACCTCGTGGGAGACCGACTGTGCCTGGAGAACCTCGAGAACGATGTCTTCGAAACCGTCTATACGCAAGTCGAAGATATCCCCTTTTCAGTAACGCTGGACTACGGGCACCTGCTGCTCACCGGTGCGTCACCGGACAGGTTCGCTGACCTCTATGGCGAGCGAGTGGCGGAGGTTCACTTCCATGGGTGTGACGGAAGCAGGTGCCATATTCTGCCCGACGAGGCCACCCTTGCTGGATTCGGCGACTTCATGGACAGACGGTTCGCAGGCAGGAGTGCTGACATGCCCGTCTGTGTTGAGACGTTTGAATGGCCCGTCACAAGGTTCATCCTGGACTCCCTTGCCCGGGCCCCCGTTGCCGCGACTCCTGAGGGGAGCTGATTCCCTCTTATGAACCGGGAGGCGGGGACGTTGTCCTCAGTCCTGCCTCCACCAGACGCCGGTATGGTCCGTTTGTATGGGCCATGAGTTCCTGGTGTGTTCCCTGTTCCACCAGGCGCCCACCCTCAAGGTAGTAGATGGTGTCGGCGTCCTGAATCGTGGACAGCCGGTGAGCAATCACCAGCGTCGTGCGTCCCCGCATGAGGTTCTCGAGCGCCTGCTGGACCTCGTGTTCACTCTGAGCATCAAGGGAGGCCGTTGCCTCGTCCAACAGGAGCACGGGTGCATCCTGCAGCAGAGCTCTTGCTATGGCAATGCGTTGTTTCTGTCCCCCACTCAGGTTCCGGCCCAGTTCTTCCAGCACCGTCTGATATGCATTGGGCAGCGCCATGATGAAGTCATGGGCATTGGCAGCGCGTGCTGCCTGCTCGACCTTTTCGGTGCCCGGGTCAGGCATGCCGCCCACAATGTTTGCGTAGATTGTGTCGCTGAAGACAAATGCGTTCTGTGGGACATAGGCAAACCGGCTTCGCCATGCGGGCAGCTCATCGTCGTAGATAGAGTGGCCATCCACGGTGACAGTACCGCGCCTGGGCTGGTACAAGCCAAGAATCAGCTTAAACAGCGTGCTCTTCCCTCCGCCCGATGGCCCGACGAAGGCTGCCTTGTGCCCGGCAGTTACTGAAAAGCTGATGTTCTGCAGTGCGTCGTCTTCCTGTGCCCTGTACGCGAAGGCGAGGTCATCGACGTACAAGCCTGGTCTCGTCCGTGGCTCGCGGACGAGCGGTGGACGTGGCAGCACCTCGGGTTCGGGCGGTTCGTCCAGGAGCTCAAGGACACGGACTCCCGAGGCCAGCTTGACCTGAAGGTCAGTGAGCAAGCTGGACAGCTGGCTGAAGAACATGGTTACTTCGCTGACCAGCTGGATGAGCGCCGCCAGCCTTGGAAGAAACGCCGGCGAGAGCGCAACCCTTCGGGCTCCGTACGCAATCAGTACGAGGCTGACGACGTCGCCCATGTTGTCCGTGAGCGACCGCAAGGCGTCGTACCATCCCAGCAGCAGCCCCTCATGGCGCTGGGAAAGACTGATGCCAGCAAACCTGTGCAGAACCCACTCCTGCAGGTTGAACGACTGCACGGTGGAGGTGCCGCGCGTTATCTGTCCAAGCTCGCCGAGAACTTGTGCCTTCATGTTCTGTGCCGTCTGGGCGTGCCTTCTCAGCGGACCGAGCAGAGGAATCCCGACAAGGAACAGCAGAGACGCGGTACCGATGATGAGCAGCCCGGACCGCCAATCGATGATGAGTGTGAGGACGATGCACCCGAGGCCGCCTATCATCAGATTGGACAGGAGCTGCATGGTCTGCGAGTAGAACTGGCCAAGTGCCGCGATGTCGTCTCCGAGCCTCGACAGGATGTCCCCCGGTCCATACCGCTCAAGTGAGGCCAGGGGCATTCGACTGACCGCAGCAAAAACTGCCGTGCGCAGGTGCCGTTCAGTTCTGGACGAACCACTCACAAGGGCGCGTCCGGCGAAGAGTATCGCACCTGTTGCGAACACCCCGATCGCGACGAAAAGGATAACGGAGACCAGCAGACCGTTCGAGTCCTTTTGCGTGAGGCCAGTCGTGAAGAGAGCCAGCGCCTCGGCAAAGAGGGCATTGACCCCAAGGTTGACAAGTCCTATTCCGACGATACCGGAGAAGTATTGCATTCTCGCGTCTCCGGTATACGAGAGCAGCCTGCGCAGCTTCTTCCAGTTAGCCATGCGGCGCCTCCTGGATCTGTTGCATGCCCCAGAGAGCAGCGTACAGACCGCGAGCATGCAGAAGGTCCTCGTGGGTTCCTTGTTCAACAACCTGCCCGTCGCGAAACACTACGATGTGATCAAAGTCCTTCACCGTGGTAAGCCGATGCGCCACCGCAATGATTGTCCTGCCAGCGGACCCTGCAGTGATGGCCGCATACACTTTTTGCTCCAACTGATTGTCCAGCGCGGACGTGGCTTCGTCGAGGAGGAGAATGGGGGCGTCCCGCACCAGAGCACGTGCGAGCGCGATGCGCTGGCGTTGTCCGCCGGACAGGCTTCCACCGGCCTCGCCGACATTCGTTGCGATGCTCTGCGGTAAGCCCGACGCAAAGGCGCACTGAGCTGCCTCGAGAGCACCCGCAATCTCCTGCTCGGATGCATTCAACCGTCCTGAGGCGACGTTGGCTCTGATGGTGTCGTCGAATAGAACAGCGTCCTGGTCGACGACTGCCATGTTGGTTCGGAGCGCCTCGAGCGACCACTCCGACGTGGCTACTCCTCCGAGACGGACCTGCCCCGCCTGTGGTTCATACTGCCCGGTAAGCAGGCGGATGACCGTGGACTTGCCAGAACCGCTTGTGCCAACAAGGGCGACCTTTTGTCCGCGCACAACCTGGAACGACACATCTCGGAGCTGCGGCTGGTGCGTCTCCGGGTACGTAAATGTGACATGACGGAACTCAATAAGCGGTTCAGCATCAAGACTGCCGCTCATGCCTCCCGTACGTTCCTGTGGCACATCCAGAAGGTCAAGGACACGAACAGCAGCCGCCGTTCCAGAGCGGATCTGTCCCATCAGCCGTGGCAATTCCTGAAAGGGGAAGGACAGGTAGTTGACGAGTTGAATGAATGCAATGAGGAGGCCAAACTGCAGCTCGCCCCTCAGGACCATCCAGCCGCCTACGGCGAAGACGACCACGAAGGGGACGAGAGAAAGCGCAGTGCCAGCGGAATACAGTTTGGCGACCTGACGGGCAGCGGCAAGAGAGTGGTCCAGCCACTGGGAGAGACTGTGCTCGTACCTGCGCTGAAGGATACCTCCAATCCCTGCTGCTCTTGCAACCTCTGCTCCGGCAATACTTTCCTGGACGGTCACACCGGCTTGTGCAAGGGCCGCCTGAGAAGCAGCACTGAGGGGACCGAGGGGCTTCGCCAGGAGGGCGGAAACGAACAGGAGGAGAGGAATGACAGCTATGGAAAGAAGGGTGAGCAGCCAGTTGTGCATGAACATGTATGTGGCCGCCAGGGCGGCGGTCAGCGACTGGACGACGAACTGAGGAACGTCGTTTCTGACAAGTTGCTCGACGTGGAAAAGGTCGCCGGACATCCTGGAGGAGATGTCCCCGGAGTGCCACTGATGCATTGCCCCGGCTGAGGCGTGCACAAGGCGCGCAGCGATGCCTCCGCGCAGACGTGCCTGCAGACGCTCGCTGAACTGACTGGCAAGGAGCTTCCGGAGGAACGTTGCTGCCATGCTCGCAAGGACGACCACCGTCCATGTCCTGATGACCTGGATCGTGGCGCCCTGCGGCTGCTTCCCAGTGATGGACGACCAGGCCTGCCCGAACAGATGCGCCGAGGCGACGGTCGCAACGGAGGCAATGACGCCGGCCAGGACTGCTGCTACGAACAGCCAGACCAGGGATCCGCTTTGACGCAGCAGGCGTTTCATTCAGGTGGAGTCAGGTTCGCAGTGTCGTGCGTCCTGGACCCGTGAGGCAGATGAAGCGTTCCCCCGAGACTTGGGTCACCACGACACGCTGAAGCGGCCCGGGTCCACCCGTCGGACAGTTGCGTTGCCAGACAGTTGCCGGGCCGTGACCATGGCGTGGGCAACACAGATGCCAAGGTCGAGGTAACGCTCGTTGTCCGTACTGATGATGACCTCACTGCCGGATACAACCTCGAATGTCCAGGGCTGACGATTCACGGCGGATGGCGCCAGACGTGCTGAGTTCATGACCGTGAGCAGCATGGGCGGGCAGTCCTCTGGGAGTGGATTCGTCAGCAGCTTCTCCAGAGGCTTTCGGGTGTATCCACGCGCCATCATGGCAGTGATCGCAGCACGAGGACCTTCCCTGGCAGGGCGGCCCACTGCAATCGAGCACGGACTTCCGGGAAGACGGACCGAAGCGTACCAGCACGTTCCCCAACCATGCGCCAGGAGTGCCAGGACAATCTGCTCACCCTGGTAGCCATACTCTGACAGCTGCTGTTCGGCAGGGTCACACTCCGCATACAGGAGTGCGCTGCAGCCCATGACGGACCGGTCGGCGAGAGTCCAGCGGAGAAGGCGCCCCGGTCCAAGAGGAACAGCTGAGGCAATGGCCCATGACACTTCCTCGCGGTCACCTTCACTGAGCGCGTGAGGTTCGTATGCACGGGTCGAATGGCGTTCACGGATGAGGCTGATGTAGTCCACGGGTGCGTTATGCATATGGTCTCCCTTCAGTGGTGGCCTGTGCCGTACGCGAGTAGCCGGCGTCCGGCCCAGGCCAACGCAAACCTTACTTCAGAGATGGCATGCGAATGCCATGGTCCCTGGCAAACTGGATGGCCTTGGGGTACCCGGCATCGGCGTGCCGCACGATGCCGCTTCCAGGATCGTAGGTGAGGACACGCGACAGACGCTTTGCAGCTGCCTCCGTGCCATCGGCTACAACCACCATGCCTGCGTGGAGCGAGTACCCTATGCCGACTCCTCCCCCATGGTGGACTGATACCCACGTGGCGCCACCAATGGTGTTGAGAAGCGCGTTCAGGATGGGCCAGTCTGCTATGGCATCGCTGCCATCCATCATGTTCTCGGTCTCCCGGTTCGGGGAGGCCACCGAGCCTGTGTCGAGGTGGTCGCGCCCGATGACGATAGGTGCAGTGATTCGACCAGACTTCACGAGGTCATTGATGAGCAGGCCGAACCGTTCCCGTTCGCCGTATCCCAGCCAGCAGATACGTGAGGGAAGTCCCTGGAACTCGACCTGATCATGGGCCATTTGGATCCACTTCGTGAGATGTGGGTCGTACGCAAACTCCTTGAGGATAACCTCATCAGTCGCCCAGATGTCCTTCGGATCACCCGAAAGCGCCACCCAGCGGAACGGCCCCTTTCCTTCCTCGAACAGGGGGCGGATGTACCTTGGCACGAACCCGTCGAATCGGAAGGCATCCTTATAGCCATTCGACAGCGCCTGCCCACGGATGTTGTTGCCATAGTCGAAGACAATGGCACCGCGGTCCTGCAGCCCGACCATGGCTCTGCAGTGTTCGGTAATCGCGTCGAGTGCCCGGCGCTGGTATTCGACAGGGTTGCTCTTGCGCAGTGCGTAGGCTGCCTCGAGAGGCATCCCGTTGGGTACGTATCCGTTGAGGGTATCATGCGCGGAGGTCTGGTCCGTGACGACATCGGGGATGATACCGCGCCGCAGCAGTTCAGGGAAAACGTCGGCGGCGTTGCCCACGAGGCCAACGGAGAGCGGGCGTTTCTCTGCAACAGCGTTCTTGACAAGTTCAAGGGCCCTGTCGAGGTCGGTCACCATCGTGTCCAGGTACTTGGTGTCCAGACGCTTCTGCAGCCGTGAGGGATCACACTCCACGATGAGGCCCACGCCGCCATTCATGGTAATGGCAAGCGGCTGGGCGCCACTCATGCCCCCGCAGCCGCCCGTCAGGACGAACTTACCGTGGAGGTCCTCCCAGCCAGCCTCCCGTGCTGCAGCCGCAAGAGTTTCGTACGTGCCCTGCAGAATACCCTGCGCTCCGATGTAGATCCACGAGCCCGCAGTCATCTGACCGTACATGGTCAGGCCCATGTCCTCCAGCCGGTGGAACTCATCCCAGGTTGCCCAGTGGGGCACCAGTATGGAGTTGCTGATGATGACCCGAGGTGCATCGGGTGTTGTCTTCCACACCGCGACCGGTTTGCCTGACTGGACCACCAGCGTGTCGTCGACGTCCATGCTCTGGAGTGTTGCGATGATGTCATGATACGCCTGCCAGTTGCGCGCTGCCTTGCCCTCTCCGCCGTACACGATAAGCTCATCGGGTTTCTCTGCAACAGCAGGGTCAAGATTGTTCATGAGCATGCGCATAGGTGCTTCCAGCAACCAGCTCTTGCATGAAAGCTGGGTTCCGTGTGGTGCATGAATCGGTTCCATAGTGTGCCTCCTGTCAGATTGCCTTCGTGCGGATCAGCGTTCGTACGGCGTTGATATCATCAATGTACATCCGGTCTCCGTCCATCGGTGGAACGACCTGCCGGATTGCGGCAAACACCTCGCCGGTCGCTGTGCCGAGACTGCCTTCGCTGCCCTCTATCCCGATGGCTTGGCATGCTGCAAGCAGTTCGATTGCCAGGACATTCTCGACGTTATCGGCGATCGACCGGGCTTTGCGCGCAGCTATGGTTCCCATACTGACATGGTCCTCCTGGTCTGCCGACACTGGAATGCTGTCCACCGAGGCGGGGTGGGCCAGAACCTTGTTCTCTGAAACAAGCGCAGCCTGGGTGTATTGAGCAATCATGAGCCCTGAGTTGAGGCCGGCATTCCTCGTAAGAAACGCCGGCAAGCCCCTGCTGAGCGCCGGATTGAGAAGTCGGTTGGTTCTGCGCTCGCTGATGCTTGCAAGTTCGGCGAGGGCGATTCCCAGGTAGTCCATTGCCAAGGCGACAGGTTCGCCATGGAAGTTGCCTCCCGACAGGACATCGCCATCGTCAGGGAACAGGAGAGGATTGTCCGTGACTGCATTCAGCTCGCTTGCAAGGACGCTCCCCACGAACGTCAGCGTGTCGGCGATCGCGCCGTGCACCTGAGGAACGCACCGGATGCTGTAGGCGTCCTGCACGTCATCGCACGTTCCTGTGAGCCTGCTGTGGTCGAGACAGGCAAGCACCTCAGCGGCGACGCTTTCCTGGCCGGGGTGTGCACGCAGGCTGGCGATGCGCGGATCAAAAGGCTCGAGGCGTGCCCCGAGAGCTTCGATGGTCAGAGCTGCTGCCACATTGGCCAGGTGAAGGAGATGTTCGGCGTCCGCGAAGACCAGCGCAGCAACGCCAGTCATGACGGCCGTCCCGTTGATGAGTGCCAGGCCTTCCTTTGCCCCGAGTGTCACCGCTGTCTGGCCGATTGCCTGCAGGATGTCCTGCCCCTGGAGCACCTGGCCGTGCACCTGTGCCTGCCCCTTTCCGATGAGGACAAGGGCGAGCGAGGCGAGAGGTGCAAGGTCCCCGGACGCTCCAAGCGATCCCTGCGTGGGAATCAGAGGGTAGACATGCTCATTGAGCAGCGAGAGGAGCAGGCGCTCGACCTCCAGGCGGATGCCGGAATGCCCGCTGGCCAGAGTGTTCGCGCGGACCAGCATGGCCGCACGGGCCTCGTCCTCGGCGAAGAACGGTCCGACCCCAACCGCGTGCGACACGACAAGGTTCTCCTGCAGTCTGCTCAGGTCACCACGATTGATGGGCACGTTGCACAGAGAACCAAACCCCGTATTGATGCCGTAGACAGGCGTGCCATGCTCGACAATCTGCGTCACGAAGGAGGACGCTCTGTCAATCTGCTGGACGGCTGCGTCGCTAAGATCGACCGACGCGCCTTCCCGGGCGACATGAAGGACGTCGGCCGCGGTAAGGGCCGAGCCTGTCAGACATATAGTCATGTGTTCATCTCCTGAATGGTAGTTGGGAGTTGCTTCAGTGAATCGACCGAGATGACGTCGGTAGGCACGGACCAGCGGCCCCCGAAGAGCACGGCATGCAACCCTGCGTCACGCGCTCCCCTGTAATCGAGCGTGTAAGAGTCGCCGACGTGCACAATCTCCCCGGGTGCTGCGCTATTGGCCATCGCCAGCGCCTGCCAGATCTCCGCCTCTGGCTTGAGCGCCTGCACTTCGTCTGAGAAGACGAAATGTGTGAACGGCTCAAGGATGCCCAGCTTCTCGAGGACGCATTTCAGAACCCGCCCTGGTGTCTTCCCCGTGTTCGACGTAATGGACAGGGGGTATCGCTGTGCCAGGGCTGCCAGCGACTGCGCAGCGTCGGGCTCGACGAGGACAGGCATAAGTTCGAGAATCGCGGCGTCGTAGCGGGGCAGGAGAGCACTCACGAGTTGGGCAGAGGGATACACGCCAGCTTGCGTCAGCACAAACCGAATTTGCCTGTCTGTCGTCAGTGTCCAGTCGCGCATCTCCCGAATGTCACGGCGAAGGACATCGATGCTGCGCAGGCTCGAGTAGAGTTGCTCATCAGAAACGTGTACATGTTCGCGGGAAAGCAGTTCACTGATACGGCGGGCGCGGATGTGGTCCCGAGCGGCCTCATCGCCATCCCGGTCACAGATCAGCGTGCTCCACAAGTCCAGACTGACTGCGCGTATCATGTCCTCGGCCTCCGACGTTGCCATCACAGTATACGTCAAACGCGGGCCCACGTTCCCTCTGTCTCCTCTGTGGCTCATCTCATGTGTTGTTCAGGCGCTGAAGGTGGCCGGACGACCTTTGGGAGCAGATGTCTGTGCTTGCGGCCCCCCGTGGCGACGGCGCACAGGTTGACTTCATGGGGGAATACCTATACTGAACGATGCAGGCTGGCGGGGCTTGTTATCGAGTTCCTGCAGCCGGGTACGAGCAGTGCGGTCCGCCCTCAGAAGCGGATGCAACCGGTGGCTGCGCGGAAGGATTGACCTCTTACCGCAGGCGGCCGGAACAAAAACCCAACAGTGGAGGAACAGTCATGTTCAGAGCAGGGTCTTGGAGTCGAAACCGTGCAGTCAGGGGTCTGACCGCGGGTGGCAGGTTTGGCAGAAGCACCAGGGTCATTTCGTTGATCCTTGTGCTGCTGATGGTGAGTATGCTGGTCGTCGTTCCCAGCACGCAGTGTCTGGCGTCGTCTGCCGTGTCGATGCGGCGCGTTTCCATCGAGGTTCGTGTGGGCCAGCCGGCTTTCAGCGTAACTGTTGACTCCAAGCGCAGCGACGCGACATTCCCCAAGGCGTTCCTTCCTGTTCAAGTTGGCTCAGGGCTTGCTTTTCCACTGCGCGCTGTCATCGAGGCGCTGGGTGGAACTGTTCGATTTGAGAAGTCACAGAATGTGGTGTACTTCGGCGTCGGGCCTGTGGCCGCAGCCTATGACATTGGGAAGAGGGCGTTGATTGATAGTGCGTACAAGAGCACGGGTCGCAGCGACCTGTTCCGCGTAGTCGGGAAGGTTGGAACGGTCTACATGACCGACGGTACGCTCAAGACACTGGTAGCGCAGGCGGGCGGCTCGGTGCAGACTGTTGTCAGGGGCGGCGCTGCCACAATGTCCTGCCAGATTCCATCGACCATGACCGACGCATTAGGCACTCAGCACACAACCTTTCCAACCAAGGCAGGCAAAATGCGCCTTGTGACGCTGGCTCCAAACCTTGCAGAGAACTGCTTTGCTCTTGGGCAGGGGAGCAACATTATTGCCACGTCTGAGTATACGGACTACCCGGAAGCCGCCCGAAAGATTCCTACCGTCGGAGCGTTCAGCAATCCCTCGCTCGAGCGATTGCTGGTGCTGTCCCCCGACCTGATTCTCGTTACGGATGGCACTCCCCTTGCTGTCGTTGATCGTCTCAAGAAGATGGGACGTACGGTCTATGCCGACAACCCGAGGACACTGCTCGAAATCGTAAGTGCGATCCGGAGCCTCTCCGTTGTCCTTGGCGTTCCAGACCGCGGCTACGAGGTGAGCCTTGGCATGTACCGAGCCATCGAACGAGTAGCTGCTGCCGGTGCCAAGCTGCCGCGGAAGCCGTCGGTCTATATTGAGCTCTGGAACAGCCCATTGATGAGTGCAGGCAAGGGCACGTTTGTGTCAGATATCGTCCGCGTCGCCGGAGGCACGAATATCGGTGACGATACGGACACGGCGTGGCCTACGCTCTCGGAGGAGTTCGTCATCAGTCACAATCCTGATGTGATCATCGTCGCGTCCGGAATGGGTGCTGGAGACGTCACCGGACGAACGTCGTTTTCCACAGTCAAGGCAGTCCAGTTGAAGCAGGTATATGACATGGTCGGAGATTACATCTTCCGGCCAAGCCCTCGCATTATCCAGGGCCTTGAGATGATTGCCGACTATGTCCAGCGTGCAGCCCAGCACTGACCAGCGTATCGGGCGGCATGATGCGACCGTGCTTATTGGCACGGTCGCATTGCTGCTGCTGGTGAGCATTGCCAGTGTGTTCTTTGGCAGTGCAGGGCTGAGTGCCACTGATGTTCTGGCTGGACTGCGGGGAATACGCGCAGGACTGTCTGCAACATTGCCCGTTGCACAGATTGTCTTGCTCAGGCTGCTGCGCATAGGGCTTGGAGTGCTCGTGGGTGCCTCCCTTGGGTTGTCTGGATTCTTGCTTCAGACAGCATTTCGCAACCCTCTGGCAGACAGCTATCTGCTTGGTGTTTCCGGTGGGGCGCAGCTGGCCGTGACGATTGTTGCGCTGCTGGGCGTGCCCGCCACGGCGGGATTCATCCCGGTGATGATAACGGCCCCTCTGCTGGGTTCTCTTGCGGTTCTCGTGCTCTTATTGATTATTAGTCATCGCATAGGTCATGACCTGCTGGCGTTTCTCCTGTCCGGTCTGGCTCTTTCCTACATGCTCAGCGCGATGTACTCCATCCTGGTTTCAACGCGGCCTGATATTCTATCCAACACCGTCTTCTGGTCCTGGATGGGACTCAACAGGGCGTCAGCCTCGGCCATGGTGGTCGTCGGCGCCGGCCTGGTGATCGCTGTTCCCGTCGTGATGGGCATGATGCGGCCTCTGCGGTCCTATCTTGTCGGTGACGACTTTGCCATGAATGTAGGCGTCAATGTCAAGCGCACGCGGGTCGGCATGCTTTTCATCAGTGTGATTTTGGCTGCGACTGACGTAGCTGCCGCGGGCGTTGTAGGGTTTGCCGGGCTGTTTTCTCCTCACCTCGCACGCATGGTGACGCGAAGGACAGACCGCTCCTTCGTCGTGTTGACGATGCTGATGGGTTCCATCGTGGTCGTCATCGGCGACCTGATTGCACGGTCTGTCAGTGCATCCGAGATTCCGCTCAACACGGTCCTTTCGCTGTTCGGAGCCCCCTACCTGATCTGGCTGTCGGTCGAGGCCCGGAGGGCACTGTGAGTGTACCAGTGGTATCGGTCAGAGATGTGGCAGCAGGATATGCTCATGTTCCGCCTGTTCTTAGGCAGGTATTTCTGGACGTCATGCCGGGCGAAACGGTGGCTCTTGTCGGGCGAAACGGGACAGGGAAGTCGACACTGCTGCGTACGATTCGGGGGTTTCTGGAACCAGTACACGGCGAGATTCTGTTCAAGGGGCAGAACATCAAAGTACTTGGCCCACAGCGCCTGGCCTCCTCGATGGGCTTTCTTTCGCCCTCGATTCCTCAGGCCCACATCACCGTGGATGAGGTCATCGAACTGAGTTCCATGGGCAGGCTCAAGACTATGGATGAGTTTGTCGCCTCGGACCATCCGGACGTCTTCGACGAGGTGGTGGGGTTCGGTGCGCGCTTCCTGGATGAGATGTCCTCCGGCCAACAGCGCAAGGTCATGTTGCTGGCCCTTGTCGCCCAGTGGACGGACGTCCTGCTGATGGACGAACCGGAGCTGCACCTTGATTTGCCAAGCCTGCGCGAGCTGCATGGCCTGATCTCGTGGGCATCGGCGAGAGGCAAGTCAGTTGTGTTATCCACCCACAACCTCGAAACGATCCGGCTGCTTCCCGACCGGCTGTATGTCGTGGGGGACGGCACCGTGCGCGAGGCGCCTCGTACCGAGGCGACCATACAGGCTCTCATGGATGGCAACGGGCACGTTCCGGACATGAGGTCGCAGACCTGAGCGAGGGCTGGGTCCGAACAGCACATTGACAGTGCTTGCATGGTCCTGACCACGAACGATTTGACACGGTGCAGATTCATCCTACACTGCTAACTACCAGACAGTTCCAGCATCTGGAAGGCATCAGACGGTGTGCTGGAGCTGTTCAGAAAAGGTTCAGAGTTCTACCAGGAAGGACAGGCGCTGGGAGGTCACGTGAGGGCGTGATGACCCAAGGGCGGAGCCGCTTTAGCCTGTCGCTTGTTGTAGTATTCACAGGTATTCGGTCGCGTGCGTGCTAGACAAGAAGAAGTACCAGGAGGCTTGGAATATGCTGATAGCGCGGGTTGTCGGTTCGGCTGTATCCACCATCAAGGCGGACAAACTATCTGCCCGAAAACTTCTTGTCGTTCAGGAGGCCACGGTACGCAACGAACTCATGGACCGTCCCCCGTTTGTAGCCGTGGATGCCGTAGGAGCGGGCGAGGGAGAACTTGTGCTTGTAGCCGTGGGAAGCGGCGGACGATTCACTGCGCTGACTGACCAGGCACCCGCTGACGCAACGATCGTGGGCATTCTCGATTCACTCGAAGTCGAAGGCACGGACACCTTCCACAAGTCATGATACGCTCCCACGCCCCGCAGGCGGTCAGGAGGGTCCATGCCTGACAACGAGAGGCTGGCAGCACTGGGGATGATTGAGACAAGGGGCCTTGTCGGGGCCGTCGAGGCAGCCGATGCCATGGTCAAATCAGCCAATGTGCGCCTCGTGGGCAAGGCCTACTCCGGTGATGGACTCGTAACGGTCGTTGTCCGTGGCGACGTCGGAGCAGTCAAGGCGGCAACAGATGCCGGCGCAGCCGCTGCGGCGCGTGTGGGCGAAGTTGTTTCGATTCATGTCATTCCACGACCAGCCGGAGACACGGACACGATTATCGACAGCATGGGGCGCAACATGGGGCTGCCTCTTGGCGAGGGTGCATCTCCCGCTCCTGAGACCATCGGTGCGCCTGCCGAGGGGGAGCCGATTGTGGAATCCGCAGTCACAGCGGATGGTCCTGTCGCGGCCGATAGTGCCGCGGAGATCCTGCAGTCCACGGTTGGCGTCGCCGTAAACGTATCAGAAATGGGCGCGACCGGCAAGAGCTCAGCGTCAGAGCCAGCACCGACAGCGTCGGCAGTTGCCCCAGAGACGGTCTCGGCCCAGCACCGCGTGAATCTCAATACGGCTACGGCAGAGCAGCTCGACGCGCTGCCCGGCATAGGACCGGCGCTGGCCGAGCGCATCGTCGATTTCCGGTCACAACAGGGGCCGTTCGCATCCGTCGATGATCTGAAAAAAGTACAGGGTGCGAAGAAGAACCTGGTGACATCGCTCAAGAACTACCTGTACGTTGACAAGAAAGGTTCCAGGACATCCAGTCGGAAATCGGAAAAGTAATGGAGGCAAGCGGATGGCGTCAGCTGAACTCATAAGTGTTGGGATCGATATCGGAACGACAACAACGCAAATTGTAATCTCTAAGCTCCTTGTGGCCGAGATGGCCACGCTGAGCGCGCTGCCACAGGCGCGGTATGGACCAGCCCGCAAGCCAAGAGCGGAGGTGGCCAAGAAGGAAGTTCTCTATCAGAGCCCTGTGCACTTCACACCTATCGATCACGACGGGCTTGTCCAGGTCGATGAGCTTGAGAAGCTGCTGTGGGCTGACTACCGCGAGGCAGGGTTCACGCCTGACCAGATCGATACGGGGGCCGTCATCATCACGGGCGAGGCGGCCAAGGGGCAGAATGCCGAACGGGTGCTCAATACCGTGGCGCCACTTGCAGGAGACTTCGTGTCAACCATCGCAGGACCGAGCCTCGAGGCTCATCTGGCGGGGCGGGGTTCAGGCGCTGCAGCATGGACATCGGAACACTTCAACTGGGGTACCAATGTTGACATCGGCGGCGGCACCACCAATGTCGCTGTCTTTCATCAGGGCGACCTGGTAGATACGGTGGTCCTGTCGGTGGGCGGCCGGCACATTCAGGTTGACCAGGTGACGGGAACTGTCAAACATATCACTAAGAGTGGCGAGAAGATGCTCAGGCATCTGGGTATCGACCTCAAGACGGGCGACCGCACCGATGTCGAGACACTGCGGCGCGTGGCACGTCTCATGGCGGACCTCATTGTCGAAACGCTGGCGGGGCAACCATCTGATATGGCGAAGGAACTTATGGAGACGGCGCCACTTACCCGGCCGGTTACAAAGACGACAATCTTCTTCTCTGGGGGAGTAGCGGACTTCTACTACGATGCGAAGCCTGTGTCGACCATGGAGGACGTAGCTGTGTATGGTGACATCGGTCCGCTGATGGGCGAGGAACTGAGGAACCATCCTGCTGTCAAGGAGTGGACGGTTCTCAAACCCTTGCACACGGAGCGTGCCACGGTTATGGGCGCAAGCCACGAGACGATTACGTTGAGTGGCATGACGATATGGGTGGCCCCTAGTGAGCTGCCGATGCGCAACGTTCCGGTTGTTCGGCCGATTTTCGAAGGGGTTCCCGACGAAGAGACGTTGGGCCGGGCAATTCTGGACGGGTACAGTCGTTGGGATCTCGACCCAGCCAAGGATCGGGTTGCTCTTGCTATTGACTTGGCGGCAGTGGCGTGCTATGACGATCTTAAGAAACTGGGGCGTGGAATTGTGACGTTTGCCACCAAGTATCTGTCGCCGAGCGTTCCGCTGATTCTGGTGAGTGAGCGCGACCTGGGAAAGGCGTTAGGACAGGTCGTAAGTGCCGGGCTACCCCACTACAAGGTGCTATCAATCGATGAGGTCACGCTGGCGGAAGGGGACTATATCGATATCGGTCAATCCATGCTTGGCGATCGTCTTGTTTCTCTTTCAGTGAAGACACTTATCTTCTCAATGTGACAAGGAGGAACCATGGCATTCCGTACCAAACTGTTCGGAGTTACGTACGAGTTCAAGGACGTGAAAGAAGTCCTTGCTAAGGCGAACGAACAGAAGTCCGGCGATGAGGCGGCAGGAGTTGCCGCAAAGAACGTAGCAGAGCGTGTCGCAGCCAAGACCGTTCTTGCAGAGATCCCGATGTGGGTCCTGCGCGCCCAGCCGGTTGTTCCGTATGAGGACGACGAAATCACAAGGGCCATCGACGATGGCATTGACCCTGTGGCGTATGACAAGATTAAGGACAAGACTGTTGCAGAGATGCGGGCGTGGATTCTTGATGAGAATACGACATCTGAGGACATTGCCGCGATCAGCAAGGGTCTGACAGGCGAAATGGCTGCTGCTGTAGCAAAACTTTGCTCCAGCCTTGACCTTATTGTTGGTGGTCACAAGATGCCGTGCGTGGTTCACAACGTCTGCACGATGGGACTTCCTGGGCGTATTGGGTCACGTCTTCAGCCGAACCACCCGACGGATGATGTCGATGCTATCCGAGCAGAAATCTACGATGGGCTTGCATTCTGCATTGGTGACCAGGTTATTGGTATTAACCCCGCCATCGACCAGGTCGAGAACCTCATGAAATTGTACGACATGATGTGGGATATCAAGCAGAAGTGGGAAATTCCCGCTTCAAACTGCATCCTTGGTCACGTCACGACTCAGATGGAGTGCCTGAAGAAGGGCGCCAAGATCGGGCAGGTCTTCCAGAGCATCGCAGGGACACAGGCGGCACTGGAATCGTTCGGTGTCGAGGTGGGAATGCTGGACGAGGCCAACGAACTGGCAAAGAAGTACTGCTACTCTGAAGGCCCCAACTACATGTATTTCGAGACAGGAGAAGGCACCGAACTGTCGGCATATGCCAACAACGATGCAGACCAGCTGACGCTCGAAGCGCGCAAGCATGCGCTTGCCCGGCGCTACAGCCCCATCGGAGTCAACTCCGTCGTTGGATTCATCGGACCGGAATACCTGTACAACTCTGAGGAGATCATGCGAGCTGGCCTTGAAGACCACTTCTGCGGAAAGCTCCTTGGGATTCCGCTCGGGCTCGACAACTGCTACACCAACCACGTGCGCGCCGACCAGAACACCAATGAACTGCTGATGGTACTGGATGCGGCTGCAGGCGCTAACTACCACATGGGCGTCTCAATGGGGGACGATGTAATGCTGAGTTACCAGTGCGCCAGCTACCACGATACTCCATCTCTCTGGAGCGCTATGGGCCTTCGTCCAGCTCCCGAATGGGAAGCTTGGGCAGAGGGCCTTGGACTGCTCAAGAATGGCAAGTTGACCGATAAGGCCGGCGATCCATCGTTCTTCTTGAAGCGGTAGGAAAGGAGAGTTGACATGGCTGAATACGAGTTGTACAAAGGTACACAGAATCTGGCAGACGTACAGGCTCGGCGTGCGGAAGCTGCGAAGTTTGGCATCACGATCGAAGAGGACATTACGACACCAGAGAAGCGTCATACCGTTGGTGTCGACCATCCTGTAGATCCGGAAGGCTGCAAGGCTCTGATTTATGCTACTGACCAGCGCGTCTGCGTCGGTCGCAATGGCCCTCGTCCAAAGATCCTCACGTACCTTCAGATGAGAGCAGACCACGGGGCCACACAGGATTCCCTGAAGTACGTCGTCCCCGAGGATGTCATCAACAAGCTTGGACTGCTGAATGTCGGAGAGTCCGCTGCCAACGGATCGCTGGAAACTTACCTGCGTCTTCCTCCACTGGGGCGCAAGTTCAGCGATGAGGCCAAAGCTGTCGTACTTGAGAAGTGCATCAAGAACCCGACCGTACAGTTTGTTGTCAGCAACGGTTTGAGCGGTTATGCGATCGAGCGCTACGCCGGCGATGTGCTGAAGGCTATGACCGACGGTCTCAAGGCTGCCGGGATCGGGCTGGGAACTCCCATCTACGTGAACCGTGGCCGCGTTGGCATCATGAACGATGCCGGGTCTCTTCTGAACGCGGACGTGGTTGTGGTGTTGATCGGCGAACGCCCTGGTCTTATCATTTCCGACGCACTGTCGATCTATATGGGGTATAAGCCTCGTTGGGAGCCCCTGACAACTGATGCCAACCGTGACAACATCTGCATGATTTCCAAGAAGGGCAAGGACCCGATTGAAGCGGCGGCAGAGGCTGTTGCTCTCATCAAGGATTACCTGAAGTACAAGACCAGTGGTGTAGCACTCGCCACGGCCAAGAGAGGGTAGGAAGCACGAAGTAGGCAGTAGCGACCAGCCTCCGGGGGACTTCACGATCCTGGAGTCGCAGCCGGAGGCTGGTCGGGTGAGGTCTTGCGACGGGTTCCAGGCGGCCTCCGGGCTGTCTGAGGACACGGAGAGCGAAGCATACGGAAGGAGTAAAACGACATGGCTCTAGAGATGGAACGGACCCTGAAGCCAGAAATCCTAGCGGTGCGACTGATTCCGAATGTGCACCCCGACATGGCGAAGGCTCTAGAACTTCTCCCTGGGGAGAAGAGTCTGGCACTGTTTACCTGCAACATTGATGACCCGCTGTATATCGGCGGAGACGAAGCGACCAAGAAAGCTGAGGTGCGCGTGGCATATTGCCGTTCGCATTTCGCTGGCGGCGCCTATCCTTCTGGGCCTCTTTCGGGCGAATGCATGCTGCTCCTTGCAGCCCCGAATCCTGCAGAAGCGACTGCCGGGATCAATGCCGTTCTTGAGTTTGTCGACTCGCTGCGGTATTCGACGGTTACGCTCCCCGGGGTCGAGCTGGTACCGACATTGGTGTGGCTGGCGTACACAATCTCTCGTTCTGGAACGTATCTGTCCAAGGAAGCAGGGGTAGAGGTCGGTACTCCGATTGCCTACATCACGGCGCCGCCACTTGAAGGTCACTACGCAATGGAGCGTGCCCTCAAGGCCGCAGACGTCAAGGTAGGTGCGTTCACCAGACTGAGCGAGACCAACTACCATGGTGCCTACCTGTATGGAACACAGAGCGCTTGCCGCGCGGCATGCCGCGCCTTCGACGAGGCGGTACTGTCGGTAGCCAACGATCCGCTGGCCTTCCAGTAGGGTGTTCTGCGACTCGCATTTGCAGTCCCTGATGGGTGTCCCGGAAGAGAGTTCAAGCTGGGACGGAGATTTGTAAGAGGAGGCAGAACATGCCGGAAGAACTAGACCAGGACCTGTTGTCTATTCAGGAGGCCAGAAATCTGGCCAAGCAGGCCCAGGTTGCGCAGGAAGCGTTTGTGCATTTCAATCAATACCAGATTGATCTCATCTGTGCATCGATGGCAGAAGCTGCGTACGAGCAGGCAGAGCGGCTCGCGCGCATGGCCGTCGAGGAGACGCACATGGGTGTCGTCGAGCACAAGACGATCAAGAACCAGTTTGCCTCGAAGAACGTGTGGATGTCCATCAAGGATGTCCGGACGGAGGGCGTGATACGCCGTGACGAAGCCAACAAGATCATCGAGATTGCGTGGCCGTTTGGGGTGATCGCGGCAATGGTCCCCACGACGAACCCGACGTCGACGGTTGTTTTCAAGTCTCTGATTTCTGTCAAGGCACGCAACGCGATCATCGTCCTTCCTCATCCGTCTGCCCCGAAATGCACTGCTGAGGCTGTTCGCGTCATGGCGGAGGCCGCCGAGGCAGCAGGTGCTCCGAAGGGCCTGATCACGTGCATGACGCACATCAGCATGGAGGGTACGTCTGAGCTTCTCAAGCAGAAGGAAATCAAGCTGATCATCGCAACCGGTGGTGAGTCGATGGTGACCTATGCCCACAGCGTGGGGAAGCCTGCCCTGGGTGTTGGTCCGGGGAATGTTCCACTGTACGTGGACCGCAGTGCTGACGTAGAGAAGGCAGCCAGAGACATCGTCAACAGTGTGAACTTCGACTATGGGGTGATCTGTGCCCACGAGGGTGCAGTCATCGCTGACAAACCGATTGCTGATCAACTGGTCAAGGAACTGGAGAAGAACGGAGCATACTTCCTCTCCCCCGAGCAGGCAGACAAGCTGGGCAAGGCAATGTTCCGTCCAAATGGTCTGATGCAACCCAACTTCGTTGGGCGTTCTCCACAGGTTCTCGCCGAGCAAGCCGGCTTCACGGTACCGGACGAGGCGAGGATCCTGGTTGCGCGGATGACCGATGTGGGGCCAAAGGTACCGCTCTCGCGCGAGAAGCTGGCCCCGATCGTGGGCTTCTATGTTGAGGATGGCTGGCACAGCGGCTGCGCCCGGTGCATCGAGATGCTTGAGTTTGGTGGCAAGGGGCATACGATGGGTCTTCACTGCACTGACGAGGACGTCATCATGCAGTTCGGCCTGCAGAAGCCGGCGTTCCGCATCATTGTCAATTCATCGACGACAGCTGGTGCTATCGGCTATTCCACTGGACTGGCTCCATCGCTTACCCTGGCAACGGGCGGAATGGGTGGTGGTATCAGCAGCGACAACATCACTGTGCGCCACCTGTTCAACGTGAAGCGTGTCGCCTATGAACTTCGGCCCTTCAATCCGCCTGTCGTCTATGACCGAAAGACGGCCGCGCCATCTCCCGCCGTGACTGCTCCTGCTTCCGGACCAAAGCTATCATCCTCGGAGCTCGAGGAAATGGTGCGCAAAGTCATTCGGGAAGAACTGGCCCGCAAGAACTGAGGGGCGTACAGGCCGGAGATGGTTACGGGTGCTTGCAGACTTCTGTCAGAGAGGAGGCGGATCGGAGAGACGACTTGTGATGCTTGTTTGTCCCACGCTTGCATTGAGACATCAGTGTGCAGGTTTCAGTCAATACTATACTCTACTATCAAGGAAGGGGTGTAACAAATGGCTGCAATCAGCAAAGTAGTATTGTGGATCATGGCGATTTTCGCAGTGTTGGGCGTCATCGACAGAATCATCAAGTACTGGGCTCCCGATTGGAAGGTTCCCGTAATCGACGGTTTTGGCGCAGAAATGGAGAATGGTTTCAATGCCATGGGTGCACTGTCACTGGCCATGGTCGGTATCATTGCAATGACTCCACTCCTTGGCAAGTGGCTCATTCCTGTTGTTGGACCTATCTACACTGCGCTTGGCTCGAGAACCGCCATGTTTGCCGGGACACTGCTGGCTATCGATATGGGTGCTACCCCCCTTGGCCTCCAGCTCGCGAAGGCTGCCGGTGACCCAACATGGGTCGGCTACTTCGGTGGCTTGATGCTCGGTTCCGTCTTCGGTGTCAACATCGTCTTCAACATCCCCGTCGGCCTTGGCATCATCGAAGCCAGAGACCGCAAGTATCTTGCACTGGGTATTCTGGCTGGTATCATTGTTGCCCCATTTGGAGCACTCTTAGAAAGCGTTCTGGCGGGCAACCCCTTCGGAGCGTCCCTTGCGTACCTCGTTCCCGTCTTCATCGTTGCAGCCCTGATCGCTGCGGGTCTTATCTTCATCCGTGATGCGATGGTCAAGGGCTTCATCTATTTCGGCAAGTTCATCACCAGCTTCATTCTGTTCGGTCTTGGCCTGGTCATCTTCCAGACTCAGACTGGTGTTACGATTCTTCCTGGCATGGCCCCGACATTCTCGCATTACGATCCCGAGACTGGTGCCGTTGTCATGGAAGGACTTGAGGTTATCGGATCCATCGCCCTTGCGCTCGCCGGAGCCTACCCAATGGTAAAGTTCCTGACCAAGGTTCTCGAGAAGCCCCTTGGTGCCCTTGGAAAGGGGCTTGGCATGGACAGCGTGGGCGCAGCCGGTCTGGTCGCCACCATCGCGAACAACATTCCCATGTGGGGTATGTTCAAGGACATGACGCCTCGTGGCAAGGTCATCAACGCCGCATGGCAGGTTGCTGCAGCGTTTACGTTCGCCGATCACCTCGGATTCACGGCCGCGAACGCCAAGCAGTTCATTGGACCGTTGATCATCGGCAAGCTCTTTGCCGGTGTCCTGGGCATTATCGTTGCAACATTTGTTGCCCCGAAGGCCGACTACCGCGATCCTGAGGCAGCCTAAGGCCGGACGTATGGTGTCCGCCGCATCCACTCGCAACCATGGATGCGGCGGACGGCAGCAGACAGTTTTACTAATTTCTCTTGAGGAGAGTTATCTATGGCAGATGCAGGCATGATTGCACTTGGAATGATCGAAACGAAGGGACTGGTTGGCGCCATTGAAGCTGCCGATGCTATGGTGAAGGCGGCAAATGTCAAACTGATCGGTTCGGAGCGTATTGGTTCCGGACTGGTTACGGTTATGGTGCGTGGTGACGTAGGGGCTGTCAAGGCTGCTACGGATGCCGGTGCCGCTGCTGCTCAGCGCGTTGGGGAACTTGTTTCAGTCCACGTGATCCCGCGCCCAGCCAGCGATACCGAGATGTTGCTGCCGAAGCGACCGGCCGACGCTGAGTAGCGTATTCCGACCTCAGCCGTGTGGTCACGACTGATTCCGTACTGCAACAGCACGAGACGTGGCATTGCGGCCGATAGACTAGGGAGGTAGAACCTTATTATGGAGAAGCGCATTATTTCCAAGTTTGACATTGAAAGCGTGAAAGCCAGCGGACAGACGGTCCTCCGGCTGGAGCCGGGCGACACCTTGACCCCTCTGGCACGCGATACGGCCATGGAGCTCGGTATCAAGATTGAAGATTCCCGTGAGCCAATCGTTCATGCAGACACAACTGCTTCTGCAAGCGCTCCGAGCGACGACAAGCTTGAGGCCATCGTCAAGGCGGTGCTTGAGCGGATGGGGACGAGCGGTGCCCAAGGGCAGACGTGTGCTCCCTGTGCGACACCGAAAGTCTACGGCTCCCGCCCGGGCCAATTGAAGTACGCAAAGTTGCCGAGAGATTTCGAGATGCCGCCAGTTGAGCTTCGCGATGCAGCCGGTGTTCTGCGGAACCCGCCGGAGATCGATTTCCGGCTCCTGGATGTCATAACGATCGATGACTCTGCCAGCATTTCGGGCGGATTCATGTCCTGGCACAAGGGACCCGGATTCAGCTGGACACTGAACTACGATGAGATCGACTACATCGTAGAGGGACGCATGGAAATCACATGCGAGGGCAAGACAATCTACGCAGACCCCGGTGACACTGTGTTCATCCCCAAGGGGAGCTCAGTGCACTGGAACACTCCTACCTGGGTCAAGGTCTATTACGTAACCTTCCCATCCAACTGGGCCGACCAGATCTAGGAGGCGGCAGAGGAGTCCATTGGTGCCGGCGGGGTTCTTGCGCATGGCGTCAGAGGATACCTCTGCAGGTACGGCGATGCAGGATAGCACGTAAGGGTGGAGACGGTTCACTCACAGGCCGTCCCCACCCTCTGCAGGAAATGAGCATGACCACTCGACAGCACAGGGGGAAGGATATGAGGCGTTTCACCAAGCTTTTGTCTGTTGTTCTGCTCGTTGTACTTCTTACATCGTCAGTTGCAGGTGTTACCCTGGCGGCCGGTGTGCCGTCAGGAACGTATGTCGGCTACACGCCGTACAACTGGATCTACTCGGACTGGTTCATCAGGAAGTATGGGCCCACGCACCCACTCGCCGTGTACGACTGGGACAATACCTGCATCTACAACGACATCATGGAGACAATGTTCCGCTTCCAGATGTTCAACCTCCAGTACGCCATGACCAAGGATGCATTTGACGCGATGATTCCTGAGGCGGCAGGAAAGACTCTCAAGGACACCAACGTGACGCAGTTCTCCGCGGACTATGGCAGCATCGCTCTTCCTGACATTGCTGCCGATTTGGAAGAGGACTACGCATTCCTGTATGACCACTACATTGGCACCAGGCAGATGTCGCTTGACGAGGTCAAGGCCACTCCCGAGTACCAGGACTTTCTTGTCAAGCTGCCGTTCCTGTATGATGGCCTCACAGACACGCCTGAAATTGGGGCCGAGTACTCGTATCCATGGGTCTGCTTCCTGTGCCAGGGTATGACCAAGCCCGAGGTACAGAAGATGGCAGTCGCTGCGTTGAACGACGCTCTGGGGCGGAAGTGCGAGAAGGTCACCCTCAAGGCGCCTGCGGGCCTGGACCGCAGGGCAGCTGTGTCGTCGTATTCCTACAAGGCCGGCATTCGCCTCTCTCTCGGCATCGTCGACATGATGTCCAAACAGCGTGCGACCGGGTGGAAGGTGTGGGTCGTGAGCGCCTCGTTCGAGCCCGTCATCCAGGCTGTTGCGGCGATCAACGGGTACGATGTTCCAGAAGATCATGTCATTGGCGTTCGTCTGCAGATGGATGCGTCTGGCAAGTATCTTCCCAAGCTCAGTGAAGAGCCCGGGTATGCGCTGACGCAGCGCATGGGCAAGGCGACGGTCATTCGCAACCTGATCAAGCAGGCACCTCTCTTCGTGGCCGGAGACAGCGACGGCGACTTTGAGATGATGACGCAGTTTCCCGAAACCAAGCTCATTTATCTGATTAACCGCGTCAAGGGGGGCGACATCGGTTCCCTGTACAAGGAGGCGCTTCCAGGCAAGGCCAAGCCAGGCCGCGTGGTGCTTCTGCAGGGAAGAGATGAAAACAAGGGATTGTGGCGTCCATTCCAGGAGACCATCAAGCTGGGAAAGACGACCCCGAGCCCAATAGAGTCCTAGCACGCCGACGAAGAAGGACAGAGACTCACCTGTTTGGGTTACCTCGCATTCTGAGGGCACCATAGTTGCTGGTCATGAACCCTAGAGGAGGAATGAATGAATCTTACGACAACGCTGCAGGGTCAGACATACACCTTCAAGTCAGTAAAGGATGCGCTGGCCAAGTCTGCAGAGAAACGATCCGGCGATGAACTGATAGGCGTCGCTGCTCAATCTGAGCGGGAACGGATCGCTGCAAAGTGGGTGATCGCCAATCTCACCCTGCAGGACGTGTTTGAGAACCCTGTCCTGCCGTATGAGACGGACGAAGTTACCCGCGTGATTATCGATGACACCAACAAAGCTGTCTATAACAGGATCAAAGGTTGGACCGTCGCCGAACTGCGCGGGTACATCCTGGACCAGAAGACGACGAACGAAGATATTCAGCGGATTCGCGTAGGTCTCACATCCGAGATGATCTCCGCGGTCATCCGCCTGATGTCCGTCATGGATCTGGTGGTGGCTTCCAAGAAGATTGTCAACGTGACCACTGCGAACACGACCATCGGGTTGCCCGGCACTCTGTCCTACAGGAACCAGCCAAACCACCCGACCGACGACATCGATGGTATCAGGGCGTCCATTCTCGATGGTTTGTCGTACGGAGCCGGCGACGTTGTCATCGGCATCAATCCGGTTGACCCCACACCTGATACTCTCGTGCGTATTCTTGAGATGACCTATGGCCTGATTGAGAAGTGGGAGATTCCCACGCAGAACTCGGCGCTGGGTCACATCACCGGTCAGATGGAGGCGGCCAAGCGTGGAGCGCACATCGGTCTGTTCTTCCAGAGCATCGCAGGCTGTGAGCCAGCCAACAAGGGATTCGGGATTGACCTCAAGCTCATGGAGGAAGCTTGGGCTCTGGCTCGCGAGTATTCGTTCTGCGCAGGACCGAACGTGATGTATTTTGAGACAGGGCAGGGGTCCGAGATGTCTGTCGGGCTTGACTTCGGCTGTGACGAGCAGACTCTGGAGTCCAGAACGTATGGCTTCGGACGTCACTTCCGGCCGTTCTGCGTCAACAACGTGACTGGTTTCATCGGTCCGGAGACGCACCTCGACACGTTCCAGATCGCCTATGGCACCCTCGAGGACCTGTTTGCTGGCAAGATGCATGGATTCCCGATGGGAATGGCGCCCTGCTACGTCAACCATGTCGATATGAACCACAATGGTCAGGAGATGGCAAACCTTCTGGCAGCGGCTGGTGGCGCGGTCTACTACATGGGTATCCCGATGGGCGATGACGTCATGCTGAGCTATCAGGATACATCGAACCATGATGACGTTTCGATGCGTGAGATTTTTGACCGACACCCGGCTCCCGAGTTCGAGCGCTGGATGGAGCGCATGGGTCTGCTGAAAGATGGCAAACTGACAGATCGGGCGGGTGATCCGTCCATCTTCTCGGCCGAGCCTTCTGACATTTTCCTTTGGTAGCTTGAGGAGACGACCATGGGTGAACTAAAAGCGTTTGCGCACCGTGAGATCGGTGTCAAGAATCCATACAACCGCGAGGCACTCGAGGCAATGATGCAGGCGACGCCTGCCCGTATTGCGACGGGACACGTCGGGTCGAGGCCCCCGGTAGAGGCATGGCTTTCGTTCCGTCTGGATGAAGCGTCCGCCAAGGATGCCGTGTGGAGCAGGATACCGGACGAGTTCCTCAAGGAACATGGGGTAGACCTCCGCGTTTCGACGATCTGCACGGACAAGCATGAGTATCTTGCCCACCCGGAGAAGGGTGGCATCCTGAGCAAAGAGGCTGAGGCTGCCATTCTTGCCAAGTGCAAGAAGGGGGCGCAGATCCAGGTATTCATCAGTGAGGGTCTGTCTTCCTCCGCTGTTCTGGAGAACCTTCCCGACCTGTTGCCGGCCCTGAAGCAGGGGTTTGAAAACGCTGGTCTGACGTTTGGAACGCCATTCTATGTGGACAACGGTCGAGTGCGTCTGCTGAACGACGTCTGCCGTGTTCTGGAGCCTGAGGTTGCCATCATGCTGATCGGGGAACGCCCAGGGCTTGTCACGCAGACCAGCCTCAGTGCGTACATGGCCTACAAGGCAAAGATGACCGACACGGATGGGGAACGGAACTGCATCTCGAACATCTATTCGGAGGGTCTGAACCCGATGGAGGCAGCGGCAACCATCGTCGATATGGCGAAGCGCATGCTGGACCAGAAGGTAAGCGGCGTCGCTCTGAAGTTGTAACAGAGGTGAAGGAGTACAGGACCGGGCAGGCGCTCTAGTACCCGGAGGCATGGCGAGGAGCAGCATGATGCGCATTGTGACCGAAGCAGAGATTCGAAGCAGGGTACGAACGCCGGTGACAGGCATGGTTCTATGCTTTCCACCGGGCACGCGGTTCTCTCCCTCTGCCATGGACTTCATCAAGCAGTGGCGTGTGGAGGTACGATTCGAGGAGAGCGCGGCTGGGGACACATCCTGTGTGCCCCCCAGGCCTCCCGTTTCGTTCTCATAACAGGAACGAGTTTATCCGGCCGGTGGACTTGAGATGGCATGGTTCGCGTTCACCGGTCGGATACTAGGAAAGGAGAACAGGCCCAATGAAACCGAATATAGGTGCTGGAGACAAGGGAACAACAGCCCTGCTGTTTGGCAGGCGCGTTTCCAAGGCTGATGCCCAGCCTGAAGCATATGGCACGGTAGATGAGCTGACGTCGACGCTCGGACTTGCGAAGGCACTGTGCCAGCAACAGTACACGAGAGAAGTCATCGAGAGCATCCAGAAGGACCTTGGCATTGTGGCAGCCGAACTTGCAACGGAACCCGAGCGCCATGGGGATCTCGCTACTCACGGATGGATGGTGACGGACCAGATGGTCAAACGGCTGGAGGATGTTATTGTGGACGTGGAGCACAAGGTAACCATGCCGACCACGTTTGTCATTCCTGGGGCGACGAGTGCTGGCGCCGCAATCGACATGGCGCGCGCGGTGGACCGTCGGGCAGAACGCCGGGTCGTCGGCTTGAACGCTGCGGGCCAGTTGCCCAACGACAGAGTAGCGGCGTATCTCAATCGCCTTTCGGACGTGCTGTTTGCACTGGCCCGTTATGAGGAAACCCCGGAGGGAGACCGTAGATGAGCGATCGTCCTACGACGAGCACAGCAAGAGTCCCCCGGGCGAAGCTTGCAATTGAAGATACAGTCATCAATCCGAGATTGCAGGAAATCCTGGATGCCGCCGCGCACGTGATAGCGTACCAGGGAGTTCCAGGGCCGCAGATATCGTATCGGGGCGAGATGCACGTCGGGGTCGACCTGGGCACGGCTTACACCGTCCTCGTTGTCCTGGATGAAAGCATGATGCCGATCGCCGGGGCCTATCAGTTCGCAGAGGTGGTTCGTGATGGAGTTGTGTTTGACTTCATGGGTGCGATTGCCATCGTCAAGAAACTGAAACTCCAGGTTGAAGAGGCGTTGGGACGCAAGATCGAGTCGGCTGCCACCGCTTATCCGCCCGGTGTTCCATTCGCGGAGGTCAGGGCGACCGGCAATGTCCTGCAGGGCGCGGGTATTGAGTGCTCGTGTCTTGTAGATGAAGCGACCGCAGCAAGTACGATTCTTCAGATTGACAGCGGCGTGGTAGTCGATGTCGGTGGTGGCACGACGAAGCTGGCGGTCATCGAGGACGGCAAGGTCGTGTACACAGCAGACGAACCCACCGGAGGCACGCAGTTCACGCTGGTGGTCGCAGGAGCGATGCACATCCCCTTCATGGAGGCAGAGGCGCTGAAGACCAATGCTTCCCAGCAGGAGACGCTGTTCCCTGCCATCAAGCCTGTCATGGAGAAGGTAGCAACTATCGTATCGCGTCATGTTGAGGGGTATCATCCCAGGAGGATCTACCTGTGTGGTGGGTCAGCCCGCTTCCCTGGAATGGACCAGGTGATTGAACAGGTGACGGGCATTGAAACGGTCATTCCGGGGGAGCCCTTGTTTGTCACGCCAATTGGTATTGCGATGAACAACAGGGCGGGAGAAACGGCAAAGCTGTGGTAACGTGCGGTTACTGTACTCTTGGTAGGAGGTAGGACCATGGTTGAGAAGGCGATTGGATTCATTGAAACGGACAGCATAGCGGCCGGCATTGAGGCAGCTGATGCTGCTGTCAAGAGGGCATCGGTTGAGTTGCTCGAAGCACGGTCGATCTGCCCGGGGAAGTTCATGGTGCTGTTCCGTGGGGACACAAGCCAGGTCAACAATGCCCTTCGTGCAGGCGTTCAGATCGCGGGGGCGGCTGTTGTTGACACGTTGTTTCTGCCGAATGCCCACCCCGCCATCTTCTCGGCACTGGACCTGAGCTCGGAAAGCACCAACGGGGCGGCTCTGGGCATTATCGAAACGGTGACAGCTGCCTCTTGCATTGTAGCGTCGGATGCTGCCGCCAAAGCAGCAGACGTGAACCTCCTGGAGCTGCGGCTTGCCAATGGTCTCGGTGGAAAGAGTTTTCTGCTGATGGAAGGTGAAGTTTCTGACGTGGAGGCCTCGGTAGCCGCTGGCATTGTGCACCCCACCGAGGAAGGGTTGCTGGTGCGCAAGACTGTGATCACCCAGCTTGCAGACCAGGTCAGGGAAAAGATCGTATGACGCCTGAAGAAATTGTGGCCAGGGTCCAGGCGGCCGGGGTTGTGGGCGCAGGGGGCGCAGGCTTTCCGACACATGTCAAGATTGCCGCCAAGAACGTTGACACCGTGATTGCGAACGGCGCAGAGTGCGAACCGATGCTGCGCTGCGATCAGCAGCTCATGGCTGCCCACCCTGAACTCGTGATACGCGGCATGCGCCTTGTCATGCAGGCCGTCGGGGCCAAGGTTGGGCTGGTGGCCGTGAAGGCTCATTACGCAAGTGCCGTGCAGGCCCTGCAGCAGGAACTTGACCGTCAGCAGGACACCGAAGACGCACGCGCATGGCCGGTGAAACTGCACATCATCGAGAAGAGCGTCTATCCAGCCGGGGACGAGTTCTGCCTCGTCTACGAGGTCACAGGTCGTCTGATTCCTGAGGCGGGGCTGCCGCTCAACGTGGGTTGTGTCGTCCAGAATGTTGGGACCTTGGCCAACATAGCCCAGGCGGTGGACGCCGGAGCGCCGGTGACCCACAGGTACGTCACTATCAACGGGGAAGTCAAGGCGCCGAAAACTGTGAATGCTCCTCTTGGCATGTCGTTCGACAAGGTCATTGCGCTGGCCGGGGGATATGCGCGGGACCCCGGGGAACTTCGGGTCGTCGTTGGCGGGCCAATGACAGGCCACATTGTCGCGGATCCTGCAAGCGAGACGATTACCAAGACAACGGGCGGAATCCTGGTACTCCCGCTGGAGAACGAGGTCGTGCGGTTCATGTCACGCTCACTGGAGGCGTGGACCAAACGCGGAAAGGCAAGCTGTGACCAGTGTCGCGACTGCACCGTGCTGTGTCCCCGCCACCTTCTCGGACATGGGTTCAGCCCACATGAGATCATGCGGGCGGGTGCCTATGGCATCAATGTCAAGAACAGTGTTCTCACGGGAGCGGTCCTGTGCTGCGAATGCCGGCTGTGCGAGGCGTACTCCTGCCCTCTCGAACTGTCGCCCATGCAGTTCTACAAGAAAATGAAACGTGAACTTGCTGCGGCTGGGTGGAAGAATGATGTCCACCATCGGTCAGACCTGACGCCCGATGAGGCACGAGAAGGACGGCTTGTACCTACTGAACGGCTGGTGGCGCGCCTTGGCGTGGGCACCTATCACAGCTGGCCAGTGGCATGGGATGAGTCAGAAGTGCGCACAGACCGTGTGAACATCAGTCTGAAGCAGCACATCGGTGTGGCAGCGCAGGCAACGGTGGCGCAGGGTGACAGTGTCGTCGCGGGGCAGCTCATTGCCAGTCCCCCAGAGGGAAAGCTTGGAGCGAACATTCATGCATCCATTGCTGGCAAGGTGGTTTCGGTAAGCGACAAGGTCATTGTCATAGAGGGCTGACCCAGCCAGACGTTATCGAAGGCAACGTGCTACACACGCCCGGGGGCTTACAGAGGCCGCCCGGGCGTGTTTGTTTCTGCGTTGGTGACGAGGCTTGGCGTCAGGGGTTGTGGATGTCCGCGACTGACCCGGCGATGTTGACGGGGTCTCGCGCTGAACTGAACGGCGGCGAGTACGCCAGCTGCAGTCTGTCCAAGTCCTCGACACGGGCCCCGAATGAAATGGCGGTGGCCAGCACGTCGATCCGTTTGTCGACTCCGTCATGGCCAACGGCCTGAGCGCCAAGGACCTTCCCGTCGAGCCCATACAGAAGCTTGAGGTGAACAGGGGTGGCTCCGGGATAGTACTCCGCATGGTTCAGCGGGTGGATCAGCACTGACTTGAAAGGAATGCTTCGTCGTTCAAGCTGTTTCGAGTTCGCGCCGGTTGCTCCGCAGGTGAGGTCATAGAGCTTGAGGATCGTGCTGCCCAATGTCCCGGGATACTGCTCAGTCCAGCCCTGCCCCCTGTTCGCAATATTGGTCGCGGCAATACGGGCCTGCTTGTGGGCTGGGCCTGCCAGAGGCAGGACCACTGGCTCACCAGTGACGGCGTGCTGTACCTCGATGACATCACCGACCGCATAGATATCGGGGTCAGACGTACGCAGACTTGGCGAAACGACGATGCCGCCGGTTCTGCCGACAGCCAGTCCAGCATCACGGGCGATCCTCGAGGCTGGGCGAACACCTGTGCACACGACAACAAGGTCGGACGCCAAGTGTTGTCCGTCTTCCAGCACAGTGGCAAGTTGCCTGCCATCACGCACAACCTGCGTAGCCCTTGCATCGGTGCGCACTGCTATGCCGTGCGCCTCCAGCTCTTGTTGAGCATACAGCGCAACGTCAGGGTCCAGAAACGAAAGAACCTGTTCACCGACTTCGAGGAGCGTGACCTCAAGTCCGCGTTCATGCAGTGCCTCTGAAGCTGCACATCCGACGTACCCTCCCCCGAGGATGACGGCGGAGCGTGCTCCATGAGCAATCATATCGGCGATGGCGTCCATGTGCGGAACGGACCAGAGAGGAACGACTCCTGCCGAGTCAATGCCAGGAATGTGTGGGAACACAGGCTCTGCCCCCATTGCGAGAAGCAGCTTGTCGTAGTGCTCGACGGAGGTCTGCTGTGTTGTCAAGTCGCGCAGCCTCACCGTATGGGTGGCGGGGTCGATACTCACTGCTTCGGTATAGATACGGACATCAATGCCATGCTTTGAGCGCAGCGAGTCTGCGGTCTCCACGAAGAGCGCTGAACGCTCTTTCATCACGCCTTCGAGGTAGTACAGCAGCCCGCAGTTGGCGTAGGATACGTACGCTCCACGCTCCACAAGGACAATCTCTGCGTCCGGGCGGAGCCGACGAAGGCGAGTTGCTGCCGTTGCTCCTCCCGCGTTGCCTCCGACAATAACGACTCTCATGGCACTTGCACTTGAGCTGGGTCTTCGGCTAGTGTCTTGGCTTGCGGGTGCGCTCGGTTCCGATGCCCAGGAATCCCGTCAGCCCCACCAGGAACAGGACCGTAGCGGCAAACCAGCGGATGAAGACCTGCTCGTGAGTGTACACGAGAATGACTGCCCACCCGATTGCCATGAGCATCATGACGATGTTGAGACGCCGGTTCCTGCGCTTCCGCTCTTCGGGTGTGATTACACGCTTCTTCTTGGGTTCACGCTTCATGATACTCCTCAGAAATGGATGCCAGCAAAGTATACCACAAGTGCCTCCAACATCTACCACGAGGCTGGTCCAGGGAAGCGGACATCAGCGTCTGCATCTCCCAGCAGCAGGTCAAACATGGCGGAGGCGTAGATCCGACTCGCCACGAGCAGGTCATCCAGCTCGATATACTCGTCCGGCGCATGGTCAGTGGCAGGATGTCCGAAGAACTCTGGCCCGAAGGACACGCCATCAGGCATCAGGCGCGCGTAGGTGCAACCTCCGATGCTCAAACACCGCGGGGCAGCATGTGTATGGCGCCGGTACGCCTTGCCAAGGGTTGCAATCAGCGGTGACGATGGGTCGACGAGATGCGGCGGCAGGTCTTCCAGGATGGTTGCCCACGAAGCCATCGCTGAGAGTGCAGGTCCGATCGTCTGCATGACCGTTGTCTTCGAGCAGGTCACCGGATACCGGATGTCAATGTCCAGCGTTCCACCGTTTGCATCCCATGCGAGAACCCCCAGATTCAGAGTCAGGGCTCCGGAAAGTTCATCATGAAGGTCAATGCCCAGTCCCTCTCCTGTCCAGTCCGTTCCTACCGTACGCGCGATGAGCTGGAGCATGGGAACGTGCTCCAGAAGTCCTGCAGAGTCGAGGAGTACCAGGAGTTTTCCAATGGCGTTACTCCCCTGTCCTGGCGTTGCCGCATGTGCGGGCCTGCCGTCAACTCGGACGGTGATGCGGTTCCCGTCCGGTTCGATGGTTGCCCGAAACCCGTCGTCGCCGTCAAGACTCGCGAGTATCCTGCATAACGCATCCCTGGTCTCCGGCGTTGCTGCCAGGACAGCTTCCGCATGCGCCGGCACCATGTTCGTACGAGTGCCACCGCTGGCTGACAAGAGTGTCGGACCGGTTGTCTCCCTACTTGCGAGCCGCACCGTCAGGATTCCTTTCTCGCCGGTTACGATTGGGAAGTCGCCATCGGCGCTGAATCCTGCGCGTGGAAACGCAAACTTCTGGCGGTACTGCGCCATGTCTTCCCAGGCACACTCCTCATCCGTCCCGAACAGGAGCTGAATCGAGCCTGCCGGCACAAGTTTGAGGGCATCAAGCGCAGCCCGGGCGGCGGCGAGTGCGAAGACGGTGGCAACAGCGGGAGCCTTGTCATCGACTGCCCCTCTGCCATAGAGGCGCCCGCCCTCGATGGTGGCAGCAAAGGGAGGTCTGGTCCAGCCATCGCCCGCGGGGACGACATCGAGGTGGGAGAGGACGGCGTACGCAGTTCCCACGGCACCACCATACCGCACGCGCCCGACGACACCCTCGACGTTCTCACTGGGAAATCCCATCCAGTTCGCGACCTGCACGAGGTGGTGCAGGGCATCCGCTATGCCCTGGCCGAACGGAGCCCAGGGGGATGCGCTCGCGGGGTCTCTAACGGATGGAATGGCAAGCATGGTGGCGATCGTGGACATCATAGCCTGCTCGTGGTCCTTCAGGTAGCGATCCATGATGTCATCTGCACTCGCGGTCAGACTATTCATGCGCGAGGTCGCCGGACCGCCGGCCCTGCAGGCTGGTGCTGGCATATCAGATGCTGGCGGTGTCGCTTCTGTCCTGGAGCGTATTCAGGATTGCAATTGCACAGACATTGACGATGTCTTCTGCGGTGCATCCTCGAGAGAGGTCGTTCGCAGGCTTCGCAAGTCCCTGGGCGACTGGACCGACCGCTTCAGCACCAGCGAGTCTTTGCACCATCTTGTACCCGATGTTTCCTGCATTCAATTCCGGGAAGATGAAGCAGTTGGCCTTGCCGGCAACAACACTCCACGGGGCTTTCTGAGCAGCAACGGATGGAACAAGGGCAGCGTCAAACTGCAGCTCTCCATCGACAGCGAGATCGGGCTTCTTCATCCGCGCAAAACGCGTCGCCTGTACCACCTTGTCGACCATCTCATGGGAGGCCGAGCCCTTGGTACTGAAGCTCAGCATTGCGACCCATGGCTCGATGCCCGTCAACTTTCTGAACGTCGAGGCTGTCGCAACAGCGATGTCGGCAAGCTGTTCCGGCGTTGGGTCAGGCACGACGGCGCAATCGCCAAAGCCAAACAGGCGACCATCTGGCATGACCATGAGGAACATGGATGACACGGTCTTGATGCCGGGGGCGGTCCCAACAATCTGGAGGGCAGGGCGGAGCATGTCGCCGGTCGAGTGCACTGCCCCGGTGACAAGTGCATCCACTGCGCCGGTTGCAAGCATGCATGTCGCATGATAGATGGGGTCGTGCGCGAGTTCGGCCGCCTGTTGCTCGGTCATTCCCTTGGCTTTGCGCTTCTCGAGAATCAAGGCAGCGTAGTCGGAGGTGTGTGCGGAGGTCGCCGGGTCTACGATTTCTATGCCTGCAAGACTGACACCACTTGATTCGGCACGCGATGCAATCGAGCCGGCGTTTCCGACAAGGACGACCTTGGCCATGCCCAGGCGCGTCATGATCGCCGCAGCCTGCTGGTTGCGCTCCTCATCGCCTTCAGGTAGAACGACCGTCTTGTGAAGGTGTGCTGCCCTGGATCGAATGGACTCGAGGATGTTCATAAAGCCTCCTGACTGAGATGGGTCAACAGTCATTTTACCACTGGCGAGCGTTCTGCCAAGTCTGACCGGCTCAGGATCATGAGCAACTCAGGACCAGGGCCGCAAGGACGCACAGCTGTGCCAGCAGACACGTGGCTCCCAGGACGTCACCGGTGTAGCCACCTAGCTTGCGCCGTGTTGCGACCGACATGAACAGCCCCGTGGCCGTAGCGACGGCCAGGGACACCACCCAGGCTTTCCAGTCGAACAGAGCGAGAGGGACTGTCACCGCGCCAGCCAGGAATGTCGCAAGCTGCTGGTAGGGGGACATGAGCGAGCCCAGGCCCTCCGGCTTTGCGGGCGGCGTCGTGCTGAGGAGCACATTCATGGAAAGCCTCCCGCAGACGCTCATGAAAACGAGGTTCCACGGGTTGGAGGCACGGACAAGGCAGAACAGTGCCAGCAGGTAGAAGAATGAGAAGAATACTGCGAAGGGGCCGGTATCCCCCTTGGACATGATTTCCATGCATTTGTCCCGTCCTGACTGGTTGAGAAAGCCGTCGAAGGTATCCAGCAGCCCGTCGAAATGGAACAGATCAAACAGCATGAACCCGATGCCTATGGTCGCGATCGTTCCAATGTTCCCCGGCATCCACCGATGTCCCGCGTAGTACACGGCTCCGGCCACGTAGCCGACGAGAGTGAAGTATCTTGGAACGTGACGTACGTCTCCCTTGCCTCCCAGTGGGATGCGGCTCAGAAAGGAAAATGCCAGACGAGGTTCATCCAGCATGGTGGCCTTTCCACACCCTCAAGCTCGTGAGGAGTGCGTCATAGTCGAACACTTCGAAGGTGACAAGCGTGGTGTCGGTAACCCATGGCAGGATGGTGTCCGTTGTTTCATCGTCTAGCGGCAGGTGGTCCTTGCCATCATGGACGCCCATCGCGTGAACCTCCACCGTGGATGCGCGGTACGTGTCTGGCACCCTCTGCCCCAGCAGATGGTGCCCGACGTCGAAGACGGTGCGAGGATACGGTTCTACCATGTCCTTGAGATTCTCGAGGGCGACACGCTCGTTCCAGTGGAAATCGCGCCAGCCCGGACCAGGGTGCAGGACATAGTTCAGGACGGGAAACGCGCTGCTCTCGAAGAACTGCATTGCGCCACACGCTTGAGCCATATCAGGGTACGGCAGGTGGACGGTGTAGGACAGGTCCAGGCTCAGCAAACCAGGCAGTTCCTGCTCGAGAGTAAGCCGAGTCTCGGCATCCCATGACGTAACGAGGAGTTCCTGATAGTCGACCATGCCCTCGGCCAGGCGGGCGTTCGTGAGCCACGTTCCGGGAACGAGCCAGGACGTACACCCAAGCATCTACTTCACGACCATTGGGATGCCTGAAACCATGAACACGACATGAGCCGCGCGCCTCGCCAGAGCAGCGTTCAGGCGCCCCAGCCGTTCCACGTACAGGCGTGTCGACTCCCCCAGGGGGATAACACCCATGCCGACTTCATTGGTCACGATGACCTCGTTGCCGCTGATGGACGCGAGCAGTTCTTCCTGCATCGCTTCGACGTCACGTTCGTAGTGCATGAGGTTTCCGACCCAGGTCGTCATGCAGTCTACCAGGACGACATCGTATCCGGTGCAGCGGCGCAGGACTGCAGGGACCTCGACCGGTTCCTCGACTGTTTCGAACGCGGCGCCTCGCTCTGCCTTGTGGCGCCGTATCCGTGCATCCATTTCCTCGTCGAATGGCTCGGCGGTCGCTACGAATGCGCGCCTGCTGCCACGTTCCAGCGCCGCATTGAGAGCGTAGGTGCTCTTTCCGGACTTTTCGCCACCGGTAACCAGTATCATTGTGGGAACATCCTGACGCCCGAAGGCGCTAGCAGTGTTTCAGGCCAGAGGGTAACTGTTTGGTTCATGTCGGTGCTCCAAGGTCTGTGCGTTGACAACACTCCTGCGTCAGTCGTACAACTGTACTGGCTGAATCCTGGCGCCGGTGGGCAGTGCGCGCTGGATCAGCACGGGATGAGATACGGATTCCTTTGCAGTATGATGCGTTTTGAACGGTCGTCAACGACGGCGTTGTGCACCAGCGCGCACCTCGCTATACTGAACAGAGGACAGAAATACGCTTACGGGGAGGTAGAGGATGGGCGATTACCTGTTCGGGGGAGGGAGTCTGCTGGATGTCCTGCCATGGAGACCATTCGCCTACGGCATCATCGCGGTGCTGGTCCCTGTGCTGATCGGTCTCATCGTGATGCTGGCGTTCGGTTTCACAACGGCGCGTGTCGCGGGCGAGAAGGGCCGGAACGCCGTTGGATGGTTCTTCATTGGGTTTTTCCTGTCACTCCTGGGCCTGGCAATCGCTCTTGCCCTGTTGCCTGCGCAGTACTACGAACAGCACGCCCAGGGCCCCCAACCGCCGTCTGTCTGAACAGCATGAGAATTGTACTGACCAATCAAAAGGGTGGGGTGGGCAAGACGACGCTGGCCTTTCACCTTGCCAGCCTGTTCGCCAGTGATGGCCGGTCCGTACTGGCCGTCGACCTTGACCCTCAGGGGAACCTCACGAGCTGTTTTCTGCGGTCGGGCGTGCAACACGCCAATCATGCCGCGGTGCTCTTTCAGGGCGGACTTCCTCAACCTCTCAGGGTAGCAGACCACCTGGACCTGGTGGGTGCGGACAGCGAGCTGGGCAGATACGAAGATCACAGCGCCACCGATGGACTGTACGCTGTCAGGGCATGGCTTGAACGCGACAACGCCCATGACTGTGTCATTCTCGACACTCCTCCGGCCATGGGCCTGTTTACAAGGAGTGCCCTTCTGGCTGCTGACTTTGCTCTCATCCCGGCCGACGTGTCCTGGTTTGCCCTGCAAGGACTGGCGGACCTCGTTGCGTCGATTGACAAGCTGCGGAAGACGTACAACGCCCGTGTCAGTGTGCTTGGCATTGTTCTCAACAATATCCAGGAACGGCAGTCGTTCGCACAGGAAACATGGGCGGAACTTGACGACCTTTACGGGCGTCTGTTGTTCAAGACAACAATTCCAGAATCTGTTCGTGTTCGCGAATCGGTCAGCCAGGGTATCCCGGTGACTCGACTCGACAGCAGGGGCAAGGCAGCAGCCGCGTACCGGCGCCTGTACAAGGAGATGACGGAGCGGCTGGAACAGACTGCAGCAACCTAGTGGCGCCTGTTGACCTGTTTGTTGGCTCCTTGCACGAGCACATGTGCCAGAAGGCCTACAATGCCGACAAGCAGCAGAGAGACCCCCAGGACGAGCAGAAAGAACCTGGTGTTGAAGAGTGCGCTTCCGCTGGCAGAACCCCGCCCCAGGAAGAGCCCAACGATCAGCAGAAGGCTTCCGATCGACGTGAGGATGACAGCCAGCCGGAGCTTGTTGCGTGTCGTGCGTTCGGCCTCAACCAGCTTCTTCTTGGACGCCTTGTTGTGAGATTTCTTGGTGGAGCTCATGCAGAACCTCCGTGGTTTCAGCCAGCACGATGGTGACAGCCATGGGCGCCGGCGGAGACAGTGTGTTCACACAAGTGGTCATTGTCAACTCATGGCGCAGGAGCATGGGGCGCACGGCGCATGCTGTCGCAGGGAGAAGACATGCAACGAAGCTGTGGCAAGAGAGGTTCGCGTATCGGGGAGCGGTTCAGACTGGTGGCAACAGTTTCGTGGGTTACGGCGGCGATCACAGTGCTGGCCGGTTGTGCCGGAGCGGCCTCTCCGGGCCGGCAGGCCAAGGTCTGCTTTGTCAGGGCGCTTGCACAGGACATTGAACTTGTCGAGGTTTCCCGCACGGTGTCTGCGGATGGCCCGCTCGTAGAGGCGGTCCTGGAGGAGTTGCTCAAGGGCCCCACGCCAGCAGAGCGCCATCAGGGGCTTACGACGTTTATCCCTGAGGGCACCGTGGTGAAGTCTGTCAGCGTCGACCCGGACGGCGTGGTGCATGCTGATTTCAATGAGGCTCTTCAGGAAGGGGTCGGGGGATCCATGTGGGTCATGGGTATCCGGCGCCAGATACAGGCGTCGCTTCTGTGGATTCCCGGGGTCACTTCGGTTATACTGTCCATCGAAGGTCGCACGGAGGAGATTCTCCAGCCATAAGCCCTCCTGGCGGGAGGAAGTGACCCCGGGGCAGGCAGGAAGGGCTGTGCGTTCAGGATGATCGGAGGAACTGATGAACAAGATAGTGTACCTCGACAATGCAGCAACCACGCCTGTGGATCCCGCAGTACTCGAAGCAATGCGCCCATATTTCTCTGAACAGTTTGCCAACCCGATGACCTATGCTCATTCCTCATTGGGAGATACGGCACATACGGCAGTCGAGGAAGCGCGCACCCGCGTTGCATCGCTCATCAACGCCAGATCTGAACAGGTCGTCTTCACAAGTGGGGGCACCGAGTCGGACAACTGGGTTCTGAAGGGTGTTCTGGAGCGGGCATCACGCGAGCGACTCCACAAGCCTGGTCATCTGGTAACAGCAGAGTTTGAGCACCACGCCATTCTCCACAGTGCGCTCGCCCTTGAGCGCCAGGGGTATGAAGTCACCTTCGTCAAGGTGGGGCGCAACGGCATTGTTGATCCGGACGATGTTCGGCGTGCAATGCGCCCTACGACTGTGCTGGTTTCTATCATGCACGCAAACAATGAGATAGGGACCATTCAGCCTATTGCACAGATTGCACGCGTTGCTCACGAGCGTGGCGCGCTGATGCACGCCGATGCTGTCCAAACGACGGCGCACATCCCAGTCGACGTCGAGGCAATGGGTGTCGACTTCCTGAGCATCTCCGCCCACAAGTTCAATGGCCCCAAGGGTGTAGGGGCGGCCTTCGTTCGTAGCCATGACTCCCTCTACCCGTTCATCGACGGAGGCGGGCAGGAGTGGGGCCTCCGCGGGTCGACGCACAACGTGCCGGGCATTGTTGGCATGGGAAAGGCTGCGCAGCTCGGAAAGGAGCGCCTGACATCGGAGATGAAGCGTCTGACAGCGTTACGCAATGCACTGTTTGAGAAGCTTGCGTCACGCATTGACCGGCTTACCATGAACGGCGATGCGCAGCAGCGGCTGCCCCAGAATCTCAATATTCGCATTGATGGAATCGACAACGAGGCCTTGCTCCTCGCCATGAACGAGGCGGGTATCATCGCGGCCGGGGGATCTGCGTGCACGGCGCAGGAAACTGTTCCTTCGCACGTGCTCACATCGATCGGGTGTGACGTGAAGGAAGCAAAGGCATCCATCCGTTTGTCCTTGGGCCTGGCAACGACAAGTGACGACATCGACTATGCCGCCGACGTCATTCCAGGGCTCGTTCGGTTTCTGCGGTCCATGACCTGACCCGCCATGGACAAGTACAGCCGTGCAACGATTCGGGAGTTCATGAGTCCGAGCAACATCGGCTCCATAGAGAACGCATCAGGAGTGGGGCACATAGCAGACAACGCAGACGCTGTCGAACTGACTGTATTCATAACGGTGAACGACGGTCGCATCACTGACATGAAGTATCGCATCGCGGGGTGTACCGCATTGATTGCGACACTCTCCGTTCTCAGCCGCGAAGTTTTGGGGAAGACGGTCGAAGATGCACTTGCCATTGATATGGCACAGGTTTCAGGTCTCCTTGACGGTCTGCCCGAGTCCAAGTGGCGGTGTGCAGGATATGCTCTCCAGGCCCTGCAGATGGCCGTTGCCGACTACCGTGGCCGAGCTCAGTGACCGGCCACGGATGGCACGTCGTTCACGATGCCGCCTTGTTGTCGGATTGACGGGCGGCGCCATGCGGAGACAATGAACGCATGAAGAGTACAGCGATGTTTTCCTGCGCTTGTCTGTGTGAGCTACGTACCGGGAGGCACCGCTGACTGCACGTCCTAGGACACGACCTGCACAGAGCCTCCCAACAGTGGGAGGCTTTTTTGTTGGTCTACGCGTACAAGGAGACACTATGGACATTACACTACTTCCAATTGATGTATTGAAGCAGCACGAGCAGGTACTGAAGTACAACGTGGCTACAGTAGAGCATGACCTCCTGCGGGACGGGGTCATTCGAGACCCGATCGTCGTGGACAGGAAGACCATGATTATTCTGGACGGTCATCATCGTTACAACGTGTTGAAGCAGATGGGAGCAGCGTACGTTCCCGTGTATCTGGTAGACTATGCGAGCAGCGCCGTTCAGGTCCATTCCTGGAAACCTGGAGTGCATGTCAGCAAAGACGACGTTATGAGGGCTGGGTTGACCGGACATCTCATGCCGGCAAAGAGCTCGCGGCACGTGATAGCCGGCGTGCCTCACGACATCGACGTGCCGCTGGCGTTGCTGCGGGAGGCAAGAAGCGATGACACGGTCAGTTCTTGAACTCATTGGCAATACACCGGTCGTGGAGCTGCCTCACTTCACAACGAATCCACGCGTCCGTATCCTTGCGAAGCTGGAGGGAACCAATCCAGGTGGCTCGGTCAAGGACCGTCCCGCGCTGCAGATGTTCCTGGAGGCGGAAGAGCATGGTCTGCTGAGATCCGGATCGACGATTGTTGAGGCCACCAGCGGCAATACGGGAATAGCTCTCGCGATGGTTGCTGCTCTGCGTGGCTACAGGTTCCGGGCCGTCATGGCCGAAACAGCCAGCGTCGAGCGAAGGAAGCTGCTCAAGATGTTCGGAGCCGATGTTGTCCTGACCGAGGGTGCGGGCGGCACGAACCTCGCCATCGAGACAGTGCGGCAGATGTTGCAGGAAGATCCTTCGCTTGTCAGCCTTAACCAGTTTGAGAACGAAGCGAACCCCCGCGCGCATGAGCAGACAACAGGACCGGAAATCGTGCGGGACGTTCCTGACGTTACGCACGTGGTCGCCGGGATGGGAACCGGCGGCACGCTCATGGGCATCGCCAGCTTCATGCACCGCATCGGAGCATCCGGCGCAAGGGTCGTCGGAGTGGAACCCATAGCTGGCACCAGCATCCAGGGGTTGCGCAACATGGCTGCATACACGCCGGAGATCTTCGCGTTTGACAGAATGGATGGAACACTGCGCATGACGGATGATGTGCCTGCCTTCGACCTGGCCAGGGAACTTTTCCGCACGGAAGGCATCAGCGCGGGTATCTCGTCCGGAGCTGCGCTGTGGGGTGCAATGGAACTCGCGCGGACGCTGCCCAGCGGAGTGGTCGTGGCTGTGTTCCCGGACCGTGGCGACCGATACGTGAGCACGAGCCTGTTTGATTGATCTGGCAGCGCTCCCTGCCGCGCCGTGGCAGGTGAGGGCTCGTGCACACAATGAAAAAGCCTCCGGCTGCTACGGAGGCTTTTTTCTGGGAAGGAGGTTGGTGTGAAGTCTGTTTCGCCACCTGTAGTACATGGGGGTGACTTGTGCCGTACACCATGCCCCTTCACAGTGTGTTCACCTGCCCCGGCGGCTGAGGCGGAAGTGGAAAACCGTCAGGGTTGAGAGCAGTGTAGTCGTGTGGGAGGGAAGGTCAGGGGAGGACCCCCTCGAGGGCCTTGGCCGCAGTGAAGAGGC
>DAOOUZ010000001.1:0-58732 GCA_035369785.1 Candidatus Cryosericum sp. | reverse complement strand
GAAGGGAATCTGCCACAAGAGAGGAGAGCGATTCTACGTACCGCGTCAGCTCATGACTGTGCCGTTGCAGCTTGTCCACGGCGCCCGAGAGATCTTCGAGCCCGCATGTTAGTTTCCCTTCCAGGGTATCCAGTACCTTTCGCTGCCGTCTGCGGTATGCTGTTTCGGTCCTCCCGGCCACAAAGTACAGGCGCACGTTGCTGCGCACCTTGTCGGTGCGGGTAATGGTAAACCCGCCGATTTCTCCAGTCGACCGCACATGAGTACCACCACAGGGATTGGTGTCCAGATCTCCGATGCGGACCAGTCTGAGAGGGCCCTCTCGCAGTTCAGGTACCTTGCGGACATCGTACTTCCCGAGGTCGTCGCGGCTGACAAAGAGTGTCTCCACAGGAAGGCATCTCCAGATTTCGCACTCGACCGCCCACTCAGTGTCCAGCAGGAAGCGCTCGTCTACCTCTGGCATGCTGGTCTCTATGCTGGCGTCCTGGTCGCTCATATGAAACGAAAGGGTCGCAATGCCCTGATTGTCCAGGATTCTGCTCAAGATATGCTGAGCAGAGTGCAGCTGCGTGTGACGGCCCCTTCTCTCGGCATCGACGGTGCATGCTACATGCTCCCCAGCCCGGAGAAGCGTGCCCACGGGGAGCACGACATATGGCCCCAGGTCGTCCTGTTGCGCGGTGACCACCTCGACACCGGCAACTGTTCCGCCGTCCCCAAGTTGACCCCCCGACTCCGGATAGAAGTACGTCTTGTCGAGGCGTACGACCAGTCCCCTGGCACTTGCTTCCGCCGCTGCAACAGTTGCTTCGAACTCGAAGATGGTGCCGTCCTCCCAATAGCCTTTCTGTGAGACCATGTAGTTCTCCCTATTCAGGTTTCTTGCCTCGGAGCGACTTCAGATATCCTACGATAACGCGTTCGTACCCCACTCCCGTGGGCAGGTAGATGGCTCGGTCGCGGACTTCCTCTGGGAAGTACTCCTGGTCGACCCACCCGCCGGGGAAGCTGTGCGGATACTTGTACAACGCCTGTCCTGCTCTTGTGTTCTTCAACTGAAGCGGCGTATCCACATTCTTGGTCTGCTGAGCAAGGTCCCTCGCCCGCCTCATCGCACCTAGAACAGAATTGTTCTTCTGGCTGCCAGATAGATAAATGGCAGCCTCTGTAAGGTTCAACATCGCTTCTGGAAGTCCCACGTCGCGAACTGCATCATACGCGGCGGTGGCCATGACAACAGCAAATGGATTGGCCAGTCCGATGTCCTCGGCGGCCAGGATAATCATGCGCCGCGCAACGAACAGAGGGTCGTCGCCGGCCTCAATCATCCGCGCCATGTAGTAGACGGCCGCATCGGGGTCGGAGCCACGCATGGACTTGATAAAGGCCGATGCCAGGTCATAGTGCTCTTGCTCAAAGTTCTTGGCAACCGGGACTTCCTTGAGCAGTTCACCGAGGTCCGCGCCATCGACGAGCTTGCCAGACTGGTATAACCAGACCAGAGCATTGATAGCGACGCGTGCATCACCTGAGCTGAATGCCGCGATACGGTTGAGTACATTTCCGTCGAGCTGGAGGCCTGCCTTCCGGCATCCCTGCACGAGAATCTCAGCCACCTGAGTGCTGGTTAGCTGCGAGAAACGAAGCATGAATATACGTGAACGCAGGGCAGGCGAGAGAACTGCATATGGGCTCTCCGTCGTGAGGCCTATGAACGTCATGAGACGGTTCTCCAGAATCGGGAGAAGGAAGTCCTGCTGAACACGGTTGAAGCGATGGACCTCGTCGACCACTAGAACAAAAGGCCTGACACCGTACCGCGCCACGATTTGACGCAACTCAGGGACTCCCGCAGATACAGCGGTGACGTACTCCATTGGCTGAGCCAACTCAGCAGAAACAAGGCGGGCGAAGGTGGTTTTCCCACAGCCCGGCGGTCCCCAAATGATTGCGCTGAACGGCACCCTGTCCCGGACAAACTTGCGGATGGGGGCATCTCGCCCCGCCACCACGTTCTGCCCCACGAACTCGTCGAGACTCTCAGGCTCAAACGCCTGCAATATGCGCTGTGTATCTTCCACGGTTCACGTTATATCACGGCGCGGCGGTCAGCGCAACGCTCCAGGGCGGCCACGGTGCTGCATCGCCGCTCCCGAATAGTTGACGTCGCTTTTCGCAGTATAATCATCACACACAGCACACCTGACATGCCTGAGGAGACGTACATGCACCCCATAGCTTTCACTCTCGGTAGCCTCACCATACGCTGGTACGGCATAGCGATAGCCGTGGCGATCGCCATCAGCATCTCGGCCGCATACGTTGAATCCCGCCGTCAGGGCATCAACACGGACAACGTCCTTGATATGGCCATTGCGGCGATTCTCGGGGGGATCGCAGGAGCGCGTATCGGCTGGGTCCTAACGTCGCCCGATGTCGCCTGGTACCTTGTCCACCCGCTGCAGGTCATTGCTATCTGGAACGGTGGGCTGTCGTACTTTGGTGCAATCATTGGTGGTGTCATTGCGGCGCATTGGGTCGTGCGCCGCAGGCACATGGACTTTTGGCAAATGGCAGACATTGCGGCGCCTCTGCTTGCACTGTCCTTTGGCATCGGCAAGATCGGCTGCTGGCTCAATGGCTGCTGCAATGGAACCGTGACCACATCCTTCCTTGGCGTTACGTTCACTGACCCCTTGTCAGAGTGTGACCTTCTTGGCCAGAAGGTATGGCCCGCACAGCTGTTCAACTCGGCGTCAGGATTCCTGGTGTTCGTGATCCTGGCCTTTGTCGTTCGCCGGCACAAGCGGTACAACGGACAGGTCTTCGTCTGGTACCTCTACCTCTACGGGGCGACCAGCTTCATCGTGGAGTTTTTCCGCTCGGTTCCCGTTCATGTGCTTGGATTAACTCCAAATCAGTGGACAGATGTCATCATCATTGTAGCGGGTGCAGTCGCCACACCCCTGCTCAAGCGGCACTATCAGAACTCGCCACCGGGTCCGGGACAATCGGACGCGGCACTGCCTGACCAGAACGAACCAGATCCTGACGCATGAACGAACTTCTCCACACTGCATTGCTTTTCAATTCAAACAAAACGCGTACACTGCTTGCATGAACAAGACACAATCGCAACACACTGAGCGCGGCAACAGACCGCGCGATTACATCCGTATCACCCCCCTCGGGGGGCTTGGCGAAATCGGCAAGAACATGACCGTCTATGAGGTAAACGATGACGCAATCATTATAGACGCCGGTTTCAAGTTCCCCGAATATGACATGCAGGGAATTGATTACGTCATTCCCAACATGGATTACCTCGACCAGATCAAGGACAAGGTCCGGGGTATTGTTATCACTCACTCTCACATGGACCACATTGGCGCCCTTGGGTACGTCCTTGAACATGTCCAGGTTCCCATCTACGCCAGCAAGTTTGCCCTGGGTCTGATCGACGACGTTGTCCCTGGAAGGCTGAAGCCCTATGAGACGCACATCGTCGATGCCGGAGACCGTGTCAGAATCGGAAACATGGACGTCGAGTTTGTTCGTGTGACACACTCTGTTCCCGAGAGCATGGCCATTGCCATTCACACCACCGAGGGGGTCATCCTCCATACTGGTGATTACAAGATAGACCAGACTCCGGTCGATGACAAACCCATTGATCTCCAGCGCTTCAGTTCGCTTGGCAAGGAGGGCATCCTCCTCCTGCTGTCTGACTCGACGAACGCCGAGGAATCCGGCTTTGCCGGTTCAGAGCGTGACCTGCGGTCGACCTTTGACAACATTGTCCGCGATTCGAAGGGGCGCATCATTTTCAGTACGTTCTCGAGCAACATTCACCGCATCCAGCAGATCATCGACGCAGTGGCACCCCAGAATCGCAGGGTCTTTGTCGATGGACGCAGCATCATCAGTTCCGTCAAGGTAGCCCGCAAGGTCAAGATCATGGACGTGCCCGAGAACCTGCTTGTCCAGCAGGAAGAAATGCGGAGTATTCCAAAGGACAAGATCCTGATCGTCACGACTGGTACCCAAGGCGAGCCGATGAGCGGTCTGTCACGCCTCGCGCGCGGTCAACACGACTTTGTCAAGGTAACCAAAGGAGATACTGTCGTGCTGTCTGCTGACCCAATCCCGGGCAATGAAGAAATGGTCGCACGCACAGTCGACAATCTGTTCCGGCTGGGAGCTAATGTCTTCTACAGGAGCGAAGACAAGGTGCACGTCTCAGGACACGGAGCGCAAGGGGACCTCAAGCTCATGCTTTCGTTGACACGGCCGACCTTCTTCGTTCCGGTGCACGGGGAGTACCGGCACCTCTTGTGGAACAAGCGGCTGGCCGAAAGCGTAGGCATCCCGGGGTCGCATGTGTTTGTCCTCGAGAATGGACAGAGCTTCACCGTCGACAGGGAACGTCTTATGCCTCTCAAGAGGCTGCCGGCAGAGGGCTTGCTTATTGATGGTCTGGCCCTTGGGCTTCCGGACAGTCCGATTCTCACCGACCGGGCCCGACTCTCCAAGGACGGCATCCTCGTTTCAGTTGTCAGCCTCGACAAGATGACTGGCAAGATACTCGCCGGACCAGAGATCGTCAGCAAGGGAGTGGTCGCGGATGATGATGCCATCCTTGGCGACCTGACCCGAGAGACCAAGACGTATCTGCAGGCTCACCGCGGCCGCGATGCTGGTACAACACCGGATCTTCAGCTTGACTTGCACAAGTTCCTCGCTAAATATATATACGACAAGACACGACGGCGCCCGATTATCATTCCGGTCATTCTGGAGCGCTAGTCTCAAACCCTTCAGGCGGGGGTGGCGAAATGGCAGACGCGCTAGGTTCAGGTCCTAGTGATCGCAAGGTCGTGAGGGTTCAACTCCCTCTCCCCGCACCACACCAAGGCAGCCAGACGCTGTGGCAGGGGCCGGACGGTGGTCGTCCTGCCTCATGGGTCGCGCTGTACCGCCAGGAGCCTGTTGCCATGCTGGACAAGCAGCCTATAATGGTCGTATCATGAGAAACTTTCGTGGATTCATCGTCACCATGCTCATAGTGGCGTGGTTCGGAGCCTGGTATACGACGCCAGCAACCGCAGCCTCTGTTTCTGAGATCGTTGTCGACAAGTCTTTCCACGTCACCCTGCTTAGAGGAACAGGTGACACCACAGCATTCCCCGATGCCACAGGGACCACGGGTGAGAACAGCACGCCGATCGGTACGTACAAGGTGACAGCAAAGCAGGCTGACCCATACTGGCACTGGGAAGGAAAAGTCTACCCACCATACCTGCGTGACCAGAACAATGGACTCGGTATTCGGTGGATTGGGATCTCTCTTCCCTCGTATGGACTCCACGGAACCAATGATCCCTTTAGCGTTGGAAAAGATGTTTCCCATGGTTGCGTCCGTCATCAGAACGCAGATATATCGAGGGTTTTTGCCATGGTGCCGTCGGGCATCCCCGTCAAGATCGTCGAAACACCCGTGCCTCAGGGCACGGAGGCAATGGTAACAGATTTCTTTGAACTTTACGACCTTGCTGCCGTCTTGAGAGGACCCCGCTAGAGAAAAACCGCACTGCAGGCATACTTGGGATAGGAGGGAGGGCAGTGCTTGCCCAGCCGGCAAGCGTCCAGACATGGAAAAACTGTCGCGGCGTCAGACCGTTGTTCTGCTCGTTGTCTTCCTTGTGCTGGGATGCGGTATCGGTGTGTTTGTGGGATCCCGTCTGCCGCGTTCGCCGTCAGGGAGTATTTCTTCCGACGCTGGCGAACCCGTCATCATCGACGACCAGGAACCTTCGCCTTCTACTATCAACGTCTATGTCGCAGGCGAGGTGGTGCATCCTGCCGTCTATCAGCTTCCAGAAGGCTCGATAGTCCGGGACGCGGTGGAAGCAGCCGGGGGCACTACCAACAGCGCAGACCTGATCGCTGTCAACCTTGCTGCACGCCTCGAGGACGGTGAACAGGTTACCGTCCCTTCGCTTTCGGCAGACGGCACGAGTACTTCGCTGGGAGTGGGGCAATCCACAGGAACAACTTCAACGCGGGTCAGCATCAACAGGGGAACGCTTGCCGATCTCGATAGGCTACCGGGAATTGGACCTTCGAAGGCACAGGCCATCATCGACTACCGCACGCAGCATGGACCGTTCAAGCGCCTTGAGGACCTCCAGAATGTCAAGGGTATTGGAGCCAAGACATTTGAACAGCTGAAGCCTCTGATTACCCTCTAGCTTTCGTGATTCGGTTACGCTTCGTTACGCTGGTCTCCGTGGCAGTTCTTGCGGCGGCATGGAGCGCAACGGGAACGAGCGCATGGGCGGTTTTTCTGGTTCTAGGAATAGTCGGGCTCTTGTATGCCCTTCAAACGCGGCACCGTGCTGTCAGCCTGGTGCGTGTTCTGGTTGCTCTTGCAATGTTCTGGCCATCATTTGGTTTGACCTCGTCCGCCATGAGGCAGTCTGTCGGGAAACAGCTACCCGTGGGTTCTATAGTTGCCACCGGAACCGTTTGCTCCACCTCTGACACAACGACTTCCGGAACGACCACGTTTTTCCTTTCCGTCGACGCTGTGGAAACGCAAGAACTGCGCCACCCTGTCACGGTGGACGTCCGGATGCCAGACCGAAGGACGGGGCCCAGCCTTGGCCAGCGCGTGAGAGTGTCGGGCAGCATAGATGCACCACGACCACCTCTCAACCCCGGAGAAGAACAACCCGGACCGCCCGCCCCCAGTCTGCTCCTGGCAAGCGAGGTTCAGGTACTGCCAACGCACACACTGCAGTCACGGTGGGGCGTGGTTGCCGCCCGAGTCCGAGAGAGGATCGAACGCCAGGCACGTCCGCTTCTCTCCTACTACTCATTTGGGTTTGCTGAAGAACTTCTCCTACACCAGCGCCTATTCGGCGTATCCGAGAAGCAATTGTTTTCAGCTACCGGCACCAGCCATCTGCTTTCAATTTCGGGGCTCCACCTTTCACTCATATTTGCGATCGCATCAGCACTGGCCGGGCTGCTCCTGCGGGAGAGACGCATAGGACGACTCCTGCTTCCGCTGCTGGCAACCTTCAGCTATCTGGCGTTCATAGACTTCCCGCTTAGCGCGGACCGAGCTTTCGTCATGCTCTGCGTCTTCACTCTGGCACAGGTGTCCGGATCTCATCACGGAACTCTAGAATCCCTTTCGTGGGCAGCCCTCGTACTCGCGCTGCTGGACCCGCTCTCTGTTTTTGACATTGGCCTGCAGCTGTCATTGGCATCAGTCGCAGGATTGGCGTTTATCGGCCGGCCGCTGGCCAGGCTCGCACATTCCAAGATTCACGTGGTCCCTGGCCTCGTGTCATCGGTGTGCTCAACGACAGGAGCGTCCATAGCAACGGCAGCGCTCGTTGTCTCCACGTTCCATGTGTTCGCCCCCGTTTCGCTGGTGGCAAATCTGGTTGCCATTCCGGCGGTATCGATATTGCTGATGCTCATGCTTTCCTGGATCATGGCGCTGCTTGTTGTCCATCCCCTCGCGGTGCTGGTCGCTCCGCTCGTCAATGTCGTGTCGGACGTCATCATCTGGTTTCTGCGGCTGTGCTCCCGCCTGCCTGGCTCGCATTTCAACGTGGCAGCTCCTCCTTCATTCGTCCTGTGGTCGACAGGTGCACTCTTTGCGATGGTCATTCTGATCGTCGACAACCGGCCCCGACTTGGCCGCAAGGCCAGGGGAGTCAGTATTGCAGCGGCATGTGCCGGGCTCATGCTTTGTACCTGGCCTCTCTGGACTCCTGCCACCGAAACCTGTGTGACGTTTCCCGTGGTCGATCAGGGTGGCGCCGTTCTTGTACACGACAGGAACATCGGCACATGGCTGTGCCTTATCGACAGTACTGCGAGCTCCATGAACCGTGCAGCGCGGGCAGTGGCTGCTCTTGGAGTAACCAGGCCAGACGCCGTTGTTCTGTCAGGTTGCCCAACTGACATGCCGACGCAGTTGGACATTCTGTTCGAGGTCCTCGCGCCCACGCGGGTCTATGTCCCATCGGACAGTATGGTCGCCTCGCTTCCAGGGCTCGACACCAACGCTGGGGCAACAGTTCGGCAGGTCAAGAGAGCGCAGAGCATCGTGGCGACGAAAGGTGCGACGACCATACACATCAACGGGTCCGATGGCACCATGAGCCTTGAAACGTCCCGTGTTGCAGGAACAGTCGGTCCTGGCACCCCGGCACCAGCGCGTGCCCCTGGTTTCTCCTACGACACCGTCGATCGAACGCTTCTGGTCCGCACCGCTGACACTATGCAGAGCTTCCAGTCGGATCAGGCTGGTTGCGTTACTCTGCGACTCACTCGTTCTGCATGCCAGGTTGCGCCCGATTCCAGACGCTGATATACTGAGCACATGACAAAGTGCGTTGTATTGGTCGATGGCAGCTCTATTCTCTACAGGGCGTTCTTCGCCATGCCTCACCTGATGACGCCCACCGGCATTCCAACCGGGGCAATTGTTGGCACGGTGACGATGCTGCTTGCAATCATCGAGGAGCTTGAGCCGCAGTACATGGGCGTGTTCTTTGACCGCAAAGCCCCCACCTACCGGCACGAACTGTACAAGGAATACAAGGGTACACGGGAAACGATGCCGGATGAGCTGGTCACACAGCTGATGATGGTCAAGGACCTCATTCGATCCCTCGGAATCGCCACCCGGGAAAAAGACGGCTACGAGGCGGACGACTTCATCGGCGTGTACAGTGCTGTTGCGCGTGAGACTTCGCTGCCGTGCATCATCTACTCTGGAGACAATGACCTCCTTCAGTTGGCGGACGAGAACACATCGGTCCGCATGACCGTCAAGGGGGTGAAGCAGATTCGCGAATACACGCCGGAGACCATCCGGACAGAGTTTGGACTTTCCGCTCCGCAGCTTGCCCACGTAAAAGCGCTGATGGGGGATCATTCGGACAACATTCCTGGCGTTCCCGGCATCGGCGAGAAGACCGCCATCCGGCTGATCCAGGAGTTCGGTTCGGTTCAGGCTCTACTCGAAGACGGCGGCCCCGAGCGGTACAGACCTGTGCTCGCAGAAAACCGCGACCTTGTCCTGCGCAACGTGGAGCTGGTTACTATTCGGAAGAATCTCGATGAGCCCGTGAGCATTGCTGATCTTGAGCGCGCCGAACCTGATCTACAGGCCTGCGCCGACCTCTTTCACAAACTGGCCCTTTCGGCTCTCAGCCGGCGCGCAGCAAAGCTGTTCGGCCTCCCCTCGCTTGCACAGCAACAGGCAAGCCATTCCCTTGCAGGCAGGGACAATCTCTTCGACGATGCTCTCGAGTCGGATACGCCTTCCTCGGAGACAGAGGCTCCCGCGTACCTCGAGGATGAGCGTGTCGGCCTTGCAGTAGTACCGGACACTGACGCCTCCGGGTGTACGATCGCAGAGCGGAGCAAGGCTGGCTCACGGCAGTATCATGTCGACACCATGTTCAATACACCTTTGACAGGCATTGGCGCGCCTGAAGCGTCCATGCGCTACGTGTATGATCACAAAGCGATCTGTCATGCACTTGCACCCCTGGGAACCCGGGTCCGGGCCCCTGTTCGAGACCTCATGCTAGGACAGTACTTGCTGGACCCGGATCAGAAGGCCTGGAAAGCTGATCGTATCAGGGACGCCTGGCACCTGCCCGGCGATGCCTCCACGCCCGAGGGTCTGGCGGAACTGGTATATCACGCATCGTATCCTATCGAGGGCGCGCTCAATGAAGCAGGCCTCATGAAGACACTGGACGACATGGAGATGCCCTTTTCCAGCGTTCTTGCAGACATGGAGATGGCAGGCATACGGACCGACACATCATATCTGCGCAGCTTCGGAAGTGACCTTGGCCGTCGCATCGCAGACTTGGAACAAAGGGCGTATGAACTGGTTGGTACCCGGGAGTACAGTCTGCAGTCTCCCAAACAGCTGGCAACGCTCCTGTTTGATGTTCTGGGGCTTGCTCCAAGGAAGAAGACAAAGACGGGCCTGAGTACCGATGTGGAGTCGCTTGAGGCAATCCGTGGCGAGCACCCGGTGATACCGCTCATTCTCGAGCTTCGTCAGCTCTCCAAGATCAAGGGCACGTACACAGATTCGCTCGTACGGTATGTGGGCCCGGACGGCAGGATTCACCCTACGTTCCTGCAGACGGGAACATCCACAGGCCGTATCAGCTGCGTAGACCCGAACCTGCAAAACATCCCGGCAAAGACTGAAATAGGCCGGGAGATTAGACGTGCATTCGTCCCGTCTCACGAGGGATGGGTCCTCATATCGGCAGACTACTCTCAGATTGATTTGCGTATGCTGGCCCACCTGTCTGGTGACCGGAACCTCTGTCAGGCATTCCTTGACGGTGAGGACATTCACCTGCACACTGCGGCCCAGGTTTTCGATGTTCCTGAGTCGGCGGTCACCCCCGAGATGCGCAAACGGGCGAAGACTATCAATTTCGGCATTATCTACGGAATCTCTCCATTCGGTCTCTCGCGACAGCTGGGAGTCTCAGCGGAAGAGGCGCGCAAGTACATTGCACGCTACATGGAGCGCTTCCCTGGAATCAGGGAATATCACGACCGAATCGTCGCGGCAGCAGAACGCGATGGGTACGTGCGCACCATCCTGGGACATCTGCGCCGCGTTCCCCACATCACAAGCCACAACAGCCAGGAACGTCAGGAAGCTGTCCGGCAAGGATTCAATGCGGTTGTCCAGGGAAGCTCGGCTGATGCAATCAAGATGGCCATGATTCGCCTGAACCAGGACCTTGCCCCACTCCACGCAAGAATGGTTCTCCAGGTGCACGATGAAATCGTCGTAGATGCTCCAGCCGACGAACTCGACAGTGTGCGGGGACTCATGAAGCGGGCCATGGAAAACGCTATCCCACTCAACATCCCGCTTGTAGCAAATCTGGCCAGCGGGCCCAACCTGAAGGACCTGTCGTGACAGTCGACATTGGTCTGACCGGCAATATCGCGTCCGGGAAGAGCATGGTAGCCGGCATCATGCGGGAACTTGGCGCGGGCGTTGTCGATGCCGACCTCATTGGCAAGCATGTGCTCGCGGCCAACATCGATGGATCGCTCGACAAGGTACGTGCCGCCTTTGGCGACCGGCTCTTTGAAGGGGGACAACTCAACCGGCACGCGCTGGGTAATCTTGTCTTCAGCAATTCATCCTTGCTCGAGCAGTTGAACAGCATCACTGTGCCAGTCATGACTCGCATAGTTGCACAACAGCTGCACGCACTGCATGCGACATTCGACGTGGTCGTTCTGGATGCAGCGATTCTCATTGAAGCTGGATGGCAGGAACTCGTCGATGAGGTATGGGTGGTCCGGGCCTCCAAGAACGAACAGCTGCAACGGTTGATGACACGTGACCACCTTCCCTACAGAGAGGCTATGAGCCGTATCGAGGCTCAGATGCCGTTGAAGTCCAAACTTGCCCGTGCAGACGTGGTCATTGACAACACCACAGACATAGAGGCAACGCGCAGACAGGTAGAGGATCTTTGGAAGACACGTTTGCAGAACCGCTGAGCTACTCCAGGCTGGCCACGTATCACGACTGTCCGCAAAAGTTCGAGCTCCGGTACATTCGGAAGCTCGAGGAGCCTCAGCACTGGTACTTCAGCTATGGCAAGAGTGTTCACGCGGTTCTCGAGAAACTGCTTCTGTGCAAGGTCAGAGAAGACGGGTTGTTCTATCCTGACGACGAGGCTCTGTTCCCTGTGTCTCTTGCAGACCTGCTGGATGAGAGCTGGTCCTCCCGTGGATTCACTTCGCCCGTACAAGAACAGCGTGAAAAGCGTCGTGCGCTGCGTGTTCTGTCCGCCTACATGCCAGTATTCAGGTCCACGTGGCAGCAGACCATGTACGCCGAACATGTCGTGACCGCATCCTTTCGGGGTGTTCCCTTCACGGGAATCGTCGACCGAATCGATCGCGTCAGCAACGGGACGGTCCGCGTCGTAGACTACAAATCCGGTCGTCCACGCCATGCCGTGACACTGTCGCTCCACCGTCTCCAAGTTGCGCTGTATGCCTCGGCTCTGAATCAGAGCCCGGAGTTCCAGGGGAGCCACTTCATTCTGCAGACCTACTATCTTCGCGAGAACCTGAAAGCTGAACTGGATGACGGAGCAGAAAACTGCATGGCTCAGTCGCTGGTGTTCGTCGAGAGAACTGCGAAGAAGATTGCGAGTGGCGACTTTCGCACCAGAGTTGGCGCGAAGTGCTTTTCATGTGACTATAGGGGCGCCTGCCCGGTGTTCAAGGGATCCTGACCGTTCGAACCAGCGCCACGTCACTCCCGCAGCCACACGCAAATGGCTGCGAGAGTGACAAGAAGGAAAGCTTACAGCTTGGACTTCAGAAGGTCTCCGAGCCGGTGGACACCTTCCGTGATGTGTTCCGGGTCAACGGCAGAGAAATTCAGTCGCATATGGCTGTTGTCATCTCTGCGTGGATAGAATGCAACGCCCACAACATAGGCAACTTTCTTGCTGATCGCTTCTGTGAACATCGCCTGAGTATCGATACCCTCAGGAGTCTTCGCCCAGACAAAGAGTCCTCCCTGAGGGTCAGTCCATGTCGCCGAACTTGGGAAGTACATCTTCAGGGCCTCGATCATGGCGTCTTTCTTCTTCGGGTACTCGCGGCGGACGACTTCGAGATACTCGTCCATCCAGCCTCGGTTGATGAACTCGTAGGCGATGTACTGGGTCAGTGCTGGCGAGCATAGATCTGCAGCCTGCTTCCCAACAATAATCTTGTTCATGACATCTTCGCGGGCCACGATCCACCCGAGGCGGAGGCCCGGAAAGCTGATCTTGGAGAACGTCCTCAACCCGATGACGTGCTCAAGGCCTCCAAGAGCGAGCAGTGATGGCAACGGCTCACCCTCGAACCGTATCTCCCCATAGGGGTCGTCTTCAACGATGAGGAACCCGTATCTCTCGGCCAGCTCAAGGAGCTTCTTTCGACGCTCAAGGCACATCGTGACGCCGGCCGGGTTGTGAAAGTTCGGAACCGTATACAGGAACTTTGGACGGATGTGCGCCTTCTGCAGTTCCTTCAGCTTGTCTTCCAGCACGTCCATCTGCATGCCGTCCTGATCCAGTGGAACGGAACAGAACTCCGCCTGCATGCTGACACATGCCTGAAGGGCTCCCAGATACGAAGGCTCCTCGACAATGACCGTATCCCCCGGATTGATGAAGACCTGGGCGACCAGGCTGAGCCCCTGCTGAGAAGCAGTAGAGATGATGACGTTGTCGAGGTCGAGCCCCCGAACCCCCTCCTTTTCCATGCGGTCCATGAGCAGCACCCGCAGCTTCTTGATGCCTTCGGTAGAACCATACTGGAGCGCCTTGTTGCCATACTCCTTGAGTGCAAATGTGCTCGCCTCGGTCATGCGATCCAAGGGGAAGAAGCGATCGTCAGGCATGCCTCCTGCAAGGGAGATGATCTCAGGACTGTCGACCAGCTTGAGAAGCTCACGAATTTCCGATGCCCTGAATCCTCGTGCTCGATCTGAAAACAACTCCGCCGCGTTCACTGCCATTGATATGCCTCCCGTCTGTTTGTAGTTTGGTAAGCGCCGGAGAAAGGTACGCGCCCTGGAGTACTTACCAACGAAGTATACCGCGGTTGCACACAAACAGAAAGCCCGTCGTCTGACGGGCTTGACACCAGCACTCCGACAACGTGAGAACGCTACAAACCTATCTGCTCTGCAACTGCCTTCATGGAGCGCAAACCAATGCCTGCAAATGCATACAGGTCCAGCCCCAGTTCCTGACACGCAAGAATCTGGTCGCGATGAGCCCCCGCTGCAAACCTCTTCTCCTTGAAGCGCATCATGACAAAGTCAGTGTCCACATCTGCAAGCTTCTTGTCCCGAGTGACAAGTGCACAAGCCACAATAAGCCCTGAAAGTGGATCTGCTGCATACAGCGCCTTGTCCATAAGGCTCCTGCGGGGCAGGCCTAGCAACGGGTTGTGGACACGCACCGCGTAGCAAATCTCATCCGAAACGCCCATGAGGCGGAGTTCCTCGGCTGCAACGACGCCGTGCAGATTGGGTTTGTCTTTCGTCTCCTGGTAGTCAATGTCATGGAGAAGCCCTGCAAGACCCCACTTGTCCACATCTTCACCAAGATGCGCAGCTAGCCCCCGCATGATAGCCTCTACCGCCTGCACATGATGGAGCAGGTTGGCGGAGGGCATGCGTTCAGCAACGACCAGGAAAAGCTCGTCGCGATCCATGCACTATCCCTCTTGGCCTGTATGTGGAGCGTCGGACGAATCCTCCTCCTCGCTACCCGAGCCAGGAGCACCGGCGCTGGAGGCAGCCTCGTCGCCCATACCCTCCGCGCCCTTGATGTCCAGTTCGCCAACCACAGCAGTCTCGGAGACACACGGTGCTACCGCCTCCTGCCGAGCCTGCCTGATGGCAGACCACGTGGTCAGGCCGAGCATGATGACGAACCCGTAGTTTAGCACGAGCCCCAGAACGTTGAGAGCAGTGCTCACCCACGATGCCAGCTGAAAGTCCGGATGATTGACCCAGTAGTTGTTGAGGAGGAATACCACGAAGCTGTTCAGCACCCACTGAATGGTAAAGTAGGACGCCATGAGCGCAGCCGTCAGGAGCAGGAACAGACTTGCCTTGGTGCCCTTGACACGACGGTAGGACACAGCGAGTACGAGTCCGGCAATCGACAGGGCTGCAAACGCAAAGTAGATGAAGAACTCAACAGTGAACATGTCCCGGAATGTCATCATGATACACCACCCCTGCGATTGGATTTCTTCTTCGGCGTTTTTTCTGGAGGGACATGGACAGACCCTCGCCCCTTCTTCTCAACCGATGTCTTCGTTGCAACGTGTGCAGAATCCTCGCTACGGGAACCTCGTGCACTAACTGCCGCTGAGCGCCCTGACCGAAGAGTGGCCCGTTGCCTGTTCGTGCGCTCCCTGTTCAGAAACTCGAACTCTGCCTTGCCTCCATCGCCCAGCTTCAGATACGCCGAGAAGGGCCGATTGTAGCGCGAAACGAAGTCCTCAATGAGGTCAGTCTTTCCGGTTTCAAGAAGCTTGCGGACCGTTTCACGGTCGATGGTCTTGCCTGCGTACACCTTCTTCATCTGGAACCGGCACCCGGTTTCAGCACACCTGTAGTGGCCGCTCGTCTCGATGACGGAACCCTGACATATCGGACAGCGTCCGAGTGGCTCTGCATTGACCACCGGCTCCTCGGCGGAAGCGCCAGCCGGTCCGTTGGCAAACTCCCATTCGAGCTTGTTGCCAGCCGTCAGCAGAAGACGAGCACTGAACTTGAACCCGCGCCTGCTCACGAACCCGTCCAGCATGTCCGTTCTCTTCTCTCGAATCAGCTGAGAGGCTTCCTCCCTGCTGAGAGGCCTCTTCAGGATCACCTTGGGGATGCTGAACTTGCAGTCTGTCTTTTTGCGTCCATGATGTTCACAGACGTATGAGGCAGGACGTTCCACAACATTTCCCCCACAGAGAGGGCACACGCCCAGCGGCTCCGTCGACTCAACGCCAATCTGAGTCACCACCTCGTAGGCCTTTATCTTGTCGACCATCTGGCGTGTGAACTCCCGTATCCTTGCAAGGAACTCTTCGTCGCTCAACGCACCTTTCTCTATCTTGCGCAGGTTCATTTCCCAGTCGCCAGTCAGGTCTGGAGCCACCAGTTCGGCCAATTGGATCGTTTCGAGCAGGTCGATAAGGTCGATGCCCCGACGCGTGGCCATGAGACTTCTTGCCTTCCGCTCGACGACGCCCGTGCGAATGAGTTTCTCGATGATCTCTGCTCGCGTCGCCGGGGTTCCCAGTCCCCTCTCCCGCATGGCTTCCGCCAACTCTTCGTCGTCCACGAGTTTGCCTGCGGTTTCCATGGCGGCAATAATCGATGCGTCGGTGAAGTGCTGAGGGGGTTTCGTCAACTTGTGTTCCACTTCCATCCTGAATGCCTCGACGGCCATGCCCTGAGTCAATGCGGGCAAATCCTTGACGTCCGCCTCGCCAGGCGCGACTTCCATCCAGCCCTTGCTTTGCACGACTCTTCCGTCCGTGCCAAACGTTTCGTCCTGAACAACAGTCTCGACGCGCGTCAGGAGGAACACCGCTTCCGGGTAGAACTGTTCGATGAACCTGCGTACCACCAGGTCGTAGACGATAGACTCATCGTGCGTCAGCGCCTTGCGTTCAACACGCGTACCGGTTGGTATGATAGCGTAGTGGTCCGTAACCTTCTCATCGTTGAAGGCGAACGAACGCATGCTCCACCCTTCCCGGAGGGCATGTTGCACGTAGGGGGCATACTCATCCCTGCTCATTTCGCCTAGAATATGGGCGACTTCTTTCCGCAGAGCCTTCGGAAGGAACTTGCTGTCCGTGCGCGGATAGGTGATGGCGCGCTTCTCTTCGTACAGGGCTTGAGCAGCACGCAGGGTTCTGCTGGCGCTCAGCCCGTTGAGGACATTTGCTTCACGCTGCAGCAGTCCCAGGTCGTAGAGATACGGGACAGGCGCTCTGCTCTCCTTTTGCTCGACGGAGGCGATACGCCCCTTGTGTCCACGACACCTTGCCAGAATGGTTTCCGCCTCGTGCTCGTCGTCCAGCCTGGTCTGGGACCCGCGGTGCCACACGCCTTGATACACCGGTTCTCCATTCGGCAGTGCCTTGAACTCCGCCGCAATCTCATAGTACGGTGCAGGAGTAAAGGCCTGAATCTCCTTCTCGCGTTTGGCTATCAATCCAAGGACAGGAGTCTGAACGCGCCCGATGGTGACGAGAGAGCCATTCCTCCGGGTGAGGCCACGCGTGGCATTGATTCCGACGAGCCAGTCTGCCTCCGAGCGCGCCAGCGCCGCCCTGCCCAGGTCGTCGTACTCTGTTTCCGGCCTCAGCTTGCGAAACCCGTCTCGAATACTCTCCTCAGTGTACGAAGAAAGCCACAGACGTGAAGCAGGCTTCCGAGATCCAGCCTGGACGTAGATGTTGCGAAAAATCAACTCGCCTTCCCGGCCGGCATCACATGCGTTGATAATCTCGTCGACGTCCTTTGATGCCATGAGTTTCTTGAGCACTGCGAACCGCTGCTCCGCACCATCAAGAATTGCGAAGCGGAAGCGCTCCGGAATGATCGGCAGATTTGACAGCAGCCACTGTTTGTACTTCTTGTCATATTCCTCGGGCTCAGCCAGGCCCACAAGGTGGCCGACAGCCCACGAAACGATATAGTCCTCACCTTCGTAGTAGTCGCGCGTCTTCTTGCACCGATCAACGACTGCGGCAAGTTGCTCAGCAACACTCGGTTTCTCTGCAATTACAAGCTTCTTCACAACGACTCCTATGATCCTGAAACGACAACGGTCCTCATTATACACGCAAACAACACCCGGCAAGTGTGGACCGATTCTCAGTTCTTGTGTGGGGCGCAGTGCGCGCCGACCGATCGCCGTCAACCAGCCTGCGCCTTGCAGTGTTTTCTGGTACACCACGATGGACCGCACTGGCCTGCAGTGTCCAGCCCAGCAGTCAGTACCTGCAACGGCCTCGCCTCACACCTGGTGATGCTGCCCGACTGTCTCTTTCATGAATACCTCGGGCGCCCGTCATTCGGACACTCGGCCGGACAAGCCGCCATGCTAGAATGCTTTCTTATTGCAAGTATGCAGTAATCAGGGGCGAGGTGAAAGACATGAACGTTCAGCGAGTCGAAAAGGAGGGCAAGGTTTACGTGAAGGTAACAGATGGAGAGGTGGCGGCAGAGCAGGATGGGCTGGCACTCGTTGCTGCCTGTATCGAACATGGCACAAATCTCGCCATGTTGCCCACGGACTGCCTCTTGCCACAGTTTCTGCACTTGTCAAAACGAATTGCCGGAGTGGTTGTCCAGAAGCTGGAAGACTATGGAATACCTGCGGTCGCTGTTCTCGACGTCGAGAGCACATCCCCACGCTTTCAAGAGTTCGCTCTGGAGTCAAACCATGGTACAACGTTCCACGTCTGAAAGACCGTAGACGAAGCAGAACGATGGCTTATTGGAGAGAATGGATCCCAGGACTGGTGCGCCCGACAGGACTTGAACCTGTAATCTACGGCTCCGGAGGCCATCGCCCTATCCAGTTGGGCCACGGGCGCGCACGTTGCAGTATACCCAAAAGGCTGGGTGTGGACAAGCCTGCCTCGCCCACAGTGCCAGAAAAAACGCTTCCAGCTACTCTACCGTTACGCTCTTTGCAAGATTCCGCGGCTGGTCGACGTCCAGCCCCTTCGCATCGGCCGTGTAATAAGCCAACAGTTGCAGGGGCAACGCATAGACCACCGGCGAAAACAGCTCATCAACGGTGGGCATCGGGATGAAATCAGTGGCGATTCCCTGCGCCCGCCTGTCCTTCTTGTCGCCCAGCACAACGAGGGGAGAGTCCCGGGCAATGGACTCCTGCAGGTTCGAGTAGACTTTCTCGTACAGCGGTCCCTGCGGAAGGATGCCAACGACAGGTACGTCCTGGTCAAGGAGGGCAATCGGTCCATGTTTAAGCTCCCCCGCTGCATACCCTTCGGCGTGGATGTAGCTGATTTCCTTCATCTTAAGGGCACCTTCAAGAGCCATCGGATAGTTGACCCCGCGGCCGACGTAGATCATGTCGTGCACTTTGTAGAACTTGCGTGCGATCGTTTCCATGATCCCGGTGTACTCGAGCACCTGTTCACACTTCTGACTCAGGCTGGACAACTGGGATGCGCAATGGGCAGAGGCTTCGGAACTGAGTGTTCCATTTCGCTGCCCGAAGTCAAGGGCGATCAGATAGAATGCGATGAGCTGGGCCATGAATGACTTTGTCGCCGCTACACCGATTTCAATCCCTGCCTGTGTGACAAACGTTATGTCAGACTCGCGGGCAACAGTACTCTCCGGACGGTTCGTGATGGCCACGACTTTCGCTCCGAGACTGCGCTGTAGCCGCAGTGCCGCCAGCGTATCAATGGTCTCTCCTGACTGAGTCACGGCAATTCCCATGGTTCCTGGCTGGAAGATGGGCCGCTGATAGCGGTATTCACTGCTGAAGCTGACGTCCGTCGGAATTCGGGCCAGTTCTTCGAGCAGGTACTTCCCCACCCGGGCAGCATGATACGAAGTGCCTGCAGCCACGATAGACACGCGCTCAGGAACAGGCTCGTCTCGGAACTCCTGCAGGTCAACACGCCCCGAATCAACGTCAATGCGGCCGTAGAGCGTGTCGCGAATCACCACCGGCTGTTCATGAATCTCCTTCAGCATGAAGTGCTTGAAACCCTGCTTCTCTGCCGCCGAGGCGTTCCACTGAACCATCATGGGCGCACGCTCAAGCGGAGTGCCGTCCGCCAGCGTGTAGAAGGCATACCCATGCTCGTTGATCTCGACAACGTCACCATCACGCAGGGGAATGATGCGATGAGTATAGTCCAGCAGTGCCGGAGTGTCCGAACCCAGCACCATCTCCCCGTCTCCTACGCCCAGGACGAGCGGCGAAAGTTTCCGTATTGCGACAATGCGACCAGGGAATGCCTTCCCAAGTACTAGAAACGCGAATGCCCCATCCAGTTGCAGTGCCGTCGCGCGGGCAGCATCCAGCAGGTCGGCGCCCCCGGCCACCTGCTCCTCCATCAGGTGAGCAATCACTTCACTGTCCGTGTCAGAAACAAACACGTGGCCCCGCTTCACAAGGTCCTGGCGGAGCGCTTCATAGTTCTCGATAATGCCGTTATGAATGACCGCAAGTTGTCCCTTGCAATCCAGATGAGGATGAGCGTTCCTATCCTCGACCTTGCCGTGGGTCGCCCACCTGGTATGACCCATGCCGGTAGTTGCCGTGTAGTCTATTCCAGCGACGGCTTCTTCCAGCTCCCTCAGCTTGCCGCGCCTCTTGACAACGACCACCTCCCCCTTCTCGAGGATTGCCATTCCTGCAGAGTCATAGCCTCGATACTCCAGTTTGTGGAGCCCTCCCAGAATGACAGGAACGACCTTGCGTGGCCCCACGTAGCCAATAATACCGCACATGTTACTCCTCCCCCTGGCCGCAGGAAGAGACCAGGATATGCCTGAGTTCCTGCGCAACCGCATTCAGGCGATCGGTGTCCTGACCCTCTAGGAAGATACGGACCAGAGGCTCTGTTCCTGAGGGACGGACGACGAGACGGGCCGTGTCACCCAGTTCGGCGCGCGCAGCGTCAACCGCGTTCAGAAACGTCGGGCATGAAACTATCTGTCTGTCCTTGACACGCACGTTTTCGGCAATCTGTGGGTACAATTCGACAGTGTCGAGCACATCGGCGAGGCGATGCCCGCATTTCTTCAGATACGAGAGAACCATGAGCGTCGTAGCCAGTCCATCCCCCGTTACGTTCTGGTACAGGTTGATGATATGGCCAGACTCCTCGCCCCCGAGGACGAAGCCTCCATCGTGCAGTCTGTCCAGTATGTACCTGTCTCCCACATCAGTACGCTCGAGCCTGATCCCATACGGCTCGAGGGCCCGTTCGAGCCCAAGATTAGTGAGCACAGTTCCGACGACGGTGTTGCCGGTGAGTCGCTGCTCACTAGCCAGTCCCGTTGCCAGAATGAAGAGCATGATGTCACCCGAAACTCGACGCCCCAGGTGATCGACCATGATGACCCTGTCGCCGTCCCCGTCATGCGCAACGCCCAGGTCCGCGCCCTCGCTGACCACGCGGGCTGAAACAGCCCCGGGGTGCGTTGACCCGCACTCCCTGTTGATCAGGCGGCCATCCTCATCCGTGTTCATTTCAATGACGTCCGCTCCAAACCTGCGAAGCAGGACAGGCGTTGTTCGGCTCGTCGCACCATGAGCGGTATCAACAACAATGCGAAGGCCACTGAGATTCAGCCCCGGGTTCTTGCTCTCCAGGAGCCGAAGGTATTGTTCCCCCGCATCGTCCACCCAGCGCGCCGCACCCACCTCATCGCCGCGTACCTTGCAGGTCGTATTCACCTGCAACAACGCAAGATTGCCCTCGATGGCTTCCTCGTCGGCATCCGCGAGTTTTCTGCCCCCCGCACCAAAAAACTTGATGCCGTTGTACTCCGGAGGATTGTGAGAAGCGGAAATCATTGCTCCGGCGGCATACTTGGAACTGTTCGCCAGCAACAGGGCCAGCCCGGGAGTTGGAACAACCCCCAGATAGTCGACAGTGACCCCCGTCTCCATAAAGCCCGCACCCAGCGCTGCTGCCAGCATCTCAGAAGAGACACGGGGATCCCAGGCAACAGCAACCGTTCGTTCTGACTCCTGCAGCCGACGCCCATCAAAGAACATTGAGGCCGCAGTTCCCAGAAGCAAGGCAAGCCTCGAGGTGATTTGGGTGTTCACCACACCGCGGACACCATCCGTGCCGAAGAGGTTTCTTGTAGCCATGGTTTCACTATACGCACCACGGGCCGTCACGCAACATACGGATCCGCACTTGCCTCCCGGCGCCCTGCTCAGGAAACAGCAGGGCCGGGACAGACGTCCCGGCCCACGTTCGCCAGCCTTCAGCCGCCATTCATGTCGCAGGAGGCAGAGGCTTGCCTGGCCTTCGCCTGGCAACCTTCCGCACCAGCAAGGTACCACCCCACAGGAGGAGCCCGTAGAACACAAGATAGACGATTGCACCACCGAGCCACGTCCAGAACGTGGCGAGTCCGTGTCCAAACCGCACCAGAGAGTCCACAAACGCCTCTCCGAAGCCGCGGGGAGAAACGAAAACGGCAACCGTCTGCACAAGTTCGACGTTCACCGTCGCAAGGGACGTCGCATTGTCAAGATAGCGTTGCTGGCCCTCGTATTGCTCGATCTCTGTGCGCACTGTTCCCAGTTGTTCCTGCACAGCCAGCATGTCCTTGATCGTGCCCGCCTTCTTCAGAAACCCCAGAAGCTGTTCCTCCTCGGCCCGGAGAACCTTCAAGCGTGCCTCAATATCAATGTACTGTGCTGTAACATCCTGTGAACCGCTGCTTCGGCTCGTCACGGTTCCTAGAGCGGCAAGCTCCTGGAGGGCCTGCGCCGTAGTTGCGGCCGGGATGCGCACAGTGACACTCCCCACCACGCGGTCATCAGATTTCCGCAACGACGATTCGGCCACATAGCCACCCAGTTTCTCAGCGAGCTTTTCGCAATCAGCCACCGTTTTCTCGGCGTCTGCAACATCGAGACCAATGCTGGCGTTCATCACTATTTTTCGGTCAACAATCGTTTGTTCTGAGGTCGGTGTGACGCCGGATGAGGACGCCTTGTCCGAGCTGCCCAGGAACCCGCTCTCTCGTCCCGTGCTCGTCTGGTCAACAGCCGGTGTTTGGAAGGCCTGCCTCGAGCATCCGCCCAGGAGCGTCACAGTCAGAACGCATACAATGACAAGAGCAAGAACTTGCCGAAAGCGCACGCCCTTCTGCATGGAAACCTCCGGAAACGAGTGTGTGTTGCTAGCTGATGATGCGTATTGTTACATGACCTGTTTCAGCTCCGCTTCGACCAGTCCAATACCACGCCGCAGTCCGCGCAAGTCCCGATTGTTCCTGCACCACGTACTGGTGCAGTTTCAAGAAAGCCTCTAGCTCGGAAGCCTCATTGGGCGCCAACTCCACGACAACTGATTGCCCTGTTTCCACGTCGCCCAGCTGCCGAGCCGCATCGACGTGGTCGCTCATTAGCCAGCCCGCAAGCAACTGCCTTCGTGGCCTGTCCCCGCGCACATCGACGGTATATGCCACCTCAGGAGAGACTGAGGCCGCAGTCAGCTCCATGTCCCACTCGCCCGCATCTCCCAGCCGCTGTCCCCCAGCTTGCGGTGCGGACGCGACAAAAGCCTTCGGTGCACTTTCACTGGCACCCCACGGTGCGACACCCGCGCCAAGGTACAAGACCAGCACAACAGCAACGGCCACAATTGGAGAAACGCCCAGCACCAAGCTCTGAATACGGCGGCGCCGGGATTGCGTGCGATCGATGCACCCCATGACGGCATCCACCACAGAACACTCCATGGGGGCGAACAGGTCGACGGCCTGCCGCTGCACCTCTCTGTCTACCCTGCTTGTATGTTTTGTCTCTCCGGTTCCCATAGTGTCCATCATCATTGTTCTCCGTTCTTAGGACGGGAAGGTTCGCGAAAGGTTCCCGCTAGGAGTTCACGAAGCTGCTCCCGAGCCCGGAATACCCTGCTCTTGACGGTTCCTGCCGGAACGCCAAGAGTCGCAGCCGCCTCGTCATACGTCAATCCGTCCAGGTCCACCAGCGAAAACGCGGCCCTGAAACGAGGATCCATGCTCTGCATCGCTGCGCGTACACCATCACGCACCTCCTCGTCCGAGGGGCCGTCCCGGGCTTCCTCTGTCTCGGGCGACTCTGCGGTCAGAAGGTCAGCCTGGGTTTCGCCAGTCGCAACAGGGTACCGGGGCTTCCTCCGAACTGCATCGATTGCAGTGTTGCTTGCGATGCGATACAGGTAGGACGACAGCTTCGAGCTGCCACGAAACCGTGACAAGCTTGAGTACAGCTTCACGAACGTCTCCTGCGTGACGTCATATGCAAGGTCACGGTCGAAGGTCACACGTACCGCCACCGAGAACACATATTGTTCGTAGTATCGAACGATGTTCTCGTACAGGTCGGTTCTGCCCATAAGGACCTGGCTGATTGTGTCCCCGAGATTCGGCATGTCATCCATGCTGCCATTATATGAGTTCGCCGCATCGTGCATAGGACGAAGGCTGGCTTCACAGGCTCCACACCATCGTTTGACAGTCACTCTGGCACAGGTATAATGGGCCAGTGCCGAAGTGGCGGAACTGGCAGACGCAGCAGACTCAAAATCTGCCGGGGTAACACCCGTGTGGGTTCAATTCCCTCCTTCGGCACCAGCACGGGTTGACGCACCTTCCCCCTGCTGTTTCTCGTGGCGTCGGTCCTCTTCCGCGCTGCAGTTCCGCTCTGCCCGTCCGCGGCGCGAGTTGCCCGCACCGGACAGTGGCGTTGCATGCATGAGCGATACCGGTACAATACCACAGGACAATGGAGGTTGCCCATGCGCACGCTGATTCGAGACATCGCCTTCCTGATGACCGGCAACAGCCACCAGGAGGAATTGACTGACGCGTATGTCGTTATCGATGACAACGTCATCAGTTCCGTCGGCACTGGCCCCCTTCCGCCAAACATCGAACCGGATCGTACCTATTCAGGAGCGCATAAGCTCATGATGCCCGGCTTCGTCAACACCCACCACCATCTCTTTCAGACGCTTTTCCGCAACGTGCCTCAGGTCGAACATGCCAAGCTGTTTGACTGGCTAACCTTTCTCTATGAGCACTGGAAGTACATCGATGAAGAAGCCGCATACGTGAGCGCCCAGACAGGGATATGCGAAATGCTCAAAACAGGCGTCACGACGACGACAGACCACCTCTATTTGTATCCTCACGGCAATAATGCGCTGTTTGACGCCGAGGTCAGGGCCGCGCGGGACATTGGTGTGCGCTTTCACCCCACGAGAGGAAGCATGTCGCTCAGCAAGAAGAACGGAGGCTTGCCTCCCGACACTGTGGTGCAGACCGATGATGAGATACTGAGTGAGTCAGAACGAGTCATCCATCAATACCATGACCGAAGCCGCTACGCTATGACGCGTGTGGCCCTGGCGCCTTGCTCACCGTTCTCTGTTACAACCCGCCTTATGAAAGATACCGCGACTCTTGCAAACAAGGAAGACGTGCTGCTACACACGCACCTTGCCGAAACACAGGATGAAGAAGCATTCTGTCTGGAGACATTTGGCGCACGCCCCGTCGACTACATGGAGCAGGTCGGATGGCTGACGCCGCGCACATGGTTTGCTCACGTCGTCTGGGCTTCCGAAGAAGACATCCGGAAACTCGCCAAGCACGAGTGCGGAATGGCCCACTGCCCAGCCAGCAACATGCGTCTCGGTTCGGGGATCGCCCCGGTATCTGCAATGAAGGATACTGCGATGCGCATTGGCATCGGGGTAGACGGAAGCGCAAGCAACGACACCAACTCGTTCATCGGAGAAGTTCGTCTTGCTACGCTGCTGCAACGAGTACGATATGGGGCTGACGCTCTGACTGCGCGGCAGGCACTTGGAATGGCCACGATGGGCGGGGCGCGGGTTCTGCGGATGGAGAGCGATGTCGGCAGCATTGAGGCAGGCAAGGCGGCTGACCTCATCATGTGGAATCTCGACGCCCTGGAGTTCGCAGGCGGTCTCCATGACCCCTATACCGCACCCGTCATGTGCGATGCTAAGCAGGTGGATTTCAGCATGGTCAATGGTCAAGTCCTGATTGAGCAAGGCGATTTCACGAAGGTCGACGTTCCGGAACTGATTGCACGCCAGAACGGCATTGCTTCAGCACTCATGGCACGTTGATAGAACGGCGGGGCCACCTTGGAGGAGGGTACAACGCATGAATTCGCTGAGAGAATTCCTTGCTTTTGCTGACGCTTCTGGTGCGGGCCAGGTCGACCTCAAGTTTACCGATCTGTTCGGTGGGCTTCATCACGTGACGGTACCTCTTGCACGTTTTGATGAAGCGTTTCTGGCCCGGGGAGTCGCCTTTGACGGCTCGAGCATTCCCGGATTCGCGTCGGTGGAGCGCAGTGACATGTTGCTTCAACCGGATTTGTCATCTGCCTTTGTGGATCCGTTCGCCCGCGTCCCAACTGTCGCGGTCTTCTGCGACATCCTGGAACCCCGCACCCATCAGAGGTTTGCCCTTGACCCCCGTTTCATCGCAGACCAGGCAGAGACTGTGCTGGCATCAAAGCCTTATGCCGATACTGCTTGGTTTGCGCCGGAGTTCGAGTTCTATGTCTTTCAGACTACTGACTTTGGCTCGTCCGAGACAGGAGCGTTTTTCGCGGTCAGGAGTGCAGAGTCAGGTGCGGCTCCGCACTGCGAAGACATGGGCCTTCAGGGATACTCGATCCGGCACGGTCGCGGCTACCACGCGGAGAGACCCCTTGACCGCCTTGCCGACTACCGCAGTACGCTGGTGCAGATGCTCGAAGCTGTGGGCATATCCATCCGCTATCACCACCATGAGGGCGGCGAAAACGGACAGGTTGAGCTCGAGGTCATGCCTCGTACGCTGCGGGCAATGGGAGATGCATCACAGGCAATCAAGTACTTCGCAAAGAACCTCGCTCTCCAAATGGGCATGACCGCGACGTTCATGCCAAAACCTCTTGCCGGCCAGGCAGGAACCGGCATGCACTTCCACCAATACCTTACTAGAAACGGGCAGCCCACGTTTTACGAGGCAGGGGCAGAGCCCTATGACTTATCGAGCGTTGCGGTTTCCTACATTGCCGGGATTCTCAGCCATGCGTCTGCCCTGCTGGGCATCACCAACCCGTCGACAATCAGTTACAAGAGGCTCGTCCCGGGATTTGAAGCTCCCGTCCGGGCGTTCTTCTCCCTTGGCAACCGTACGGCTGCCGTGCGAGTTCCTATCTATGCCGACACGCCAGAAGAAAAGCGCATAGAGTTCAGACCGCCGGACGCCACGACAAACGTCTACCTCGCCATGAGCGCAATGCTCCTCGCAGGAATGGACGGAATCGAACGCAGGCTTGACCCTGTGCCACTGCATTTGGGCCCGTATACGGGCGACATTGAGCAGCTTCCTCGAGATCTCATCGCCGAAATCCCCGTGCTGCCTACGTCGCTTGCTGAAGCATTCGCCGCTCTGCGACAGGACAACGGATTCCTGACGGGAGCCGGCGTCTTCCCTGCCTCTTTTGTCGACATATTCTGCCACTACAAACTCCAACATGAGGAAGAGGTGCTTCGTCGACTGCCGCACCCCAAGGAATTCGAGCTGTACTACGACTGTTGAGGGCGCTCCCGTGACCGTCCTACTGAACCTGCACCCGATTGTTGCCGAACAGACCGGTGACCCTCAGTCGGTGAATGTGCGTGACGGCATGACTGTAGACGGTGTGCTGGCCATTCTCGGTGTCGACGCCACGCGGGCGGGCTTCGTTCTTGTCAATGGACAGCGAGTCCCGTACGATACGGTCTTGCATGACGGCGATACTCTGTTCGTCATGCCCTTTCTAGGTGGCGGCTGAGCAACACACAACAGCAAGTCGTTCAGATCAGGACACCCTCGACGACGGAGGACTCTGCGTTTCCTTCGACCCTCCGGCAAGCCCTTCTGCATCTGTGATGGGCAGGACGAACATGACTCCGGTATTTGGCCTCGAGAAGTCTCCGAAGACCCGATGAGCCAACTTTCGAGCAGCCCCAAGGGATTCGCCACCCTCCAGCAGTGAGAGAATAACAACGTTGTCCTTCAGGTCGATGCTTGCGCTGAGGACCTGTTCGAGGGACGTGTAAACGGTGTCATGGTCCTGAAGAATGCGCCCCATCCCTTTCCCGTCAATGACGGTGGCGCCTCGTACTCCTACTGCAGGCAGCAGCCTCAGATACTCGTAGGTCCTATCCTCCTGCGTCGTGATAATGACCAGAAGATACATGGCTCCTCCACTCTAGTAGTCCGCTAGGTACAGCCTATGCTCAACCGGCTATCAAGGCAAGAGGATGAAGACCTGGACAACCGACTTCGACTTGGCCCTACGCAGATGCACGATCCTGTCGTATGAGTAGCTTGAGCGCTTCCACGCCGGTCAGCACAAGCCTCTCCAGTGGAGGCTCGTGCGGCTGCCCTTCCTCCAGTACCTCATCATTGTTCACAATCAGCATCACACCGCCCGCCCTGCGCCTGAGGATGCTGGCAATAACAAACAGCGTCGATGATTCCATCTCAGAACAGATCGCCCCGCCCGCAATCCACGCCCGCCGCCGTGCCTTGAGCTCTTCACCCACGGGCTGTCGGTCAGGGCTTATCTCGCCGTAGAATGAGTCCTTCGACTGCGTGATGCCTAAGTGAAGGGGATACCCGAGGCTTGCGGCCGCCGTTTTGAGGGCCAGTGTTACGCCCATGTCAGCAACCGCCGGAAACTCCACAGGCAGGTACTGCCGGCTTGTTCCCTCGTCCCGGATGGCCGCCGTAACGATGGCAAGGTCGCCGACGCTCATGCCGGGCTGCATCGCGCCAGACGTTCCAACGCGAATGAACGTGTCGGCACCAACCATCGAGAGTTCCTCGACAGCGATCGCCGTGGATGGCCCTCCAATCCCCGTGGATGTCACCGAAACTCGCTCTCCCAGAAGAGTCCCACTGTAGGTCACGTACTCCCGGTTCTGCGCAACTTTCACGGGATTGTCGAAAGCCCGCGCAATGAGCTCGCATCGACCAGGGTCGCCTGGAAGCAGCACGTACCTTCCGACCTCCCCCTGCCGCACCTTGATGTGGTACTTGTATTCGCCATCAAACAACGCATGAGCCATTCTTCCTGCCTCCCGGCTATTCCGCTAGAGCAGCCCTTCGAGAAGAATCCTTAGACCGATTGCAACGAGGGCTACGCCGCCGACGACCTCGGCCTTGTCTTGAAGCAATCCGCCGACACGGCACCCAAGGAGAGTGCCAGCGACCGACAGCGAAAACGTGACCACCCCTATCAAGGTTGCAGGCCACCAAATGGAAACCCTGAGTATGGACAAGCTCACTCCCACAGCAAAGGCGTCAATGCTTGTCGCGATAGCAAGCACCAGCATCTCCTGCCAGCCGTGGTCTTCACTCTGCGCACACTCGCCAGCTGGCGGGTCACGCACGCCCTCCACTATCATTTTGACCCCAATAAGGCCTAACAGTGCAAAGGCAACCCAGTGGCTGACGTTCTGCACCAGTCCTCGAAGCGCAAGACCGCCCAGCCAGCCAAGAATCGGCATCAGCATTTGGAACCCGCCAAACCACCACCCCGACTTGAGCGCCCGTCGAACCGTCATGTGCTGAATACTGCATCCACCCGCCACGGAAATAGCAAACGCATCCATCGACAACCCAACTGCTATCACGAGAACGGTCCAGAACTCCATCGTTCCTCCAAATCCTTGCGTCCGCCGGCCCGGACACTGCTGGGCAGAGCCGACTTCCCGGAATCCCTGGCACGTGGGTCATAAAAGTATATCGGCCACGGCATGCTTTACAAGCGAGAGTTGTGACCTAGACTAACGGTTAGACAACGCCGGACGGGTCGCACCTGTTCAGAACGGAACGTTTGCCTGGAGGATACTGATGAACAGTTGGCTCAAGTACGGGGCTCTTGTTCTGGCATCGTACCTGTGGGGATCCCTGTGCTGGGGCATCATCCTCAGCTACTCGCTGAAGCACGAGGACATACGCCTCAAAGACAACCCTGGAATGTCAGGCAGCATCAGGCAATACGGTTGGTCGTACGGCCTCGCTGTCGGCGTACTCGACCTGCTCAAAGGCTACGCCGTGAGTGTCGTGCTTCACCTCGCCGCTGTTCCGTCGTGGGTGTGGATCGCATCCTTCATTGCCGTGATCGTTGGGCACAACTGGCCCGTCTTTTTCCAGTTCCGGGGAGGCGGCGGCATTGCCACAACAATCGGGATCCTTGTCGACAACTACCCCGTAGCGGTGTTGTGGGCTCTGCCCTTCGCTGCCGCCGCCGCGATTGCGTGGACCCTTGTTCCTTCCCTCAAGAAGAAGCTTCATATCTCACCCTTCATGACGGCTGTTGGAGCAGTTCCCGCAGTCATATGGATCGTCCTGCACAAGCCCTGGTATCCAGACTATATCATTGTTGCTACGCTCGCTGCATCGATTCTCCTCAAGGGGAATCAGTTCCACTTGAGGGCAGAGCGGGTTCGCAGAACAGCGCGCGACACTGACAGCCAGAAAGCGGGTAAAGACACGGACGGTACCGTCTGAACTCATGGTGGTGGCACCGGGGTCCCGCGACCCTGGTGCCACGCCTCTTACGACCGCGTATACACAGGTTTTCCTGCCACCATGGTCACATCCACGACGCCTGCCGGTTCCCATGGCTCGGCGGCAAACAGCGCAAGGTCAGCGAAGGCCCCTGGCCGAATCTCTCCAAAGCCTTCGAGTCCCAGCATGCGCGCCGGCACACTGGTGACTGTGCTCAGTGCTCGGTCAGGACGGACGCCCTGGCCGACAAGGAGCCCCAGGGACATATGGAGGTACTTCTCCGGGTAGTTGGGATGACCAGAAATGACCGCTGCGTCGACGCCAGCATCGAGCAGGCTGCGAGCGTTGGCTGGATGCAGGCGGCGAGCTTCCTCGTCCGTTCTGGACATGATGAGGGGACCAAAGGCTACAGAAACGTCGCCCGCCTTCAATTGTTCAGCTACAAGGTCCGCATCGTAGGCCCCCGTCACGACGTACCGCAGCCCGAATTCCTCGGCCAGGCGCATGGCCGTCATGATGTCGTCCGACCGCAAAGCACGCATGAAGGCAACGTCATCTCCTGCAAGCAGGGGCAGGAGAGCCTCGTACTTCATGTTGTACTCCTTCTTCTTCTCCTTGTAGTCGCGCGCCCGCATCAGAACGTCCCTCACAAGAAAAGCATTGCCCATCCGTGTCATGGGTGTTCGCTTCTGGCCGTGTGTCTGCTTGGGATCATTCCCGAGCGAGAACTTGACGCCAAACGGAGCTCGGATACACATCTCGGCTGCGGTCGCGCCAGCAAGGTGCACTACTGCACCTCTGCCCCCGATGACATTGCTTCCGCCAGGCATGACGAGAGCAGTGGTGACACCGCCCATGAGTGCTTTGGCAAGGCTAGAGTCATAGGGGGTTAGACCATCGAGCGCCTGCATTTCCGGCGTGACAGCGTCTGTGCTTTCGTTCAAGTCGTTGCCCTCTACTCCCAGCGACTCCTCCTTGAGACCAATCCCGGAGTCGATGTCGATAAGGCCAGGGGTCAACCATGCTGCATGGTAGTCGCAGCCCGCCGTCGCCGAAGGGTCGGCAGCGTCTACTGCTGCAATATGATCGCCTTCGACCGTCACAACCGTGTCACCACTCAACATGTGCCCATCAAACAGGTGCTGTGCGCCAATAGTGATCATGCCTGCACCTCCCATGCCAGCCTTCCATTCACGTATGTGCGCTCCGCGACGCTGCTGGACTTGAACGGATGTCCACTCCAGATGACCACATCGGCATCCTTGCCTTTCGCCAGACTGCCAACTCGGTCCTCCAGCCCAAGGATTCTGGCCGGGTTGATGGTGATGAACTCCATCGCCTCCGTCTCCCCTGCCCCGCCTTCATACGCCGCTATGGCAGCCTCGAGGCGAAGGGATTCGATGGGAATGACCGGATGATCAGTCATGATCGCAGTCAGGACGCCGGCTTGCGCCAGCAGGTGCGGTGTCTGAAAGCTGGAAGAAGCAGTCTCGACCTTCGGCGAAACATCCAGCAGTGGTCCCGTGATGACCGGCACGCCTGCTTTCGCCAACTCATTGCGCACACGTACGCTGTCCGTCCCATGTTCGATGACCATGCGAATCCCGAACTCGTCGCGGATGCGAACCATGGTCATGATGTCGTCGGCACGGTGAGAATGCGTCCGGAGCGGAATCTCCCGGTCCAGCACCCTGCACAGGATCTCCATGTCAAGGTCCACAGGAGGGGGCTCCGACCCTGCCCTGCGCTCGCGATAGTCACGAGCTTTGAGCAGTGCCTCCCTCAGTACCTTGGCCGTTCCCATGCGCGTACTCGGCAGTTGGTTCTTCGTCTTGTAGACCCGCTTTGGATTCTCCCCAGAGGCGGTCTTCAGACCAGCGGGGTTCTGCAGCACCATAGCCTCGAGCGAGGGGCCGGCAGTCTTCATGGTGATGCTCTGTCCGCCAATCACATTGCCGCTCCCAGGTCCCGTGAATACCGTCGTCACGCCTCCTGAGAGTGCGTCTGAGAATCCAGAATCCCAGATGTACACGGCGTCAATCGCACGGCAGCCCGGGGTTGCCGGGTTCGTCATTTCGTTTTCGTCCTCACCGATTTCGCCAACCTCAAGGTTGCAGATGCCGAGGTGCGTATGAGCATCGACGAACCCTGGCGTAACAACTTTGCCAACAGCGTCTAAAACCTCGGCTCCGGGTACGTCTCTCCGGCCCGCGAAGACGTCCGCGATCTTGCCATCGTCTCCAAGCAACACCGAGCCGTCCTCAATGACGCCGTTACCTACGCTCAGTACAGTACCGCCACGAATCAGAATCATGGGTCTCCTTTCTCGGGGTCCGCCCCCGCCGTTTGCTTCGGTAAGCGAATTATAGGCGACGTTCAGAAAACTGCAAGCGACCGCGTGCAGCAGATGCAAGCATGCGTAATCGGCATATACTCACACGTAGGCGGCTGTGAACACGGAGGTAGCACGGACATGGAACATACTGCACTGGTGATGGTCGACATGCAACGGGATTTCCTGGAGAGCTCGTCACCTCTGTTTGTAGCCCAGGGACCCGATATCCTCGCAAATGTTGTCGAGGCCCTCCAGGCCGCCCGCGCCGCAGGCATGCCCGTCGTCCACGTTCTCCGAAGGCACCGATCCACGGGAATCGACGTTGACATGTGTCGCAAGGAATTGTTTGAACGAACGGGCGGTTTCCTGGTAGCAGATACCCCGGGAGTCGAGGAACCCGACGCCCTCAAACCGCTGGACGCGGAAGTTGTTGTCGCGAAGACTCGCTGGTCTGGCTTCTTTGCAACAGACCTCGACCTCGTGCTGCGCCGCATGGAAACCAAACACATCGTGCTGGCGGGCCTGCAGACTCCGAACTGCATCCGTGCAACTGCCGTCGACGCCCTCTCGCTCGACTACGCAGTAACAGTCCTTTCCGACGCAACGGGGTCACGAACAGCGGACATTCAGCAGTCCAACCTGCAGGACATGACTGCCATGGGGGCCGAGGTTCTTGCCACGCGGCAGTTCATCGACCTCCTCCGCGACCCGTGAGGAAGGGTGGCCAGCAGCTCAGGAACTGCGCGGGGGACAGTCCCGCTCGACTGTTCGCGTCGCGACCAGATCCACCCCGAGCCCCAGGACGTTGGTGAGGACTGCTTCTCCTTGTCTTACTGGCGCTGAGACAGAGCACGTCCGCACACAGGCCATGATATCGTGCAGGCGTTCGCGCGGAACCGGAGCGGAAGTCTTCACCGAGACCAGCGGCTGAACACCGCCCACGACTCTCACGCTTGTCGTCAGCGTTCTCATGGGGGCAACCGCCTCCTGCCGGGCGTAAGCGAGACCGCGCTTGCACCCATGACCCGAGACTCCCGTGATGGTGTCGCCCTCCATGGACACGGACACCTTGCAGCCTTCCGGACATACGATACAGGTAATGATGCGCGTTGTACTGCTCATGCCACCCGCACCGATATGCGGTCCGCAGAAGTATGGAAGACCGCTGAATCCACGTTCAGCATGACCATTTCTCCCGGTGTCAGCCGCCGTCTCTGAAACCGAGCAAGAGGTGTGTCCTGCCCCTCAGCCACGACCTCCAGAGTCACCTGACGGAACACGTCGTCGGGCCGCATTGAGAGCACGACACGCTCATCCATGTCACGCAGATCGATCCACTGTGGAACCACGTATCGAACGCCGGGACCTGGAACTATGCGAATCTTGTCCTCCGTCCGAGCGAGTCTGCCCGCAATCATGTCCGCAGCGTTTGCTCCAGCGTGCCGGGCTTCCTCTGAGACATTGTCCACCAGGTCGTGTACCTGAAGGACGTTCCCACACGCGAAGATTCCAGGTACGCTTGTTTCCAGCCTCTGATTGACCACGGCCCCGCCGGTCGCGGGGTCCAGTTCAACGCCAGCGCGTTTGCTCAGCTCATTCTCCGGAATCAGTCCCACCGACGTGATCAGTGTGTCGCATGCAATGTCCTGCTCTGTCCCCTGAAGCACATCGCGCCTCGCATCCACTTGCGCAACAGTGACCCCGCTGACGCGCTTTGCACCGTGTACAGCTGTGACTGTGTGACTCAGCATGAGCGGAATTCCGTAGTCATCCAGACACTGAACGACGTTGCGTGTAAGGCCGGTAGAATAGGGCATGACTTCAAGAACGGCCTTCACGCTGGCTCCTTCGAGCGTAAACCGACGTGCCATGATGAGGCCGATGTCCCCTGACCCGAGGATGACGATGTCCCGGCCAGGAAGATATCCCTCCACGTTCATCAGCCGTTGAGCCGTCCCTGCGGTCATGACGCCCGCGGGCCGTGTGCCAGGCACCATCAGAGCCCCGCGTGTCCTCTCGCGGCATCCCATTGCCAGCACGATGGCACGCGGAGAGAACTCCAGTCGTCCATACTCCGGCGAAATAGCCACGACGTGGTTGTCTCTCGTGATATCCAGCACCATGGCGTCCACCAGGCAGGAGATACCTGCCTGGAGAACCTGGCGCTCAAAGCGCTCCGCGTATTCTGGCCCCGTCAGCTCTTCCCCGAACTCGCGCAGGCCAAATCCAGTATGGATGCACTGATTGAGGATTCCTCCGAGGAAACGCTCCCGCTCGATGATCAGGATGTCCTGAACTCCGTTTCTCAGCGCTCCCAGGGCAGCGGCCAGCCCGGCAGGCCCCCCGCCGATGACAATCAGGTCGTAGTTACTCTTCACGCAGGTTTCCTGTCTGAGACATCCTGAAGTCCACTTCGCGGTTGCCATCGCCAAGGTTCACGCTCGTGTGTGCCGGCACGGTCTGGCTGACTATCCTTCCACGGCTTACGACGAAACGCGCCACGGCCTGCCTCCGGATTGCGTCCCGCCCGTCTGATGCGTCCAGGACCACGAGGTCCGCGGGCCTGCCAACGCTGATGCCGTAGGAGTCTTCGATGTGCAGCGTGCGCGCTCCGCTATAGGTGATCATGCGGAACACGGCATCCTGTTCCTCGGTTCCCATCATCTGACCCACATGGGCAGCCATGTGTGCGACATCCAGCATGCTGCCAGTGCCCATCGGATACCACGGGTCCAGAATGTCGTCGTGTCCAAGGCTCACGTTGATTCCCATCTGAGTCATCTCCTTGATTCTGGTAAGGCCCCGACGTTTGGGATAGGTGTCGAAGCGCCCTTGCAGGTGAATGTTGACCAAGGGGTTCGCAACGAAATTGATCCCACTTTGTGCGCAGAACCTCAGCAGCTTTGCGGCGTAGGCTCCGCCATAGCTGTGCATGGCAGTCGTATGGCTTGCCGTAACCATCTCGCGAAGACCGGTGCGAAGCGCCAGTGCTGACATGACCTCCACGAACCGCGACTGTTCATCGTCGATTTCATCGCAGTGAACATCGACCAGCCTCCCGTACTTCTCGGCAAGGGCAAAGACAATCTGGAGCGACTCCACGCCGTCCTCACGGGTAAGTTCGTAGTGCGGTATGCCCCCTACGGCATCTGCCCCCGCTTTCAGGGCATCCTCAAGCAGATGGGCTCCGCCCGGGTATCCGAGGATGCCATCCTGCGGAAAGGCCACAAGTTGAATGTCCACCCAAGGCGCCATGGTCTTCTTGAGCTGCAGCAGCGCCCTGAGGGCAGTCAGGTCAGGGTCGCAGATGTCAACGTGAGACCGTATGTGCAGGACGCCGTGTGCAACCTCCCACGTCACGGCGGCCGTCGCACGTTCCAGCACGTCCTGCTCGCTAAGGAGTGCTTTGCGTTCCGACCACCGTTCAATGCCCTCGAACAGCGTTCCGCTTTTGTTCCACCGCGGCTGGCCTGCAGTCATGGCGGTATCGAGGTGCACATGCGACTCCACGAGAGGAGGTGTCACAAATAGGCCCGCCGCGTCGATGGTCTGTCTGGCTTCCGCCTCTATGCGAGGGTGAATCTCGACGAATGCTCCGTCCAGGATGCCGATGTCGGACAGCTCCGTCTGGGACGGTGCCAGGCGGGCATTGCGAACAATCAGGTCAAGCACAGGAATCTCCTTCCGGCCGCAGCCGTGTTGCAAGAATCTCGGAACCGGGTCCACACTTGCTGATGGAAAGTGGATCCACGTTCAGTTCCCTCGACAGCATCTCGAGGACTCGTGGTCCGCAGAAGCCGCCCTGGCACCGGCCCATCCCGGCCCGCGTACGGAACTTGATGCCATCCACCGTCCGTGCGCCAACCGGGCGGTGGATGGCTCGCATGACATCACCCTCAGTCACGGTCTCACAGCGGCACACAATACGCCCAAAGCTCGGGTCCTCATGAATCATCCGGCGCTGCTCATCCGCGGAACAGTCGCGGAACAGTAAGGCGGGCTCGTTTGTGCCAACGAAGGCACGATTCGCGACCAGTTCGAGCCCGCTGTTTGCCATCAACCCGACCAGCTCCTCTGCGATGGCGGGGGCCGCGGTAAGACCCGGTGACTTGATCCCGGCCGCGTTGAAGAAACCAGGGGCTGACTCCTCGATGAGAAAGTCGTCACGTTCGTCCACGATTGCTCGTGCTCCACAGAACTCGGTTATCACTTGTCGCTCGTCAAGCGCCGGGACACTCCGGCGCGCCTGTGCCAGCACAGACCTGAGCCCAGCTCTCGTTGTGGCAAGGTCGCGGTCGCTGTCACTGTCTTCCGCAGTAGGACCGGCGATGATGTTGCCATCGGGCGTGCGACTCACCACGACTCCCTTGCCCATGCGACCAGGAACCTGAAAAATCGGGTGCCGGATGTCGTACTCTGGACGGTCCTCGAGCAGGACATACTGCCCGAGCCATGGATGCATGTGAAAACACCTCCCTGGAGCTGCCGCCTGATTCACCTTCGCTGCTGATAACCCCGCTGCATTCACCACAAACCTGGTTCTCAATTCCTGAGCACCTGCGCGGACGCACCACCCATCGTCCACAGGCCCCAACTGGGACACCGTACAATCGAAGAAGAACTGCACGCCATTTTGTGCCGCATTCTCCGCCAGTGCCAGCGCCACTTCATAGGGCTCCACCGTTCCTCCAGTAGGGGCAAACAGAGCACTGTCAGCATCAGAATTGACATTGGGTTCCAGCTTCATCAACTCATCGTGACCGACAATACGGAGTCCGGGTACCCCATTCGCCTGTCCTCGCGCAAGCAAGGCACCAAGGTACGGGCGGTCCGCCTGGGAGAGCGCCACCACCAGCGTTCCTGACCTGTCCAGACGCACACCCAGGTCCTGGCAGAGGGTGGGGTACAGGGCATTGCCGCGCACGTTCATGCGGGCCATGAGGGTCCCGGGAGCGGGGTCATACCCGGCGTGAATGATGCCGGTGTTTGCCTTCGTGGCTCCTCCCTGTCCAGCCTCAGCCGCCTGCTCGCAGACAGCAACGTTGAGGCGGTACCGGGAAAGCTCCCGTGCCAGGGCGCACCCGACAACCCCGGCGCCAACAATGACAACATCCAGAAACCCGTGCTGTTGCGCTGCGTCACTCATCGGCCCATGCCCTGGCCCTCGCAACACCCTTGCGCCACCGCGCGTATATCCGTTCCCGTTCCTGTGGCGAACAGGTGGGGGCGTAGGACTGGCCAACACTGTAGAGATTGCGCAGTTCCTGTTCGTCGCTCCACACGCCCACTGCCAGACCCGCCAGAAACGCGGCACCGCGGGCGGTGGATTCAATATTGGCAGGGACAGTCAGGGGACTGCCCAGTATGTCGCTCTGAAACTGCATCAGGAAGCGGTTGCAACTGGCACCGCCGTCCGCTCTGAGACCTGCAATGGGAGCGCCTGCCTCCTGCTCCATGGCATCGATAACATCTTTGACCGAAAACGCGATTCCCTCGAGCGTAGCCCGCACGATGTGCGCCCTCGTCGTTCCAAGGGTCAGCCCGAGGATGGCACCACGTGCGTACATGTCCCACTCGGGAGCACCGAGGCCCGTGAACGCCGGGACCACCACGACGCCGCCGGTATCAGGCACAGAGAGGGCAAGCGCTTCCGTGTCCGAGGATGCTGTGATGAGTCCCAGACGGTCTCGCAACCATTGCACGGCCGCCCCGGCCACGAAAATGCTCCCCTCCAACGCGTAGGTCGGAGTGTCATGAATTCTCCAGGCAACGGTTGACAACATACCCTTCGAGGAGCGGACAATCCGGTTTCCAGTGTTGACCAGAATAAAGCTTCCTGTGCCGTAGGTTACTTTCACATCCCCCGGCTCCGTGCATGTCTGGCCAAACAATGCAGCCTGCTGATCCCCTGCTACTCCGGCGATGGGAATCTCGGCACCGAACAAGTCGGCCGTCGTATTCCCCACCACCATGCTGGAATCGACTACATCGGGCATCATCGACAGCGGAATGTCCAAGAGCCCAAGGAGATCCTCATCCCACGCCTGGCGCTGGATGTCGAACAGCATCGTCCTGGACGCGTTGCTGGCATCTGTAGCATGGACCTTGCCGCCAGTGAGATTCCAGATAAGCCACGAGTCTACGGTGCCAAATGCCAGCTCGCCCCGCTCCGCCCGAGCGCGGACGCCCTCGACATCACGCAGGATCCACGCGACTTTGGTCCCCGAGAAGTAGGCATCGAGAACAAGCCCAGTACGCTCCCGAATCAGGTCCTCGTAGCCTTCTGCCTTGAGCCTCTCACACATAGGAGCTGTGCGCCGGCACTGCCAGACAATTGCGTTGCACACTGGACGTCCCGTTGCACGGTCCCAGACAATCGTAGTTTCTCGCTGGTTCGTGATTCCAATCCCCGCGACCTGCTGCGGTGTGACGCCAGCCTGGGCGATGACCGCCCGCGCAACGGCGAGCTGTGAACTCCAGATTTCCTCGGGATTCTGTTCCACCCATCCGGGTTTCGGATAGATTTGCGTGAACGCCTGAGCGACGGCAGCCACGGCCACTCCCCGGTCGTCAAACAGAATAGCCCGCGAGCTTGATGTCCCCTGATCCAGCGCAAGAATGTATCTCTGCATCGGGTATCCCCCTCCAATTTCTCGTTACGGCGCAAGCGCCACAAGTGCCGCTCGAGGATTGTTGGTAATGATCGTGTCAACGCCCAGACGGGCATTGCGCCTGAGTGCTACCCCAGTGTCAACCGTCCACGGCGCAACCGCTACGCCCGCGGCATGAAGCTGCTGGACAAGGCGGCCGGTTGCATTGAGATAGAACGGATGCACGGCACTCGCACGCTGCTTGCGCGCAGCAGCGACAACGTCGGGTGCTCTGAGCCACGGGTTGTACAGGAGCCCCGTCCATGAGGAAGTGTCAAGAGCCCTGACGAGACCCATGCTGTCATGGTTGAAGGAAGAGAACATCACCGTGACATGGTACTGGTCGACAAGCCGGAGAAGCCGTTCCTCCATGCCGTCATAGGGGACCTTGGAGTTCTTGAGCTCAATGTTCAGGACCGCGCCCGTGCCGTCAAACAACCCCAGAACCTCGGACATCGTCGGAACCCTTTCGTGACGGGAGGAACCCGGAAAACGACTGGCCGCGTTCAGCGTGCGAATCTGCTGGAGCGTCAGGTCCTTGACCCAGCCCGTCCCGTCCGTGGTTCGGTCAACAGTCTCGTCATGGATAACCACGAGTTCGCCGTCCTTGGTCATCTGGACGTCGCACTCTGCCCCTCCAACGCCACGGCTCAGGTCATCGCGGACCAACACAAAGGACGCAAGCGTGTTCTCTGGAGCCAGTCGCGGCTCACCCCTGTGCCCTAGTATCAGCATGGAACTGCATCCTTTCGCCGCAACGTGGTCACATATCTGCGCGGACACTCTCATGATACGTCAATCGAGAGGCTCGACAAGCGGCGAGAGTCGACCAGGTGGGCGGTCGCCGATCCAGGCGCGGCCTGCAGAGCTCATTGTACCCAGAGTTTGTTGACAACACTCTAGGTCGCGGTATCCTGAGAGTACCCGAGAAAACGTCGTTGTAAGCCGTTTTCATGGAGAAGGAAAGGGAGGTAATCGTGGCACAGTTCATTTCACTCAAGACTGCAATCCCGGGACCGAAGTCCCTCGAACTCAGCAAGCGCGAGGCTGCCGTCGTGGCAGCGCCGATGTGCGATGCGCTTTCGCCTGCATGGATTGCAGAGGGACATGGCGCACTAGTGACAGACGTTGACGGAAACACCTTCATCGATCTCACCGGCGGCTGGGGTTGCATGGCAGTAGGACACTCCCACCCTCGCGTTGTCGCCGCGATCAAGGATCAGGCTGACCGTTTCCTGCACACGGACTTCACCTCGGTTCCCTATGAACCATACGTTGCGGTCTGTGAGAAGCTGGCCCGTCTTGCCCCGGGTACCTTTGATAAATCTGTGGCGCTGTTCAACAGCGGGGCAGAGGCTATTGAGAACGCCGTCAAGATAGCACGTCACACGACCGGCCGATCTGGGGTCGTCGTCTTTGACCGTGCTTTTCACGGTCGCACGCTGCTGACCATGACGATGACGCACAAGGCGAAGCCCTACAAGGTCGGTTTTGGTCCGTTTGCCTCTGACGTGTACCGCATGCCGTTCATTACCCCGTATCACCCGACCATCGAGGTCGACGAATGGGAGAGACTCCTGACGACCTATGTGGACCCTTCTACAGTTGCCTGCATCGTCGTCGAGCCGATCCAGGGAGAGGGCGGGTTCCGAGTTCCCTCTGACGGCTTCCTGGAGATGCTCCGCGAGGTTTCCAAGAAATACGGCATTCTTCTCGTCGCGGACGAGATCCAGGCAGGGGCGGGCCGCACTGGCAAGTTCTTCTCGATTGAAAACTGGGACGTTGCTCCTGACATGATCTGCTCGGCAAAGTCCCTCGCGGCAGGAATGCCGCTCTCGGCTGTCATTGCCCGCAAGGACATCATGGACAAGCTACCAGGCAGCAGCATTGGTGGCACCTATGTGGGCAACCCCGTCGCGTGCCGCGCTGCGTCAGAGGTCATCGACATCATTCAGGATGAACACCTGCTGGACCGCGCAGTCGCTCTTGGCAAGCTTATCCGGTCTCACTGGGATGTCTGGAAGGACAAGTATGAGATCATCGGGGACGTCCGTGGCATCGGTGCCATGCAGGCAATAGAATTCGTCAAGGACCGTACTACCAGAGAGCCTGCCACTCAACTCAACGGTGAGATTATCAAGGAATGTGTGCGAAATGGTGTCCTGGTCGCCGGCTCTGGCATTTATGGAAACTGCATCCGCATGCTTGTGTCGCTTGAGATTACCGATGACCAGCTGAATGAAGCATTTGCCGTCATGGAGACAGCCGTAGCCCACGCCAACGCGTCGCGCTGAAACCCTCTATACTGTTCGGACTGACCACAGGGGGCCGGAGTTCACACTCCGGCCCCCTGTTCATTGCTCGATGGCGACTACGATGACATCTGTGACCTTCGCTCGGCACTGTCGATGATAATGGTCACCGGGCCATCGTTCACCAGCGTCACCAGCATGTGGGCTCCGAAAACTCCCGTCTGCACGTCGCAGCCTGCCGTTCTCAAACCAGAACAGAGGTCCTCGTACAAACTGGTGGCCACGGTGCCCTTCGCCGCGCGCGTGAAACTGGGCCTGTTGCCGCGCGTGACATCGCCATACAGTGTGAACTGACTGACGACCAGTACTGACCCGCCTGTGTCCATGATGGAACGGTTCATCATCCCGCCCTTGTCCTCAAAGATGCGAAGCCCGATGAGCTTGCGAGCCATGTACGCAACATCCTGCTGGCTGTCGTCCGAAGCAACGCCCAACAGCACCAGCAGCCCACCTCCAATACGCCCAACCTCTTTGCCGTCCACACTGACGCTTGCACTGGTCACCCGCTGTACTACTGCTCTCATGGGCACCTCCCTGCCAACAGCAGACCCAAGAGTCATAGTAGCGCGCCGCGGCGCTCTGCATAGTGCGCATCGGTGGTTGACACCTCTACTCTTCCCGCTATACTTTGTCGGTACGACTCCTTCACGTGGGGATATAGCTCAGCTGGGAGAGCGCCTGCATGGCATGCAGGAGGTCGGGGGTTCGAGCCCCCCTATCTCCACCAAGTGCATAAACACTGCGTTTCCAGCCCCACTTCTGCCAGCACGGGACCTTCCGAGTCCATCTCCATCCGGCCATGGATCTGTTCCGTGGAGTGCGCTGGAGCATCATCACCCCCAGGTTCCGACGACCGCGCGCTTGCGGCCCACATGCGCCCATAGCGTCGATGCCAAGGGTGAAGCTGTCCATGTATGCTCCGACACGACGACGTCAGTACTGGGTGGAACGTCGATGGTTCGGAGGCTGCCTCTTCGCCCTGTCGTAGCGCATTCGCCCACCCCCTCCCGTAGACCCGTAGATGGATCGTCGGCCTGCATACGACCTGCGTCTCCACATCCAGTGGTGGATGGTCCTCCCACAAACAACTTCTCCCCCGGATTGCTCCAGGGGAGAGGAGATAGTTCAGCATGTTGGTCTATTGCCGTTATCAGGGATGCATGAGCGTCAGGGTCGTGGCAGCAGACAGGTTGACCCAGTACCCCTTGCCTGGCTGGAGACTGTCCGTAGCTGGGTTGACGATACCCCAGCCCGCATCATACGAGTAGCAGGTCATGATGAAAGTATGGTTGGTGATGCTCGTGACGGGAAGGGGGATGTCGAAGGGGTTCCCCAAGAGCTGCCAACCGGCCTCGTAGTCCAGTGAGACAGGGCTACTTGCCTCCAAGCCGGGCAGCACCACATCAACATCGTCGGCCACCTGCACCCAGTAGCCGAAACCGGGTTGCATTGCGTCTGCTGTTCCCAAAACCGACCACCCATTTCTGTAGCCAAAACACTGCAGGAATCCGGGCACCGCGGCAAGAGGTGCCAATGAACTCACCCCCACCAGATTCCATCCTGCCTTCAGCGACAGAACGCGAGCGCTCTCAGGGGCCCAATGAATGGTGATTCGTGTCTCAGTCCCCAAAGGGAACCCAGAGAGGCTGGCAAGCACTTCGACATCACAGGGCTCAGTAAGGCCCAAGGCAGAAGCAGCCAGAGTCCCCGACCACATCTGAACAACGGGATCCACCTGCATGCTATCGACAACTAGTACCGGCGTTCCCGATGGAAGAGTCCTCGCCGTAACGGTAAGGAGGCTACCCGAGGGCGGGGTTCCATACGCGGTACCCTCCACGTCTATGCTGTCACCAACGACATCTCCCGGAAGCGGCGCAGTGATGGTAACGTCGCCGGGCATACTAGCTTCACTCCAGTACTGGAGAGTGAATGTGGTGACCGCGTTCGAGGCCACCTCCTGGATCCTGGATGGAACATAGCGGAGAACCTTCCCCCCGGGGCCTCCTGTCACATCAATGCTGAGCGACCCCACGGCCACACCGTCTCTCCGGAAAGGCACAGAAGACCCGGTGATGCTTGACGAGTCACCATTCAAGCTGAACTGCACGGCTCCAGACCAGGGCTCTCCATCCAATGTCGCGACCACGCTCACCGAACCAGGAGGGACAACCTCGAAGGTTGCAGCTACGGTCTTGTCCCCATCCATCACGATCGTCGTCGGGTTCGTCAGACCTGTGAGGTCCCCGGACCAGCCTGAAAAAGCATAGCCTGCTGCAGCGCTGGCAGTGAGGGTGACAGTCGAGCCAGGGGAGTACGAAGGCAGATCAGGGCTACGCACCACCGTACCACGGCCTGATGACGTGACTGTGAGCGCGTATGTGTGAACGGCAGCGAACGTTGCGGTGATCGACTTGTCGACATCCATCACGATCGTCGTCGGGTTCGTCAGACCTGTGAGGTCCCCGGACCAACCTGTGAATGCATAGCCAGGAAGAGGTACGGCCGTCAAAGTAACCGAGGTTCCGGAGAGATATGAGGAGAGGTTCGGTGACTTTGTGACATAGCCGGATCCTACCACGCCCACTTTCAGAGTGCGTGCAGGCGCGACAGCGAACATGGCGGTCACGCTCTTGTTTGCATTCATTGTGATGGTCGACGGGTTCGTGTGTCCTGTCAGCCCTCCAGACCAGCCAGTGAAAACATATCCCGAGGCAGGGACTGCCAAGAGGGTCACGATCGCGCCGGAGAAGTACGACGATTGGTCGGGGTTCTTCTCGACCGAACCCCCCGCCAGCGGCGAAGATGTCACTGTCAGTGCATATGTTGGTAGTGCCGTGAAGACCGCTCCTACGGCTCTGTTGCCTGTCATCGTGATCGTCGCAGGGTTTGACGTACCACTGAGGTTCCCTGACCAATGGCTGAACGCATAGCCGACGGCAGGGATGGCAGTAAGCGTGACGACCGTTCCCGAAAAGTACGAGGTCTGGTCTGGATCGCTGGTGATCGAACCTCCACCTAGCGGTGAAACCGTCAATGTGAGAAGGTATGCAGGTATCGCCGAGAAGACTGCCCCGACAACCTTGTTCCGGGTCATGGTGATCGTCGCAGGATTCGTAGCTCCAGTGAGATCGCCGGTCCAGCCCGAGAAGACGTAGCCGTTTGCAGGAGTGGCCACAAGTGTGACGGACGTTCCCGAAAGATACGAGGACTGGTCTGGGGATCTCGCCACCGTTCCTGAGCCCGTGATGTTCACTGTCAGCGCGAACATGGATGTGTCGGCTGCGAAAACGGCTGTAACTGCCTTGTCACCGTTCATCACAAGCGTCGCGGGGTTCGCCGACCCTGTCAGGTCACCAGACCAGCCCGTGAACGTATAGCCGGCGGCGGCCGAAGCCGTAAGGGTGACAGTAGTACCTGAGAGATACGACGATCCCGCCGGTGACCGGGAAACCGTTCCTCCGGATCCAGGAGACACCGTCGTCGTAAGCGTATACGAGGGCAGCGCCGTGAACGTTGCTGCAATGTTCTTGTCTTTGGTCATCGTGATCGTCGTGGGATTCGCTGACCCACTCAGGTCTCCAGACCAGCCGCCGAAAGCATAGCCTTGAGCGGCAGCAGCCCGTACCGTGACAACACTCCCCGCGTTGTACGCGGTCTGGTCAGGGCTGCGCGTAACGGTTCCGTGTTCTGATGGCGCAACAGTGAGTGTGTATGTGGGGACTGTCGCAAATGTCGCCGTCACGGTCTTGTCAGCGTCCATCGTGATGGTCACTGGGTTCACCGAACCGCCTACATCGCCAGACCAGCTGGAGAACGCATAGCCAGTGGCAGCGACGGCCGTGAGCGTCACAACCGTTCCAGATGGATATGAGGACAGACTAGGGGACTCCACGATCGTGCCCCCGGCAACGGGTGAAACGGACGTCTTCAAGGTGTGGCTGGGACCGGCTGGAGCCAGGCGAATGACAGTGACGGCGTACTGCTGCAGGTTGTCACCAGAGTAAGTGCCACCCCAGATCATTGTATGGGACGAGTAGTCCCACGTGTCATGAACATAGATGGTCTGATTCGTGCTATCGTACCCATATCCAAGCATTGAATGGTTCTTCACGTGGACAATCAGGGGCCTGCCGGCATCGATCTCGGCTTTGAATTGGTTGAACGTGAATCCGCCCGCTTTCCCGAGCGGTCCGGCATCGATGTACTGCGAGAAGTTCGCCGTAACCGTGTACCCGTGGGACTCTGCCGAAAGGCGCATGCCGTGGCAACCGTCCATCTTCCCATCGGGAGCGACGTAATCCGAGAGAGGAAGGCCACTCGAGTTGAAGTAGAACGTAGTGCTCCCATCGCTATTGCCGTACTTGGACTGGTTCGTGCCCATGAAATCCGCCGCGCAGTCAAGGGGGGCATGCTCAGACCAATGGCCAATGTATGGATCCTGAGCGGTGCTGTAATATTCCACCCAGTAGTCATCGACATGTCCCCTCGTTGCACGTCCATCGATGCCCTCATGAGATGCGCTGATAGGGCACTCACCAGAACCCCATGCGGCATTGGTCATGGGGCATAGCCCGCCATTCGTGGACCCCGTGTACATGTTCGGATACCCGGTGTTGTCATAGTACCCAAACAGCATAGCTGCAGCTGTCGCTGAACACCCGTAGGACCAGTCAAAAGCTGGCACATTCGTCAGGGCGTTTCTACTCCCATCCACACGGGGCTCAGGATCACTCGCCACCTGTGCCTTCACAGCGGGCGGCCTGCCCGATATCACAAGTTCATCCACCTGACGTCCGCTGTCGTCGACAAACGAGCGAACAAGGTCTGGGTTTGCTCCGCCGGCTTGCACAGCCGCCACAGAGAACGCCGCGTCACGCTCAGCAGGTGTGTGTGCTTGGGCGAGGCCGAGGCCGCTCCCAGAAGTCACCGCTGCAATCAAGATACTGACCAGAAACAGCCGCAGCCATCTCCTCATTTCGCTTTCCTCCCCATGACTATCACCCCCCTAGATGCGCGCTCGTCGCTACTGCAGTGTCAAGATGGACTCTCTTGACCTGGGGAGGTTCGGCGGCGACCGTGACCTTCGTGTGTACAAGCAGCATCGGCATGAATAAACCAGGCACGATTGCCGTCACGATCAGGATGGAAGCGACACACTGCTGATGCTTGCTCATTCCTCTCCCCTCTCAGAAGTGCTACAAGCATATGCCGTCGATGTCAACGATTGTCTCACAGGTTCCTAAGGTCTATGTGATGTAAAGCATATCGCTGTCGACGACAAATGCAATGCGCAAGCGCAGGGGAATAGATACCTACTCCGCCCCGGGGATTGATCGGCTCAGGCTGGTCAGGTGAGAATCAGAGGAGGCTCTCGGAGCGATGGTGAAGGGAGCGGGGGAGGAAGCTCCTCCGAGAATAGCGCCGTAGGCGTCCCGTGCCACGACCATGAGCCTGCGGGCCGAGGAGAGGCAGAGGGGAACGGTCCAGGCGAAGGGAGTTGCAGCGGTCGTCCTGGCAAGCTCCCAGGAGAGGGAACCATCGACGGAGTAGTAGACCGCACAGGCAGCAACCTGAAGCGAGACGGTGCCGGTCGTCTCCCAAGCGACTGGAACGGCGGCATCCCCCCGCAGCGCCTCCCCTCCCCTGGAGCGTTGATGGCCGTGCCGAAGGCGCCGGTCACAGGGGCGATGGTGAACGAGGCCGGGAGGGGACTGCAAACGGACCAGAAGATCTTTTGGGAAGTGCTGGCGCTCCCGGGACCTGCCCTGGCGCCGGAGATGAACAAGCCTTCTCTCGCTCCGGGTTCGGCTCGAAGCTCAGCCCATACGCTAGCGCCAATAATGAGCTACAGGTCATTCTCCCCCCTTCCCATCTCAACATACCTACCCCTTGGAACAACAAACCCTCAAGAGTGCATCTGCAAATGCGTCCACAACTGCTTTTGCACCTGGGTCGGGCGGGTGTTCGGGAGCGCGTTCGTGGGCCTCTATCTCCATCACAAGATCACCGCCGCTCTACCTGGGGCGGGCTCCTAGTCGTTCGACCTGCGCCTGCGAAGCACGAGTTGCCTCCGCCGACCGCATCCGAAGTGCGCTAACTAGCGCATGAACAGAGAGTCGTGAGGACCCACCAATCCTCCTTATCTCCACCACACGACCACCACCCTTCTTTCTCGCTTTCGGACTCACTTCAGACCGCCCGACTACGCAGTCGGTTTCCGAGAATCGCCATTGTACAACTATGTCAGTAACTCCGACGTCGATACGGCGAATGAACCTATGCATGACTCCCTGCTGCCTCTGCCGGTCCTGCCTCTCAAAGAAGGACATGAAGCCTGCGAGGATAACCCTGATTTCCTCCAGCTGTTCCGGCTGCACGTCGACTAGTGCGCATTCCTGGAAGACTTTGCTCTTCAGTTTGCGCAGTTCCGATAGAAGTCGTTTCACTTCCTCCACGGGCATTTCTGGCATCGCACGTCGGCCCGTGAGCACTTGGGTGCCCCTCTCGCACTCGTACGCGTCGTCGCAATGCAGGCGGGTTCCGCATGGTTTGGTTGTCTGGCATTCCGGCTAGGCGGCAGCGAGCAGTGGGCCGCGGCATGCGTGCCGTACGAAGCGACCCTTCAGCCCGGTGTCTACACAGTCGCGACGGCTGGTAGAGGCTCTGCCAGGGCTGCACTGCAGCGCGTCGATCCGGCAGCCACCCGGCTGGGTTGCGCGGGAAAGACGACCACATTCACACTGGAGTTTTCTGCTTGCTAAACCCAGCGTCTAGATGTACGTGCTTACCTGTCTATACTGCTGCTAGCAGCATGGCCGATTGCATACGTTAGGGGAGGCAGGTATGGTTCTTTACAGGCATCGTGAAATGGTTGCAGACATCTGTCTCGCGATTTTTCTCATGATCGCACTCGTGTTCCAGATCATATCTCCGTTGGCAGTCGCGAGCGCTGCTGACACGGCTTCCGTATGGCATCTCGCAGGGCAGAAGGCTCAGAACATCTCGTACACGGATGGAGCAACCAACGGCGCCCTCATGGTGAACGTCGGTACCAGGGGTGCGGTGGCAGTCTCCAGGGATCTTGCCCACTGGGAGTCCATCAATCAGTTCACAAGCCAGGACCTCTACGGTATTTGCTGGGGAGCGGGCCGCTATATCGCCGTCGGAGATGAAGGGACGTTGTACGTGTCGGCCGATGGGCGTACATGGGACCAACGGGAGATTGCGGTAGACGCCGGGCTTGCTGGCATTGCATATGGAAATGGTGTCTATGTGGCAGTCGGCGCAGATGGGACGATCGTGCGGTCGACGGACAGCGTCGCCTGGACGGTGTTGACAGCGCCGGTGAATAGGAACCTGTACCACATCACCTGGGGTGGCGGAAGGTTCGTCGCCGTGGGTCAGGATGGAGCAATCATCACGTCGGCAGACGGCCTCACTTGGCAGGACAGCACGTTTGCCGCTCAGGAAGACCTGTACAGCGTTGCCTGGGGCAAGGACAAGTTCGTCGCCGCGGGCGGCGGATCGCTCATCTTGACGTCGTCGGACGGTCTGACGTGGACCCGGCAGGAGGCCGCGTACGAGGATCTGACGTTCGCCGCTGTCGCCTATGCGGGCGATGCGTTCATCCTTGCAGCCAACCATGACGCCATTTTGCAGACCTACGACGTTCCAACGCGTTGGGCGGTGTTCTACTTCCGCTCCACCGACGGCACGTCCTGGAAGGACTTGAGGTGGCAGCAGAGCTACATCTGGAAGCGTTCGAGCTGGGTGAGGGGCATGTTGTGGACAGGGTCGCTGCTCGTGTCATTCGGCGACAGTGGTTCTGCACAGACCTCGCCCGACGGTATGCGGTGGACCAACCGAACGTCCGCACGAAACGCCGTGATCCTTGGCATGACGAGCGGAGCAGGGACCTATGTTGGCGTCGGGACCGAGGATAACTTCAACGGAGCTGTCTATAGCTCGCCCGACGGCGTGACGTGGCAGCACGAGGTCAATCCCCAGGTGCCCCGGACGAATGAGTACTACGAGCAGTGGCAGGATGACCTGTACAGCGCCGCCACGGGGATGGTGTGTTTGTCGCCGTGGGTAGCTACGGGGTCATTTTGAGGTCAGAAGACGCCCACACATGGACGGTCGAGCAGAGTGGCACCCAAGACTCGCTCATGGCTGTCGTGCGGGTCAGCGGCCAGTTCGTGGCGGTAGGCAACAACGGAACCATCCTGACATCTCCGGACGGCCATGTCTGGACACGCCGAGTGCCAGCACAAACCAACCTGATGTACTGGAGCGCGGCTGGCGGGCGCGACACGCTCGTCGTCATGGGAGCAGACATCGGCAAGAAGTCTGCCGGGACCATCGTCACGTGCATCCCGATCACCCAGCTTGCGGGCGTGGACCCGATCTATCCTTCCACACCGGTCCCTATCGGCGAGCCCAGCGGGTCCAGGTGGCTCGCGCAGATTGCCTACGGCAATGGTCGCTTCGTTGCTGTCGCGGACAGTGACGGAGAGGTATGGTACTCCGAGGATGGTCTGGCGTGGACCCCCTCGGTTCCGGTCTTCGCCGGAGAGCCGGCCCGGGCAGTCGCCTTCGCCCGCGGTGTGTTTGTCGCCGTCGGAGATGCTCAGACGATCGCCGTCTCGCAGGATGGCTCATCCTGGAATGTGGCGACCTCGGGTAATACGGGAACTACTAAGGGCGGAGGCACTAACTCCGCGGCAAGTCGCCTGATGCACGAGGACTACATGTGCGTCTACGGCGATGACCGTGCGTTTGTGGCGACCACGTCGATGAGCGGCATATCGCTGTCGTACGATAACGGTGTGACCTGGGCAGGCACGGTCGACAGCTCCAGCGAAGATGTGACGCTGACGGCGGTCGCGGACACCGCCTCGGGCCTGGTGGCAGTCGGTGAGCTCGGGCGTGTCCAGACATCAAATGATGGTATTCTCTGGCAGCGACGTCCTACCGGTGCTTCAGGATGGCTGTGGGACGTCGCTTCGACCCCCGTCGGCGCTGTGGTGGTTGGAGAGTTTGGCTTGGTCATGACCTCCTCGAACCTCACGACATGGACGGTGGTAGAACCCGTGACAGACGAAACACTCACGAGCGTTGCGGCAGGCGGGGGCCACGTGGTGGCCATCGGCGATAACCACGTCGTCGTGACATCGGACGATGGACAGGGATGGACGGCCGGGGAGACGGGGCTGGACATCGACGTTGATGCCGTGGCGTTTGGCGCTGGCGTTTTCGTTGCTGTCGGGCGGAACGGGACCGCAGCGACGTCTGTTGACGGGCACTCCTGGAAGCAGGTTGCAACAGGCGTCACGGCTGACCTCAATGATGTTGCCTGGGTCGGCGGAAGGTTCGCCGCCGCCGGCGGGAACGGAACCCTCCTGACATCGACGGACGGCGTGACGTGGACACAGCAGAAGTCGGGAACGACGACCGCACTGTTTGCTGTGGCGTCACAGGATGGTTTGCTCGTGGCCGTGGGGGACAAAGGCACAACCGTCGTCTCCTCCGACGTTACGCATTGGAGCGTTTTGCCATCACCGACCAGGGAGATCCTGTACGGGTGTGCAGCGCGCGCAGGTCGATTTGTGGCCGTCGGCAGCAGCGATACCGTCATGTGGACCAGCGATCTGGTCACACCTGCGTCGCCGGTGCCAACCCAGCCGGCCGCGGGCTCGACGGTCGATGCCGGATCCGTCACGCTGGCCTGGTCTGCCGTTCCCGGCGATGGCACAACATTCGACGTGCAGACTTCTGCCAGCGCGGACTTCGGCAAGCTCATCCTGGACAAGCACGGTGTCTCAGGTACGTCGGCTCTGCTTGGCCGTGCAGATCTCGCGACATCAGGTATGACGTTCTGGCGGGTGCGCGCTGTGGGCGCTGTTCTTGCGTCTGCTTGGTCGCCTGTTCAGTCCTTTGCGGTTCGCGCAGCAACGCCTCCTCCGACGCACCAGACGAAGCTCGTGCTGCATGTGGCAAGCACACAGATGTCAGTCGATGGAGCATCCGCGACCATCGACGTGGCGCCACAGATCATCGAGGGCCGGACGCTGCTGCCTATCAAGTGGGTCGCGGAGCCACTCGGAGCTACTGTCGAGTGGAGCCCGTCCAATCGCAAGGTGACAATCTCGCTGAATGGTACGGTTCTTGAGCTCTGGATCGGGAAGAGCCAGGCCCGGATCAATGGCAGTTACGTTCCAATCGACGCGACGAACCCCAAAGTCGTCCCGCTCATCGTTAGCGGCCGGACCATGCTGCCCGTACGCTTCGTCGCCGAGCAGCTCGGCGCCGATGTCCAGTGGGAAGCGCCCACGAAGACCATTACGATCACAGGGCCCGCATCATAACGGCGGGTCCTGGGAGAATGCTCGCACCCGGTCGTAACCTCCCGGGTGCGAGCGCCGTCGAGGCTTTCAGATGATACGCGAAGACGTCGGGCACGAGCGCAGAGGAGATGATCGATTCTGGATTTCTCCTGCACGGATACTGTGGTCTCTATTGCGGTGCCTGCCCTCCATCCCAGAGCAACACGCGATGGTCAGGCAGAGACGCTGACAGAACTGGCCCGCTTGCTACGCGCGACCTCTGCCAGGAGTTCCTCAAGCCGAGGCCTGTTGTAGCGTTGTACCATGATGAAAGGAAGTTGGCACAGACCCCCAATGATGAAGACTGCCCAGAAGATGGATGGTGGATTCCAGAGGGCAAAGACGGCTGTCTCGACGATTGTTCGCACGTGATGAGACTCCCCACGGCATGTTTCGACGACGAATTGTCGCAGGTAGTCTGCCGACACACCTCCAAGTCTCTTCTTGGAAACGGCATTGAATCCGTCGACCGCCGGAACTCGATCTTTCCATCGGTTGATATGAAAGTGGTCCTCGTAGAACCGTCCGCCCCGCTCCCATGTCTTTGGCCTGAAATACCAGGAATCTGGGTTGATCCAGCTCGCCGGAAGGAGGCGATCTGTCCCGATGCGGATAGTCTGAAATGCAGCGTAGAGAAGGATGTCAAGAAGCACAAGACGAGTAGCCGCATCTGTTGTCACGATCGGAAACGCACCCCTTTCATACGACGTGGTAGAAAGTCAGTATACTTTCTTTGCTCAACAGAACCACTTTGTGAACTGAGAGGACCGGTTGTATGACGCCCGTTGTGCGGGACCATCGGCCGGAAGCGGTGACACGCAATGATGCCCGATATCCATTGTACACGACCGGCTGTTTTGTACCGCGGGGACAGGATGCCTGGTGTGATGACCAGAAACAGGGCGCTGCCCAGAAGAGTACGCTGAACCATGGCAAACCCGGTTGTCAGTATTGTCGTGCCCGTATACAACGTCGAGAAGTACCTGCCTCGCTGCCTGGATTCCATTGTCGCTCAGGACTACCGCCCGATTGAGCTGGTCATCGTGGACGACGGTTCGCCCGACGGATGCCCAGCCATCATTGATGACTATGGCGCGCGATATCCGTTCATCCAAACGCTTCACCAGCGAAATCAGGGATTGGGGGCTGCGCGCAACAACGGTATCAGAATGGCGAGCGGCAGATACGTCGCCCTTGTTGACTCTGATGATTACGTCGAGCCAGGGTTTGTTGGCGGGCTGGTCTCGGTCGCCGAAGCTCGCCAGGCAGATGTTGCAATCTGCGACTTTTTCGTGGATTTTCCCAATGGCTTCCGCGTCCCCTTTCCTCTGCTGACATTACAGAGCAGTCTTTCGGGGGAGGAGGCTGCACAGGCTTCCCTCAACCTGCTGCGGTTGCCGGCATTTGCGTGGAACAAGTTGTATCGCAGGGAACTGTTTACCGCTGAGGACATTCGTTTCCCAGCTATCTACTACGAAGACATTGCGACCATGCCCAGAGTCCTCCTGCGAGCTCGGACTGTCGCTGTGGTTCAGAAGCCCTACTACCACTACTGTCTGCGTCGAACCAGCATAACGGGCAACTTCGGTCCCAAGAATATCCGGGACTACCTTCAGGCCGTCGACATCATCCGGCAGTTCCTGTTCCGCGAGCATCTGTGGGAGGCGTGGCAACGGCAGTACCGGAGTTTCCTGCGGCTAGCAGAAGCACAACTCCTCATCCAGGTAACGGTACAAGAGACGAGCATTTCGCCGGCAGAGCGGCGAGAGCTGATTCGTGAGATTCACGAGGGCTTCCGTTCCCTCCAGACACCGCCACAGGGGGGCAGCGCCCCGTTTGCCGAGGCATCACCCACGGAGGACGAGTTTCTTGGGCGCTGACGTTCTTCGGATCGTGTGTGAAACAGTCCTGGCACTGTCGGCGGTCTACGGGGCCTACATGGCGTTCATCGCCCTCCACATGTTCGGGAGTCCCCCGCCAGTCCCAGGCAACTCCGGCACGCGTCACCGCTTTGCGGTGCTCATCTGCGCACGGAACGAGGAGAGAGTGATAGGTGAGCTCATTGGGAGCCTCCGACAACAGGACTACCCAGCCGACCTGTTCGATGTGTTCGTCGTCGCCGACAACAGCACTGACCGCACGGCTGATGCAGCCCGGGCCATGGGTGCGACCGTGTTCGAACGCCATGACCTGCAGCATCAGACGAAGGGCCACGCGCTAACATGGGTGTTCGATCGCTGTCTGTCCGAATGGCGGGACCGGTACGATGCATGTGTCATGTTTGATGCCGACAATGTTGTCCATGCACAGTTTCTGGCGGCGATGGACCGCGAGCTCAGCGCCGGGAATCACATCGCTACCGGCCGTCGTCTTGGCAAAAACCCGTCTTCTTCATGGATTGCCGGCTGCGGCAGCATCTTCTGGCTGCTTCAGACGCGCTGCTTCTACGTCCCTCGGGCACGCATGCACCTGCCCTGCTGCTCTGTTGGTGGCACGGGCTTCATGTTCGAGCTGGGAGTGTTGGGCGAGGATGGATGGAAGACACGGTCCATCTGCGAAGATATCGAGTTCAGCCTGAACAGCATCGCCCGGGGCTACTTTATCGCCTATGCGCCGGATGCCATTTTCTACGATGAACAGCCAGAGACAGTGTGGCAGTCGGTGCGCCAGCATTACCGGTGGTCGGTTGGAAGTTTCCAGACCATGTTTACCAGCCTGCCTCAGCTCCTCCGGAGTTTCATTCATGGAGACCACAGGGTGACGGACGCCATCCTCTACGACCTGGGTGTCGTCATCACAGGTCTCTCGACAGCGAGTGGCATGGTCCTCTTTGCGCTCAGTGCCGTGTCGCCGGCTACGTTTCACACCTTTGTCGTCTCGTCTGCCATAGGAACGGCCGTGGGATATGCAGCGACAGTTCTTCTGACCCGTGTCCTGCTCCACGTCGAACAGAAGAACTGGGCAGGTGACCTGCTGGCGACGTTGGGGTTTCCCTTGTACATGTACCTCTGGTCGTTGCTCAATGTCATTGTGCTCGTCTATCGGCGGACGACCTGGTACACCATCCCGCACACAGAGGCAGTCCCCATTGATGAGGTAGAGAAGGTGCGCGTTACCCGACGCTGAGAACGGTCGACCCTGCAGCATTCAGCACCGGGCTCCGGTACATCGTCCAAACGATATGCTCCTGGCACCACATCAACGATTTCTGTCTATACTTGAGTCGTCATCCCAGCAAAAGGAGTGCCCAATGCTTACCGAAAAGAGGCGTATGCGTCTGGTCACATTTCTGCTCGACCCTCCAGTTTTCGCCATCCTGACGTTCATCCTGGTATATGCTGTGAGCCCGGCCTACAGGAACCTGGGCGCTTGTCTCACGGGAGTGTTGTGTCTTGGTCTCATTCCGTTGAGTGCCTGGTTCTACATGATTCGCCACCCAGGCGACTATGCAGGAGAGCGGAAGGTTGGCTTCATCACGAGCCTCGCAGGATACGTGATTGGCACTGTCGTCATGCTCGTCTTCTTTCGGTCGTCCCGCCAGAACCTGGCGCTCATGCTGTCGTACCTGTTCACCGTCATCGGATTGAGTCTGGTCAACCTTCTCCATTACAAGGCATCGGGGCACGGTGCAGGCATTGCTGGTCCGGCAACTGCCTTGACCATCCTCTATGGGTGGCCGGGGGCCCTCGCATTTCTGCTCCTTCTGGTAGTTGGCAAGGCAAAGGTCAGCATCAAGGAGCACTCGCCCGCACAGGTGTGCGTGGGCGCAGGCATGGCCGTCATGGCAACCCTTGTGGCTTTCAGCGTTGCACGAGTGCTGCCACGCTAGCTGGAAACGCAGCTATACTGTCCATGCGTTGATGGAAAGCACACGCCACGAGGCAGAAAACGAGGAGAGGGAATGAACTACGACTTCGATCGAGGCATTGAGCGGCGCAACACAGGCAGCGTCAAGTGGGACCAGGCAGCCGAGACATTCGGCGAGGGCATCCTCCCGATGTGGATTGCCGACATGGATTTTCCAATTGCGAGGCCGATTACCGAGGCGCTGGTCCGACGCGCACAACATGAGTGCTATGGCTACTCCTGTCCCACACCGTCGACAATCGAGGCCATTACCGAACGCCTCTGGAGAAAGTACCGTTGGAAGGTAGACCCTGACTGGATTCTGTTTACCCCTGGCGTCGTACCTGCCCTTCATGCAGCAGTGCGCTCCTTCACATCCCCCGGAGACGAAGTTGTTCTTCAGAGTCCTGTCTACTATCCATTCTGGTCAGCTGTTCGAGAAAATGGCTGCCAGGTAGCAGTAAATCAACTGCGGCGGAATGGGACAAAGTACGTGATGGACATCGAAGGCCTGAACAGCCTCTTTCAACCAGCAGTTTCTGGCATGTCCCACGCACCATCGCGCACTAAGATGATTATTCTTTGCAGTCCGCACAATCCTGTTGGCCGAGTTTGGACACGAGACGAGCTGCAAGCAGTCGGCGAGGTAGCGCTGGCTCACAACGCTATCGTAGTTTCTGATGAAATCCACTGCGAACTCCTGCTGAATGGTGCACGGCACCTTCCTCTAGCCACCGTGAGCCCTGAACTCGAACAGCAGACAATAACCTGCATGGCGCCATCAAAAACATTCAACCTCGCCGGCCTGGCGACAAGTTTCATCATTGTCCCCAATCCCAGGCTGCGGGCAGCCATGCAACGACGCATCAGCGGATCCGTCGGAAACATTACGCCCTTTGGCTACGTCGCGCTCGAGGCGGCATTCCGGGACGGCGATGACTGGCTCACCCAGGTGCTGCACTATATTGAGGGGAACGTTACCTTTGTACAGTTGTTTGTTCAGGACCATATGCCAGAGATCAAGGTCACTCCATTGGAGGGAACATACCTCATGTGGCTGGACTTTCGCACACTCGGCATGAGCACACTGCAGCTCTCGGATTTCCTGCGCGCGCAGGCCAAGGTGGGTCTGGATGAAGGCTATGTGTTCGGCCCCGGCGGGGAAGGCTTCGCACGCATGAACATCGCGTGCCCACGATCCACGTTGCAGGAAGGACTCAATCGGATCGCCGGTGCTCTAGCCAGACTGACCACGAACTGATGGGCATGCGGTACGTTTCCACCGAGGAACTTGACTGCACGACTATTGTTGTCGGCAGAGGTGCATCTGAGTCCGGACATGTCGTTGTGGGCCACAACGAAGATGATGCGCACCGGCTGGCGGTCCGGCACCATATCGTCAACGCCAGCGAGCATCCGTCTGCCACAGTTCTCAGAGACGGAACCTGCGTATACCGTGAACCGCACACTCCGTTGGTATTGCCTGTCCCTGCCGAAAGCCTGGCATATGACTGGACAGAACTGGCCGGCCAGGACTTTGGCGACAGCTTTCTGAACAGCAAAGGCGTCAGTATCTGCTGTGACAGCGCCTCAGGGACACGCGAAGTTCAGCCGGAGCTCAGTCAGGGGAGTATCGGTCACCTCCTTCCGCTGCTCATTGCTGAACAGGCCCACTCGGCACGTGACGGCGTCCTGATTGCAGGCCAGCTTGTGGAAACCTGGGGCTATTGCGACGCCCGCATCATTACGATTGCTGACCACAACGAGGCATGGATTCTCCAGCTTCCCGGAGGCCACCAGTGGCTGGCCGAACGAGTGCCGGATAGTGCTGTCATCGTCCTTCCCAACTACCTCATTTCACGAACAGTCAACCTCGCAGACACAGGCCGTGTCCTGGCATCTTCGGACCTGGAAGCTCACGCTGTAGAACGCGGCTGGTACGACCCATCGGCTGGTATGCCTTTCGACTTCAAGAACGTCTATGGCCCGCCTGACGTCAATACATCCCCGATGAGCACAAGCCGCCAGCAAACCGGCCTCTTTCTGCTCACAGGCCAGGAGTTTCCACTCGACGACCTGCCGTTCTCATGTGTTCCAAAGCATCCTGTGGGCATCGGTGACATAGCGGCCTGTCTGCGCAGCGTCATTCCTTATGGCCACGATATCCAGCGGGCTCTGGAACTGCCAGGAAGCTTTCACAGAAATGTAACTGAGACAACCATGCGCCCCATATCCGTCTGGACGACGCAGGACTCTTCCATCACCGAGTTCAAAGACAGCACCCCGCAAGCCCGTTCTGTAACAGCATGGCGCGCCTCGGGAATCCCCGATGAGCTGCCTTACACTCCATGGTATCCCCTGGCCATGATACAAGCGGGGTCTGACTACCCGGCTCCCTATGCCATTGCTGACCCGGACCACCTTGATGCAGGTTCCGCATTCTGGACCTTCCGCCTGTTTGCGACTGCGGTGGACAACGACTACGCTCGACGCATGCAAGAGGTCCAGGCCGCCATCCAGCCGCTCGAGGCACGTGCCAGGGAAACCGACCGAATTCTTCAGTCCCTGCCAGTTGGCTCGGAGCAGGCGGAGGCAGCGTTTGCCGGATTGCTTGCAGCATGCGGAGAGAGGTTTGGCATGGAGGCGTTCAGCCTCTGCAGCAGATTGTTGCGAGAGTGGCAGACAAATGCTCCACCACTCCCGAAACAAAGCTCCTGATCAAGCAGATCGCTTCTCGAACCCTGCCGTCCGTTTGCTCTACCCTCTTGCATTTTCTAGATAGTGTATACACTACAGTTGTAGTACCTACACTATTGTGGAGATGAGCGATGGAAGAACTGACCAGCAAGCAACGGGCAGTACTGGAATTCATCGAGGCGCGTGCGCGCCAGACGGGATTCCGTCCAAGCCTGGAAGATATACGCCGGCATTTTGGTTTCAATTCCCTGAACTCGGTTGTCATGTACGTCAAGACACTCGAGCGCAAAGGGTACCTCCCTCAACCCGACCTCATCAAGGGTACCCCCGCTACACCCTCGCTCATGATTCCAGTGCTGGGCACTGTTGCTGCAGGAACTCCTATTCTGGCCGAGGAGAATATCGAGAAATGGATGTTCGTGACTCCGCCGACGCCAGCGACCACAGATTATTTCGGGCTCAAGGTCAAGGGGGACTCCATGATCGACGAGCACATTGTACCCGGGGATATTGTCATCGTGCACAAGCAGCAAACTGCCGATAATGGC